>JAFDYG010000219.1 GCA_018267545.1 Bacteroidota bacterium
AATCAATTACAAGACTGTTTGGACTCATTATTGTTCACCCTAACACTCCAAAGCTATGCAATTAATTGCTTGCCGCAACTGCTTTTTTTTGCACAGAAAACCTTTTTACCAATTACTGCTAGTAATGAAATTGACGGTTTTTCTACTGCTTGTCTTCTGCTTCAGCTCTCATGCAAACGTAAATGCACAGGGCGTGACGCTGTCTGAAAAAAATGTCTCGCTGGATCGAGTTTTCAAAGAGATCAAACGACAGATCAATTACACATTTGTCTACACCGAAGAACAGCTTCGAAAGGCAAAAAAAGTCTCCATCAACATCAGCAATGTTTCCCTGCAACAGGCGCTGGACGTTTGTCTCAAGGACCAGCCGCTCGAGTACACCATCCTGAACCAGATGGTCATCATCAAGGAAAAAGAAAACCACACGGTCGCCGAGCCCCCCGCCCCTCCTCCACCGCCGATAACGATTACGGGCCGGATCAGCAATCAAAAGGACGAGCCGCTGGTCGGCGCCAGCATCACGGAGAAGGGTACACAAAACAATACCCTCACCAAGGAAGATGGAAGCTTCTCCATCAACGTCAGCAAACCCAACGCCGTGCTGGTCATCTCCTATGTAGGTTATAAAACGATAGAAACTTCGCTGGGTGGTCAATCGACTATCCATGTTTCCCTGGAACAGGCGACAGCCAGTCTGAACGACGTGGTCGTCGTCGGTTATGGTACACAGCGAAGAAAAGACCTGACGGGCTCCGTCGCCTCGGTAGGCAGCAAGGATATCAAAGACATGGCCGTTCCGCGTGTTGACCAGGCCCTCCTCGGAAAGGCCGCCGGCGTACAGGTCAAGCCAGTGTCGGGACAGCCCGGAGCCGCTCCCCAGATCCGCGTACGCGGTATCGGCAGTATCTCTGCCAGCGCCGAGCCGCTCTACGTCGTAGACGGCTTCCCCGTAACCGATATCCAAACGCTGAACCCGAACGACGTCGAGACGATGGACATCCTGAAGGACGCTTCCGCCACGGCCATCTACGGTTCGCGCGGTTCCAACGGCGTCATCCTCATCACGACCAAAAGAGGACGGACCGGGACCCCGGTCATTTCCTTCGACACCTACTACGGCCTGCAGGAAGTCGCCATGAAGCCCAAGATGATGAATTCCATGCAGGAAGCACAATACTTCTACGACGGTGTGAAGAACAGAAACCTGGACGCCGGCAACGACGTCTCCGGCAATCCCCTTCAATGGAAGCTGGCCGTCCCTGCAATCATCCTGGACGTGCTGGCGGGTCGGAATAAAGAAGACAACGACTGGCTCTCCCTGATCATGCGCCGCGCGCCTCAGCAACAGCACCAGCTGACGGTAAGAGGCGGCGACAAGAATATCAAGTATGCGCTCAGCGGCGAATACTTCAACCAGGACGGGATCATCCGGAACACGAACTTCAAGCGTTATTCCATCCGTTCCAATATCGACGCCCAGCTGTCCAAGAAGCTGGCCGTCCGTCTCAATCTGAACCCGTCTTACACCGGGGAAAGAATTGTGCAGGCTGCCGGTCTTACCAGCGGTCCCAACGAAAACGTTATCGGGAGCGCTATGGCCGTAACCCCCTTCTACCCTGTTTATGACAGCACCGGCAATTACTTTGCTTACAACAACCTGGCTGCTTGCGGAAACTTCTATCATCCCCTGGCTCTGGTCAACGAAATTAAAAATACCCGCAAAGGCCTCCGCGTCATCGGCAATCTGAACCTCGAGTACAAAATCCTGCCGGATCTCAGCTTCAATGTTCTCACCGGTGTAGATATGCGTGGTGTTACCCAGGAGAAGTTCAAACCCAAGCTCGCTGCGTTTCTCGGCGACGTAGCCTATGCCAGCGACTCCACGTCAACCGATTACAACTGGCTGACGGAGCTGACGCTGAATTATAACAAGACCTTCGGCAACCATCACATCACGGGTCTGCTGGGTTATACTACCCAGCGCGACTACTACCGTGCAAATTATCTTTACAGCGACAAGCTGCCGAATAACCTGGTTCCGACCCTCAGC
Source organism: Bacteroidota bacterium (assembly GCA_018267545.1). Taxonomy (GTDB): domain Bacteria; phylum Bacteroidota; class Bacteroidia; order Chitinophagales; family Chitinophagaceae; genus Puia. The sequence continues at coordinate 2,051 of JAFDYG010000219.1, forward strand.
GCCGCCAGCGGGCTCATCACCACCGGTACCTCTACCATCAGCGAGTGGTCCATGATCTCTTACCTGGCGAGAATCAACTATAACTACAACAGCAAGTACTATCTGACCGCTTCCTTCCGTACGGATGGTTCCTCCCGTTTCGGCGATCAGAAGAAGTATGGCTACTTCCCCTCCGCAGCCGTGGCCTACCGTATCTCGGAAGAAGAGTTCCTGAAGAACATAAAAGAGATCAGCGAGATGAAGCTCAGGGCCAGCTATGGCGTAACCGGGAACAACAATATCGGCAACTACGACCATATCGCCACGATCAATTATGAGAACTATGCGCTCGGCGGAGCTGCTGCGCCCGGCTATGGTCCTGCGCGAATTGCCAACCCGCTGCTGACCTGGGAAACTCAAAAGCAGTTCAACCTCGGGATAGACGTCAGCCTGCTCGACCGCCGTCTGAATATCAGCGTAGACCATTTCCAGTCCAGGAATACCAACCTGCTCCTGAACGTGAATACACCCGATATCTCCGGCTTCTCTACGGCCCTGAAGAATATCGGCGAGGTCGAAAATAAAGGATGGGAGTTTGTCGTCGGCACACAGAATATCCGGAGCCGCGATTTCGAATGGGCTACCGATTTCAACCTGTCGACCTTCCGGAACAAGGTGCTGCGGCTCGGACCTTCGGGCGACCCTATCATCAGCGGCGGCAACATCACCATGATCGGTCAGCCGATCGGGATGTTCTATGGCTGGCTGGTGAACGGCATCTTCAAGAACCAGGCCGAGCTCAATGCCGGACCGATCTTCGCTCCCGGCACGGCCAGCGCTTCTCATATAGGCGACACGAGATTTGTCGATGTAAGCGGTCCCAACGGAAAACCCGACGGTATCATCAACAGCTTCGACAAGACGATCATGAGCAGCCCCTACCCCGATTTCTATTATGGCATGACGAACCGCTTCTCGTACAAATCGCTGAGCCTGATCGTCAGTCTGCAAGGAAGCAAGGGTGCGCATATCCTCAACCAGACCCGTCTCGGCGCCAATATGTCCACCCGCGCCCGTACCAACCAGCTGGCGCTTTCGAACAATTATTTCAAGTCTCCCGACCAGCCCGGCGACGGCAATACGCCAAGACCCAACGATGCGCCTACGGGCAACATCCGCGGCGAAAGCCAGCAGAAGCAATTGGACATCGGCAGCTATATGCGCATCAATAATATCTCGATGGCGTATGTACTGCCCGAGCGGATAGCCAAGAAGATGAGCCTGAGCTCGATCAGGGTCTATGCCAACGCAAACAACCCCTTTATCTTCACCGAATTCAAATCGTTCAATCCGGACACCAGCAACTCGGGTAATTCATTGACGCCAGGTCTCGACCTGAATGACTATCCCCTGTCAAAGAGTCTGACGCTTGGATTGAACGTAACTTTTTAAGATAACTAAACTATTTATATGAAAACTTTTATCGGACTACTACTGGTTGCTACGGCTTTCCTGGTGTCCTGTAGCAAGAAGTTCATAGACATCGACCCGATCTCAACGGTAAGCACCGACCAGGTGTATAAGACGGACAACGACTTTCAAAATGCGGTCAACGGCGTCTATGCCGTGTTTCAGACCGAATACGCCAACTTCTGGCAGTATGGTGACGTGCGCGGTGACGATACCAAGAGCGGCCTGGTGAGCAACCTCCCCGTCTCTGACATGGACAAGTTCATCCTCAATAACGACGCCGACATCCTGATCCAGACCTGGCGGAATTACTATAAGGCCATCTACCGCGCCAACGCCATCCTGGACAAGATCCAGTCGGTCACTACGGCCGCCGTTCCCAACAAAGATCGTTATACGGGCGAGACAAAATTCCTCCGCGCCCTTGCATATTTCAACCTCGTCCGCATCTTCGGGGACGTGCCGATGGTGACGACACCTTTAAGCGTAGACGACACTTATAAGGTTCCGCGTGAAAAGGTCGCCAATGTCTATGACAAGGTGATCGTCCCGGACCTGCAGGACGCCGAAGGCAAATTACCCAAGACCTACAGCGGCGCCGACGTAGGCCGCGCTACCATGGGAGCAGCCAAATCCCTGCTGGGAAAGGTATACCTGACCCGACAGGATTTCCCCAAGGCGGAATCCAAGCTCCAGGAAGTGACTACGCTGGGCTATAATCTCCTTGCCAACTATAATGATCTTTGGGATTATACCAAGAACGAGCACCATAGCGAATATATCTTCGACATCGAGTACGAGGAAGGCATCAACGAAGGCAGCATCTTTACGACGCAGTTCTCCCTCAGCTTCCAGGGCGCCGGCACCCTTGCCAACGTGATGGCTACCGCCTATGGCCTGCCTGCCGCCGGAGGCGGCGATCAAGGCTGCCCCACCGATTTCCTGTTCAACAATTACGACGCCAACGACGCACGCAAGAACGTCAGCGTCGCCAAAGGCCTCACTGTAAATGGGGTCTACACCGCCATCTCCCCTACTGGTATCGGTTCATTTACTTTAAAATACCTGACTGCGATGGCCAAGGCCAACGATAGCCGCGCCAACTGGAAGGTAATCCGCTATGCCGATGTGCTGCTGATGTATGCCGAGGCGCTGAATGAAAACGGGAAGACGACCGACGCGCTGACTTATCTGAATATGGTCAGGACGAGGGCAAAGGTCCCTACCTATTCCGGGCTGACCAAGGACGATACCCGCGAGAAGATCTACCTGGAAAGACGCTTCGAGTTCTACCTGGAAGGTCAGCGCTGGTTCGACCTCGTCCGGACAGGACGCGCACTGGCTACGATGGCCCCCAACGGTATGAAGGACTATATGACCATCTTCCCCATCCCGCAGGCCCAGATCCAGATCATCAACAATCCCAGCATTCTACCCCAAAACCCCGGATATAATTAATCCGATCATTCAACACAAACAACTATGGACCATTCAAAAAATAACAACGGCTATGGCGCCAGCCGCAGGAAATTCCTGCAGCTGGCCAGCCTGGCCGGCCTAAGCCTTCCCTTTGCATCCTTTAAAGATCTTGCCGGCGCTTCCATCGCCCTGGTATCCGACCCGAACGACCCGGTTGCAAAAGCCGCGTCCGTAGCCTGGGCCATCGGAGAGCTGGAACAGGCGCTAACGGCAATGGGTAGCTCGGTTACAAAGCACAACAGCATCGCCGAAGTAAAATCGGCCAGCCTTGTCATCATGGCTGCCGGCCCCGGCCATACCCCGGCCGGCCACCCACGCTCTTTACCGGAAGCGCCCGAGTCGCTCGTGCTGGCGCCCATCACGCTGAATGGAAAATCCGTCCTCCTCGCGCAAGGACGGGACGAACGCGGGCTGATCTATGCCCTGCTCGAGCTGGCCGACCGGGTCCGCAATAGCGATGCGCCCCTGGCCGCGTTACAACAGCAGCAGGCCATCGCCGAAAGCCCCGCCAATTCGATCCGCAGCCTGAACCGTTTATTCTGCAGCGACGTGGAAGACAAACCCTGGTACAACGACAGGGAGATGTGGCCGGCTTATCTGACGACGATCGCGACCCATCGCTACAACCGTTTCAACCTGAGCTTCGGCATCGGCTATGATTTCCTGCAGCGCGTTACCGACGCCTATTTCCTCTTTGCCTATCCTTTCCTGCTCAACGTTCCCGGATATAATGTAAAAGTGCCGCAATTACCAGATGCCGAGCGGGAAACAAACCTGGCCATGCTTAAGTTTATTAGCGAACAGACGGTAGCACGCGGACTCCAGTTTCAGCTCGGCATCTGGATGCACGGCTATGAATGGCTGAACACGACAAACGCCAATTATACGATCGAAGGGCTGAACAAAGACAACCACGCCGCCTACTGCCGGGACGCCGTCCGGCTGCTGCTGCAGACCTGCCCCGCCATCAGCGGCGTCACGTTCCGCGTACACGGCGAAAGCGGCGTCAACGAAGGCAGCTATCAATTCTGGGCCACCGTCTTCGAAGGCGTTCGTTCCTGCGGCCGGAAGGTAGAGATCGATATGCACGCCAAGGGTATGGACCAGGAAATGACCGACGCAGCCGTCAAAACCGGTCTGCCCATCGTCATTTCACCCAAGTACTGGGCAGAGCACATGGGTATGCCCTACCACCAGGCAGACATCCGCTCGCTGGAGGTCCCCAACCCCAATCAAAAAGCTTCTGCGTTGATGAACCTCAGCGCCGGTTCCCGCAGCTTCCTGCGCTACGGTTATGGAGACTTATTAAAAGAAGACCGCCCCTACAAGGTCCTTCACCGCATCTGGCCCGGCACGCAGCGCCTCCTGATCTGGGGTGACCCGGTAACGGCGGCGGCGCATTCCAGTGCTTTCAGCTTCTGCGGCAGCAGCGGCGTAGAGCTCATGGAGCCCCTCTCCTTCAAAGGCCGCCGCGGCTCGGGTCTCGCCGGAGACCGCTGCGGATATGCAGATCCTGCTTACAAGCCCCGCTGGGACTGGGAGAAATATTTGTACACGCTTCGCGTCTTCGGCCGGATGATGTATAACCCCGAGACAAAGACCGAGACCTTCCAGCGTTACTGGAAAAAGCAGCTGGGTCCCGGAGGAGCGGCAGCAACGGCAGGCCTCGCCAGCGTCAGCCGCATCCTGCCCATCGTGCTCACCACGCACGGCGCCTCCGCCGGTAACAATATGTACTGGCCGGAGATGTATACCAATCAGCCGATCACCGACCCCAATCTAAAGAATACGTATACCGATACCCCCGCGCCCAAGACCTTCGGCAATGTTACGCCGCTGGACCCGCAGCTGTTCATCTCTATCAACGACCACGTAAAGGAAGTCCTCAGCGGAAACTGCTGTGGGAAATACACGCCTGTCGAGGTAGCGCAATGGCTCGAAGACTATGCCGGCGAAGGGGCCAGAAGCCTGACCGAGCTGGAAGCAAAGGCCAGCGGAAAGAACAAGCCGGAATATCGCCGTCTCAAAACGGATATGGCTATGCAGGTAGGCCTGGGAAGGTTTTTTGCGGCCAAATTCCGGGCGGGCACCCTGTTCGCAATCTACGAGCAGAGCGGCGACCGTCAGGCCCTCGAAGAAGCGCTAAAGGCTTACCGCAAAGCCCGTTCACACTGGGCGGAAGTAATCGACCTCTCCAAAACGGTCTATGTCGCCGACGTCACGGTTGGTGAGCACCCCTGGCTGCGCGGCCACTGGTCCGATCGTATGCCCGCGCTGGACGCCGACGTAGAAAACATGGCTAAGATGCTGAATGAAGCCAAAGCCGGCCAGTCCGGAAACAACAGCCGGTCAAAGAAGGCCATCCAGGACGCCATCGGTCGCCCCCAACGTCCGAACGCTGCATGCACGCATCAGCAGCCGGCCAGCTTCTCAAAGGGACAGGCGGTCAACCTGAAATTTAATTTTACAAAGCCTCCGGGATCCGCTAAATTGTACTATCGACGCGTGACCCAGGCGGAACGATGGCAAACGGCTGACCTACAAGGCGGACAGGCCAGCATTCCCGGTGCTTATACCGACTCTGCCTATCCATTGGAGTATTATATCGAGATAAAAAACACCCCAGAATCTACTATACTATATCCCGGGTTTAATGCCGCACTGGCAGGCCAGCCCTATTTTGTAATAAAACAGGTATAATGAAAAAAGTACTTTTCCTGTCCCGGTGGCTGACGGCTGCCCTGGTATTTCTATGCCTGCTGATGACCGGTCCGGCCCGCGCCCAGGTGACGATTGTCTGTGACCCGTCCGCCGGCGCGCCGGTTATGTACGGACTCGACCAGCTAACGGCGGCGCTCACTGCTAAAAATATTTCATTTAATAAAGTTAATTCCCTTAACGAAGCTAAGACCGAACCAATTCTTGTTGCCGGAGGCGAGGCAGCGGCCCAGCTATTAAAAAGCTCCAGCCATACCCTGCCCGACTCGGCCGAGGCCTTGACAATCTGGAAAACGCAATACAAAAACAAATCCGTATGGGTAGCCGCCGGTCACGACGATCGCGGGCTGATGTATGCGCTGCTGGATATTGCCGACCGGCTGCCCTTCGGCTCCCTTACCGCGACGACCGAGAGCCCCTACATAGCCGAACGGGCCGTCTCGATCTATACGATGAATCGTAACTACTGGGAGACCCGGCTCTACGACGAGAATTACTGGACCCGCTATCTCGACATGCTGGCGCACGACCGTTTCAATAGTCTGGTCATCATCTTCGGATATGAGAACGGCGGCTTTCTCGCTCCCTGCTATCCCTATTTCTTCAACGTAGACGGCTTCCCAGACGTTCGCATGGTAGGTCTCTCCGCGGAGCAGCAGCAAAGAAACCTAAAAGCCTTCAACCGCCTGATCGAAATGGCGCACGCCCGCGGTATCCGTCTCACCGCCGCCATCTGGGATCATATCTACCGCGGCGGCGTACAAGGCGGCGGCATACCCGGCGCAAAGGACGTCTCCGACGCTCCCGTACCGGGTCTCGTGTGGGGGCTCAATGGGGACAACCTCACTACCTATACCAAGGCGGCCCTGACAAAGTTCGTAAAGGAAATGCCCAACCTCGACGCCATCGAGTTTCGCATGCACGACGAGTCGGGTTTGAAGAATGGCGAGCAGGAAACCTTCTGGCGGGATATCTTCCAGATGATGAAGGCGACGGCGCCCGATTTGCACCTCGTTCTCCGGGCGAAGGAATTAAAAGAGTCCATCATCCAAAACGCGCTCGACGCCGGCATCCACTTTAAGATCGAGACCAAGTTCTGGATGGAGCAGATGGGCCTCCCCTATCATCCTACGATGATAAATCCCGAAAAGAGTCCCCGCCGCCACAGCTATTCCGACCTGCTCCGCTATCCACAGCGATACAAGATCCACTGGCGGCTATGGAACGGTGGAACAAGCAGAATCTTATTATGGGGTAGCCCTGACTACGCGAGAAGATTTGCCGAGAGCGCCCGCCTCTATAGCGGCGATAGCTACGAGGTGAACGAACCGCTGGCGACTAAGATGGAGGCGCAGCCCCACGACGCGGCGCCCTTTGCCCTCCTGAATCCGGCCTATCGCTACTACGACTACGAGTTCGAACGCTACTGGCACTTCTTCCAGGTCTTCGGCCGCGTCGGCTATAATCCCAAAACACCCGACGCTGTCTGGGACCGGGAGTTTACAAGACGGCTGGGCGACGCAGGTCCGCTCCTCGAACAAGCCCTTCACAAGGCCAGCTGGATCCTGCCGAGGATCATAAGCTCCTGTTATCCGTATAGCTATTTTCCCACGACTCGCGGCTGGGCCGAGAAGCAACGCCTCGGCGATCTTCCTTCCTACGCCAAGGGCGAAGTCACCGACCTGATGCAGTTTGCCAATGCCGACGAAGAGGCGCAGTTCCTGATCGATCATAAGCCCACTCCGAAGCTGCTGCCGTCGGCCAATAGCCAATGGCTCGCCAAAGTCTCGTCCGACGTGCTGTCGCTGGTCGACGACGCCCAGAAAAGGATGGGCGACAATCCTTCCAAAGAATTCGTCTCGACCATCACCGACCTGAAGATTTTGAGCTACCTCGCGCTCTATCACTCCCGCCGTATCAATGCCGCCGTCAGCTATCGCCTCTTCGAACGCACGCAGGACGCAAAGGCCCTTGACGACGCCATCGCCGGTGAAAAGAAAGCCATCGAAGCCTGGCGCGAGATCGTAAAAGCCGCCGGCGACGTCTATACGGACGATCTGATGATGGGTGTCCGTGTCGCCGATCTCTGCGGTCACTGGCGGGACGAGCTATCCGCGCTCGAAAAGGGTCTGACAACCCTCGAAGCAACCAGGCGAGACCCCAGCCCGACAGCAAAGGCCCCAAAATTCAACCCGGCGGCGATCTCCGACTATCATACGCTCTTCCAGATAAGCCACAAACCTGTCTCGGCGCACGCCGTCGGCCAGCCCATCAAAATCCGCTTAAAAATTACCAGCAAGGCCCCCATCCAATGGATACACCTCCGCTACCGATCGGTCAATCAGGAAGAAGAATACAAGACCCTCACTATGACGAGGACAAAAGAACTAAACGTATACGAGGCAACGGTCCCCGCCGACCAGGTGAATCCAAAGTACGATTTCATGTATCTCTTCGAGATCATGGACAAATCGAATAGAGGAGCCATCTTTCCGAATGTCAGCAAAGAGACACCTTACTATATCACTCAACTAATTCGTTAATCATGAGAAAAATACTAGTCACCCTCGCTATCCTCCAGGGCCTCCATTCCAATGCGCAGCAGCAGCAACGAAAACCTGGCAGTCCCCTCGACCACCTTCCGCCCAATATCGAGGTCCTGACCCGGTTCGGCGAGCGAGCCGACTTCTCCCCCGACAATCAGCGCGTTGCTTTTATGACCAAGAGCTTTGGCGACGCCATGGTCATCGACCTGAAGACCCGCGCCATCCGCTGTCTGACCTGCAATATTCCAGCCTCGGCCTTCCTCCGCGTCATGCACCTCCCCACAGGAGACTATATATTGATCGGCCCCGAAAAATTCGAAGACATCGAAACCAGCCGCACCCGCGACAACGAGCTTTGGTTCCTCAGCAAAGAACGCGGCTCCAAGCCCGTACGGCTCGGCGTAAAGATGAGCGAGGGCATGGCCATCTCTAAGAAAAGCATGAAGATCGCCTATACACAGCTGCACGCACAGGACCCTACCCTGGCCCCCGAAGCGTCCCGTCTCGTCATGGCCGACATCGACCTTTCCGGCGGCACGCCCAAGATCATCAACAAGACCACCATCTACGAAAGCGGGGACAAGAGCTGCTCGCTCGAAGCCCAGGATTTTTATGACAACGATACCAGGATGACCTTCATCTGCTATGAGCCGGAACACCTGGCCTCGGTCATGACAATCGACCTGAAAACAAAGGAGGTCGTCAACCAGTCGAAGAAGCCCGGCTCCTATAACGAATGCGAGGGCATTATTCCTGGCGGTAAATATACCCTGGTCGAAGGCGACCGTCACTGCGAAACTCTCGGCGGAAAGCGCGGCCCCTGGAATATCGATATCTACCGCCTCCGGCTCGACGGTACCGGAAAGGACTACGTCCGGTTGACGCATTTCAACGACTACGAAGGCGGCAAGGCTTCCAATCCCGTCGTCTCCACCGACGGGAAGTACATGGCCTTTCAGTTTGCTAATACGGCCGACCCCGCGGGTGTAGGCTATGGATTACTGCTCTATAAGTTCAACAAATAAACCTACCTGTTATGCCCTGGATACAGCTAACCAACCCATTCAACAACATCGCGCTGTCCGCGCTGACGGCGGCCATCCCTATCGTCTTTATCTTCTGGGCGCTGATCATAAAGAAGATGAAGGGTTACAAGGCCTGCCTGCTCACGACCATCCTCGCGGTCCTGATAGCGATCATTACCTACCGCATGCCCATCGGCCTGGCCCTGCTTTCGACGGCCGACGGTGCGCTCTACGGTCTCTTTACCATCTGCTGGATAATCATCGGCGCGATCTTCCTGTATAATATCACAGTCATCAGCGGACAGTTCGAGATCATCAAAAACTTCATGGCTTCCATAACAAATGACCGCCGGCTGCAGGCGCTATTGATCGCCTTCTCCTTCGGCTCGTTCCTGGAGGGCGCGTCTGGCTTCGGCACTCCCGTAGCCATTACCGCCGCTATGCTGGTAGGGCTGGGCTTTAACCCGCTCTATGCCGCCGGCATCTGTCTTATCGCCAATACCGCTCCCGTAGCCTTCGGCGCGATCGGCACGCCGATTACCGTAGCGGCACAAGTATCGGGCCTGCCGGAAATGGCGATCTCTCAAATGGTAGGTCGTACCCTTCCTTTTCTGTCGGTGCTCGTTCCCTTCTATCTGGTCTTTATCATGGCAGGTTTTAAAAGAACGATGGAGGTCCTTCCGGCCATCCTGGTCTCCGGGGTTTCATTCGCAGCGGCGCAGTTCGTGACCTCGAACTATCTCAACCCGATGCTTCCCGACGTCATCTCGGGACTCTTTTCGATCATATGCCTGATGGTGCTGCTGAAATACTGGAAGCCCAAAACCGTCTGGCGTTTCAAGGAAGAGCCGACGCAGACGATCGATACCCAGCTTCGCTATACCAACGGACAGGTGGTGCGGGCATGGTCCCCCTTCCTTATCATGACGGTCATCATCCTCGCCTGGGGGCTGCAGCCGATCAAGGATAGCCTGAACGGATTGGGACAGGTGAAGTTCTATCTCCCGGGTCTGCACGACGCTATCCAGACTCCAAACGGTAAACCGCTGGTGATAAAACCCTTTACCTTCAACTATCTTTCCAATGCCGGCACATCTCTGCTCCTCGCCGGACTCATCTCGCTTCCCCTGATCGGTCTTAGCTTCAAGGGGGCCGTCAAGGCCTATGTCCTGACATTGAATAAGCTGAAGTTTCCCATCGTCACGATCGCCTCGGTAGTGGGCTTTGCCTTTATCGTCAACAACTCCGGGATGTCTACGACAATGGCGATGGCCCTGGCGGGAACGGGGGCACTCTTCCCCTTCTTCTCCCCCATCCTCGGATGGCTGGGCGTCTTCCTCACCGGCTCGGACACTTCGGCCAACGCTTTGTTTTGTCAGCTGCAGCACGCTTCGGCCAGCAGCCTCGGGGTCAACCCGATCATAACGGTGTCGGCCAATGCTTCCGGCGGAGTGACAGCCAAGATGATCTCGCCGCAGTCGATCGCGGTAGGGTCCGCCGCCGTGGGTCTGGTGGGACAGGAAGCATCGCTGTTCAGATTTACCGTCAAGCATAGCTTTATCATGCTCTTCGTCATCTGCTGCTTCACTCTGCTGCAGGCATACGTCTTCAAATGGATGGTACCGTCGCTTCATGCGTCGGAAGCGACGACGACTGCCGCCGGCGCCAACATCACCACCGGATTGTACTACCTGCTGGTCGTCGCAATCCTGGTATTGTTCATCGCCTTGCTGGTCATCTGGATGAATAGAAAGGAAAAAAGCAAGGCTGCTATAATTTAAATATTATGACTGTAGGACTTTTTATACCCTGTTATATCGATCAGTTTTATCCTCAGGCTGCCATCGCAACCCTCCGTTTATTACAGCGGCTGGGTGTGACGGTAGAATACCCTCAGGGACCCGTCTGCTGCGGTCAGCCCATGGCCAACTCCGGGTACGGCCATTTGACGAAGGGATGCGATGATCTATTTACCGGCAGCTACTCCTCGTACGACTACGTCGTCTCTCCTTCCGGGAGCTGTGTGCTGCACATAAAAGAGCACATGCACCCGATGCACGGCAAGATCTATGAGCTCGTAGAGTTCCTGACCGATGTGCTCAAAGTCGACCAGCTGGACGCCCGCTTCCCGCACAAGGTGAGCATCCACCAGAGCTGTCACGGCCTTCGGGGACTCTATCTCTCGCAGATGAGCGAAAGGATGGCTCCGGCCTTCTCCAAACCGGAGAGACTCTTAAAGATGGTAGACGGTCTCGAGCTGATCGACCTGCACCGGTCCGACGAATGCTGTGGTTTTGGCGGCACCTTCTGCGTTTCGGAAGAAGCCGTCTCGGTCAAGATGGGAAAGGACCGGGTAAAAGATCATGAAACCAGCGGAGCAGAATACATAACTTCTTCCGACCTTTCCTGCCTGATGCACATGGAAGGGCTGTTAAAACGGAGCAAGAGCCCCGTCAAGGTAATCCATATTGCAGAAATCTTAAACCACACCGAACATGGAGCCCAGTAAAACAATCGACCATGCCGCGCTGGCGGCGGAGTTCAACAAAGACCCGGAGCGGGTGGACTGGCACGACGCCACACTATGGACGGTACGTCAGCGCCGGGACATGCGCGCGCACCAGGTTCCGGAATGGGAGGCGCTTCGAGAGATGGCTTCTCAAATAAAAGAGAACGTCCTTTCCAACCTCCACTCCTACCTGCAGCAGTTCGAGCAAAACGCCATCGCCAACGGTATCACCGTCCACTGGGCGGAAGGCGCGGAGGATCACAACCAGATCATCTACGGCATCCTGAAGGCAAAGGGCATCAACCAGATGGTAAAGAGCAAGTCCATGCTGACGGAAGAATGCGGGCTCAATGAATTCCTTGGGTCAAAAGGTATCGACGTCGTCGACTCCGACCTGGGCGAACGTATCATCCAGCTGGCGCATCAGCGTCCTACTCATATCGTGCTCCCCGCCATCCATCTGAGAAAAGAAGAGATCGGAGAAATCTTCCACGAACACCTCGGCACACCGAAAGGGCTGTCCGATCCGCAGGAGCTTACAGAGACAGCACGGCAACATTTAAGAGAGGTCTTCCTCACGCGCCGCGCTGCCCTTACCGGCGTCAACTTCGGCATCGCCGAGACCGGAGAATTCGTCGTCTGCACAAATGAAGGTAACGCGGACATGGGCGCTCATCTGTCCGAGGTGCATATCGCCTCTATGGGACTGGAGAAGCTGGTCCCTACCCGGCAGCACATGGGTATCTTTTTGAGGCTGCTTGCGCGCAGCGCCACCGGTCAGCCGATCACGACCTATTCCAGCCACTTCAGCGTTCCCCGGCCGGGCCAGGAGATGCATATCGTCCTGGTCGACAAGGGCCGGACCCGGCAGCTGGGCCGTCCCGATTTCCGGGCTTCTCTAAAATGCATCAAGTGCGCCGCGTGCATGAATACCTGCCCGGTTTATAGAAGGAGCGGCGGCTACAGCTACCAGGCGACCATCGCCGGTCCTATCGGGTCGATCCTGACGCCGAACCTGGACATGGACAAATACAAGAACCTGCCGTTCGCCAGCACCCTTTGCGGAAGCTGTACCAACGTTTGTCCGGTGAAGATCGACATCCACCAGCAGCTCTTCAAATGGCGGCAAGAAATCATCAAGGAAGGAAAAGGAAGCGCGCAAAAGACGTTTTCCATGAAGTTGATGGCTTCCATCCTATCCTCTCCGGGTAAATACAAGCTGTCCGGAAGCGCATTCAAATGGGTCTCGAAATGGATGCCCTTCCTCGTCAAAAATAAAATGAATCCCTGGTACCGGCAGCGCGATATGCCGCAAGCTCCGGCAACCTCTTTTAAAGAATGGTATAAGAAAAACGTATGACTACCAGAGAAAAAATACTAAAGGCCGTGCTGGAAAATCAGCCAGCCTCTACTCCGCCGCCTGAGGTCTTTTTCTTCCCCCAGGAAACGGGAAACCTCAGCGATAAATTTGCCGACACCCTGATCAGCATCGGCGGCAGGGCCATCGTAGTACAAGGTCTCGACGCCATCGGCCCGCTGCTGCCCAAGTATTTCGATACCACCCGGCGCATCGCTACCAATATCCCCGAGCTGGCCGGTACGGCCGGGCTGATAAGCCAGGACGTAGACCCGCATAGCTTCCAGGACATCGAGGTGATGCTGATGCGCGCGCATTTCGGCATCGCCGAGAATGGCGCGGTCTGGATCACCGAACAATTGATGGGGCAAAGAATCCTGCCTTTTATCCCACAGCACCTGGCCGTCGTCATCTCCGCCTCCGATATCGTCCCGACCATGCAGCAGGCCTATCAGCGCATAGGATCGGCCCGATACCGCTTCGGCTCTTTTATCGCGGGTCCTTCCAAAACCGCCGATATCGAACAGGCGCTGGTGCTCGGAGCCCACGGCCCGCGAACAATGACCGCATTTATAGTACACTAAAATAAATGACCATGAGCAAAGACTTACAGATCAGAAACAACCTAAAAAACACCTACGCAGACGTATTCACGCCCGAAGCGCTCGCGGCTTTAAAAGCATTATCCCACTTCAATGCAGAGATCAAGGATCTTTTGTCCCAACGTACGCAAAGAAGAAAACAAAGACAACAGCTCAAGCAGCGGATCGAATTTCTCGACCCCGAAAGTCTGATCCCTGGAACGAATATAAAAGTACAAGACGCACGTGACGGAAACTTCGAGGGCAGTGAAATACCCGCAGGACTTCAGCGTCAATGGATCCAGGGCACCGGCCCGGCAGCCAAACCCGGAGCGCCGCTGGAAAGCAGCATTCGCAATGTCGCCTATGCCCTGCTCTCCGGCGCCGATGGCTGGATGTTCGATGGAGAAGACGCACTCGGACAGACCAGCACGATGTCCCTCGACAATCAGCGCAACCTGAAGCTGGCGACCCACAGAGACCCCGTCTTCCTCAAGGTGGCGGAACAGGTAGCCGCGGAGATGAATAAGTGGAGCCTGACCTTCTTTGGAAAGGAAAATATCAAAGACTGGAAGGCGCAGCTGGGTTTTACGACTCAGCTATTCCGCGCCCGCGGCCTGCACCTCGACGACCGGCACATGCTCGACGGAAATGGTGTGGCCATGGCGGCCTCTATCGTAGACATGACCCTCTACGTGGTCAATAACCATGCTGCTCTTATAAGCCGCGGGGCTCCGGTGGCCCTGTACCTTCCCAAGATCCAAACGGCCGGTGAAGCGGCCTGCTGGAACCGGATGCTCACGGCCCTCGAAACCCATCTCGGTCTGCCCGAAGGAACGATAAAGGTTTATATCCTCGTCGAACAGCTGGAAGCCACCTATCAGTTGATGGAGATCCGCGCGGCCCTCGGCAAGCACTTCGTCGGCTACAACACCGGCCGCTGGGACTATATCAACAGTGTAGCCGATGCGATGGCCTGGGACAAAGACTTCGTCAACCCCAATATCGAAGCCATCCTGATGACCTATGGCTATATGGCCCACTACGAAGACCGGGTCAGACGCGCAGCGAATACCCCGGACCGTAAGGGTAACTTCGTCCTCTGGCAGGGCGGTATGGAGCCCAATATCCCCGTCGGCTCGCCGGAAGGCGTAGCCGCCAGCATGCAAAAGGCGGTCGCAGGCGCGGAACGCGAGCAGCGGGATGGAGCCAGCGGGAAATGGGTGGCGCACTGGAAGATGGTTCACATCGTACGACCCGTCTGGGAGAAAGTCGGCGCACCCAATCAAACCGGACGGAAATTCCCGCCCCTTACTTACACCCAACAGGACGCCGATAACCTCATACTGCTAGAACCCGCTCCCCGGACCATCCGCGGCGCCCGCAACCTGCTCAGCGTAGGGATTCAATACGGCAATGCTTTTGGACAGGGTATGCAGGCGGCAGCGTTAAAACCTGCGGACTTCTTCGGAGACGACAACATTCTCTATTTGATGGAAGACATGGCTACCGGTGAAATCCGGCTTAGCATCCTCTGGGAATGGATCCACAAGGGCGGTAAGCTGACGGAAGACGATGCGGCGGCCGGCGTAAAGTCCGGAGACACTTTTTCCGCCAGGCTCTTTCAAAAGCTGCTGAAGGAAGAATATGACAAGCTCCTAAAAGCTTCCAACAAAGACGTCTTCGACGCGTCCAAGACGACTACCCTTCCCATCGCCCTGGCCATCACCGAAGCCTATATGGCCAGTGAGGTCAAGCTGCCCTGGCTGGTGGACCTGCTGAACATCAATTTGAATAATACGGACCTCGATGTCGCCAGGCAGCGGATCGAAGAATACATCGCCGCCTTTAAGAAGGACGGAACGAGACTGACGGGCAACCCCGATTTCACATCCTCTACAACCCATGCCGATGCTCTATAAAATCCTTTCCCTCCTCTGCCTGCCGGTCTTTGCAATAGCTCAGACACCGCACGCGCGGATCAAGATCGACCTGGACCGGACCGTCGGAACTATCGACAAAAATATCTACGGCAACTTCGTCGAGCACCTCGGCCGCTGCGTATACGGCGGCATCTACGACCCGGGAAGCCCCCTCTCCGATGAGAAGGGTTATCGCAAGGACGTCCAGGCGGCGGTCAGGAAATTAAACCCAACCGTAGTACGATACCCCGGAGGGAACTTCGTCTCCAACTACAACTGGCTGGATGGCGTAGGGCCCAAGTCGGAACGCGTTCCGCGGCTGGAGCTGGCCTGGGGTACCCTGGAGACCAATCAATTCGGGACCAACGAATTTATGGAGTTCGCCCGCTCCGTCGGAACCGAGCCCTATCTCTCCGTCAATATGGGTACCGGTACGATCGAAGAAGCGCGTCGCTGGGTGGAGTATTGTAACGTAAAGGAAGGACCGTATTATGCAGAGCTGCGCAAGAAGCACGGCTACCCCGAACCCTGGAACGTCAAGTACTGGAGCCTGGGGAACGAGATGGACGGCCCCTGGCAGATGGGACACCTGAACGCAGAAGACTATAGTAAAAAAGCGCTGGAAGCGGCCAAGCTCATGGAGCGTACCTCTCCCGGCATCAAGCTCATCGCCGCCGGCTCCTCCAACTACCGGGCCGGCGCCGACCCCGATCACTGGAACCGGACCGTCCTGAACGAGCTAAAAGACGTGATCGACTATATCGCGATCCATATGTACGTCGGCAACCCGGACAGCAACTACTACAATTTCCTCGCAACGCCGATCGTGCTGGAACAGCGCATCAAGCTTATCAAGGGCATGATCGCCGAGGCGATGCAGACGGCTAATCGAGGCAGCAAAGACCCGATCTATATCGCCTGGGACGAGTACAATGTCTGGTACCGCGCGCGGGGCGGCGAAGCGGGAAGAGGAAAGCGGGCGCTCGAAGAACGCTATAACCTGGAAGACGCGCTGGTGGTCGCAGAGTTTCTGAATGCCTTCATCCGTAATGCAGACGTGGTCAAGATGGCCAATATGGCGCAGCTGGTCAACGTCATCGCACCGATCTTCACCAGCGAGAAGGGCATGTTCCGTCAGACGATCTATTTCCCGCTGGAGCTGTTTGCCAATAATGTCTACGGGCAATCCCTGGACGTATTTGTAGAATCGGGGGTGTATAGCACGGACAAATTTTCCCTGGGAATGGGAGAATCCACGACGCGGCAGAAAAAAGTTCCCTATCTCGACGTCTCGGCTTCTTATAAGGATGGAGAGGTCTTCCTTTGTGTTGTCAACCGGAACAAGGACGAAGCAATCACCACGGATATCCAGTCCCAAAACGGAGCCTTTAGCGGCGATATCCAGGTAACCGAAGTCAACGGTCCCGGCATCAAGGTCAGCAACGACTTCGACAAGGAGGTCGTGCAGAGCGTCGCCAAACCCGCCGTCCGGGCCAAAGGCAACACGCTTACCTACAGCTTTCCTCCGCATTCCTTTACGCTGATAAAAGCGAAAATTTTGAAATAACTTCGATTTATGAAAATTGTAGCAACAGACGGTTATACCCTGAATCCCGGCGATCTCAGCTGGGACGCTATCCGTGCCCTGGGAGAATTGGTCGTTTATGACCGGAGCACGGTCGATCAGCTTCCCGAACGATGCAAAGACGCCGAGATCGTCCTTACCAACAAGACTCCTTTTAGTAAGGATACGCTTGCCGCTCTTCCCAGGCTGCGGCTCATCTCCGTAACCGCAACGGGTCATAATATCGTCGACAGCGCCGCGGCTAAAGAACGGAAGATTCTCGTCAGCAACGTTCCTGCCTATGGAACGGACTCCGTCGCCCAGCACGTCTGGGCCTTGCTGCTGGAGCTCACCAATCACGTGGGGCGCAATGCCCGTGCGACCGCGGCCGGCCAGTGGCAAACGGCCATCGACTGGTGTTTCACCGAAGCCCCCGTCATGGAGCTCGCCGGAAAGACTTTCGGCATCGTCGGCTTTGGACACATCGGCCAGCAGGTAGCGCGCATCGCGAACGCCTTTGGCATGAAGGTGCTGTATCACACGCCGAACAAAAAAGATACCCAGCTCGCTGCTTACGCCAGCCTGGAAGAATTATTCACCAATAGCGACGTTGTCTCTTTACATTGTCCATTGACAGCGACCAATCAGGAGTTCGTCAACAAAGCGTTGCTAAGCCGGATGAAACCGACGGCCCTGCTCATCAATACGGCAAGGGGACAGTTGATTAACGAACAGGAGCTCACCGACGCGCTAAACGCGGGTATCCTCGCCGGAGCAGGTCTCGACGTCTTGTCCAAGGAGCCCCCGGTAAACGGAAACCCCTTGCTTGCCGCCCGCAACTGTATCATAACGCCGCACAACGCCTGGATCAGCAAGGAGGCCCGCGATCGAATCATGGCCGTGACCATCGCCAACGTCGCCGCATTTATAAAAGGACAGCCGCAAAATGTCGTCAACGCATAATCATCCTACCCGTATCCTGATTGCGCCCAACGCGTTCAAGCACGGCATCGACGCCACCGGGGCCGCGCTGGCCATACAAAAGGGATTACAGAACAGTACGCTTGACTGCACCTGCCAGACTTTTCCCATCGGTGACGGAGGTGACGGCACCTGCGAGCTCATCATACAGCACCTCGGCGGGCAAAGGGCCACGGCCGATGTGCACGATGCGCTCGGCAGGCCTATCGATGCTTCCTACGGGCTCATCGACGACGGCAAGACCGCCGTCATCGAAATGGCGAATGCTTCGGGTCTTAGGCTGATAAAAAAATCAGAGCTGAACCCGCTGATAGCAAGCTCCTACGGCGCAGGAGAATTGATACGTTCAGCGCTCGATCAGGGAGTAAATAAAATCATTTTCGGTATCGGCGGTTCGGCGACGGTAGACGGCGGAACGGGCATCCTGGAAGCCCTGGGGATCCGCTTCCTCGGCGACAACCACCAGCCCCTTAGCGGACTGCCCGAGGCACTGAACCACCTCACGACCATCGATCTGTCCGGTCTCGACCCACGCATTCATTCCTGCGAGCTCGTCGTCCTGTGCGACGTAGATAACCTGCTCCTGGGACCCGCCGGAGCCGCCGCCGTCTTTGGTCCTCAGAAAGGCGCTACCGAACAGAGCCTTCCAATCCTCGAGGCTGCATTAAGCCGGTTCGCCCAAACGTCTTTCCAGCTGACCGGGATCGATATGACCCAGCTGATCCATGGCGGCGCAGCAGGCGGCGTATCGTCCGGCCTCTATACCTTCCTCGGAGCGAAGCTGGTCAGCGGGATCGATTATTTCCTGGAGATTACCGGCTTCGACGAGGCGCTGCAAAATTCCGATGTGGTCATCACGGGCGAAGGTTCCATCGACGAACAAACGCTCCAGGGAAAAGGCCCCTACGGCGTGGCCCATCGCGCCAAGGAGCATGGATTGCCCGTGATCGGCCTGGCGGGGAAGATTCCGGTGGAAACCAATACCGCCCTCGGCAAATACTTCGACGCCCTTCTTGCTATCGGAAATGAACCCGCCAGTCTCGAGACGGCGCTACGCGCCACCGCCCAAAACCTTACCCGGACGGGCGAAGCGATAGGCAATCTATTAGCGATGACGCTGCTCCACGCGTGAAAGATTCAATGCTTTAAACTCCGGCTGCTGATGCAGACGGGCTTTATCGTTAAACCCACAAGCCTCCGCCTTGATCAGCTCATCCTCCGCCGCCTGCTTCTGCCCGGCGCGCGCATCTAGCAGTGCGGAAAAATACCAAGCTTCGCTATTCGTGGGGTCGGCCATCTTATACAAATCCACCAGCCGCCGCGCCTCGACATTGGCGTTGCCGAAGATCGCGCGGTTGCTCAGAGAATAGAAGGCTAGTGATAGAAAGGCGAGCAGCCGCTGATACATGCCCCGTTCGGCCGTCTTCAGCTGTGATTTTGCTTGCAGGTCTTTGATCACTCCGGCCCAGTAGCGGTTGTCGCCATTTTGAAAGTGCTGCATATATTCCCCCTTGAAGGTCTGCTCCTTGTTCAACAGCTGCTGCTCGAGCTGCCGTTCCTGCTGATATTTCGGATTACCGTTCAGGTTATTCAGCTTTTCTTTAAACCAACGGCTTTCACTAAGAACCGCTATCCAAAACTGGCACTCCTGCGCCGCCCTGATCAGCCGATTATTTTTGTACTCCTCTTCAACCTGCAATCTCCCCATTGCGCTATAATCGGACTTGCTCACCTGGTCGGTTTTCAGCCCTACAAAGGCTAATTCCATGCGATTTGCCGGCGCCCATTCGTGCTTGCCGTCGAAGAAGATGATCCTGTGCCTCGTCCTTGTCTTATCCAGCTCCGACTGGGTGGCGATAAGGTCCGTCAGGTTCATGTCGCCTTCGCCCGCCAGGAGGGTATAGCTAAAGGGGAAGTTATCGGCCTGCACTCCATCCGGTAAGGCTGCCCCGCCTGCGATCACCCCCTTGATGCTGGCGGGATACTGGATAGCGACAAAGCTGGCTACTTTCGCTCCCCCCGAAAACCCGCAGGTATAGACGCGATTGGCGTCGATCTTTAGCCGTGCCCGGGTATCTTCGTACAGTTTCTGCCAGATCTTTTCCGACGTCGACCAGTCGTTGCCGTTTTTGGAGTTGTTGCTTCCTACGAGAATAAATCCATACTTATCCGCCAGGTCTTTATACTTATTCACGGGCAAGGCGCCCGCTCCATGCGGGTCGAAGAAATAGACGATACCATCGCCCCCCTTCGCAGGAATATATAAGGCATAGGATTGGGTAGGGTCGGTTTTACAAACAACCGCATCGATGACCTTACCTGACGGGAAGGTCTGTGCACATACAGTGGACACCGCAATCAGGACATACAGCCCAACCCCTAGAATTTTAAAAAATCTGGCTTTTTTTCGCATATTCGACTGTTAAAGTCTGTTAACAACCGGCAGTATAGAGCTATGATCGATATCTTTGCCCAACCAATATTTATATTTTAAAAACCAATAATCTATTCAGTGATGAAGGATCTGATGCGCCGGTCCGGTAAATATCTGACAATTACCGGTCTTTTTGTAATCGTTTTGTTCGGACAAAGCTTTACCCACGCGAACAACGCCCCAGCCCCCAAAGTATCTTTCACGCTCGCCGATTCCGCCCGGTTCAATGTACTATATGATAGCCTGCAGCTGGATGAGCTGGGTCTAAGCTCACAAGCCTTTCATAAAGCCGTCAATGGCTTTCTACACCTGGTGGCCCTGGGAGAAATCACCAACCCGGGGGTTCTCTCCATCATCGACTTCTCCCTTCCCTCCAGCCAAAAAAGACTATTCGTCCTCGATACCT
Organism: Bacteroidota bacterium; assembly: GCA_018267545.1. GTDB lineage: Bacteria > Bacteroidota > Bacteroidia > Chitinophagales > Chitinophagaceae > Puia. The sequence continues at coordinate 23,022 of JAFDYG010000219.1, forward strand.
ATAATGGCAAGCTGCTCTTCAATACCCTGGTCGCGCATGGCCGCAACTCCGGCCAGCTGCTCGCCACCCGTTTCTCCAACCGGCGTAACAGCTTTATGAGCAGCCTGGGATTCTATCTGACCGGCGACACCTTTATCGGTCAGCACGGCTATTCCATGCGGCTGGAAGGAATGGAAAAGGGAGTAAACGACCACGTCTTCAGCCGGGCCATCATCATGCATCCCGCCGACTACGTCAGCGAAGAACACATCCAGCAATGGGGCTATCTCGGCCGCAGCGAAGGCTGCCCCGCCATACCGGAGGAAGTAAACCGGCCCATCATCGATGAAATCCAGGGGGGCAGCTGCCTCTATATTTACGGAACCGGAACCGATAAAAAGTACAAGCGAAGCAGCAACAAAAAGAAGTGATTTCTTGTTAGATTGCAGTAATTAAACACACTAGCAATGGCAGCGAAATCAACAGCAGCGCCCGTGACGGCATTGTTCCTGGACATCGGCGGCGTAATGCTCACCAACGGTTGGGACAGACGTGCGCGGGAAGGGGCAGCGAAAAAGTTCAACCTGAACCTGGACGAATTGAACGATCGACACCGGATGACCTTCGATACCTATGAAACCGGCAAGCTCAGCCTGGACGACTACCTGAAGAAATCGGTCTTTTATGAACCGCGCCCTTTTACCATCGAAGAGTTCCGCTCTTTCATGTTCGATCAGTCGGTAGCTTATACCGAAATGATCGACCTCGTCAAAGAGCTAAAAGCCAAATATGGCCTAAAGATCGCCGTAGTCAACAACGAAGGCCGGGAATTGAACGAACACCGCATCAGGACCTTTAAGCTCAACGAATTTGTAGATTTTTTCATCTCCTCCTGTTTTGTCCACTTCCGCAAACCGGACGTAGACATTTGGAAGATCGCGCTCGACATCGCACAGGTTCCCTGCAGTGAAGTCGTATATATCGACGACCGGAATATGTTCGTCCAGGTGGCCGAAGGTCTCGGCCTCCGCGGCATTACCCACAATTATAAGAACGTCGATCAAACCCGGCAGCGGCTCGCTGAAATGGGTCTGACACTTTAACATAACTTTCAAAACAAGATAGGGTGATTAGCTCTATCTTGTTTTATGCCTGCTTCCTGCTACTACCTGCTCCTTCTCCTGCTGCTGTCATTCCCGGCTACAGCACAGCAGTTTTTAAGCGGAAAGATCAGACGACGGTCCAGCACCGAAATCATCCCCTCCGTCAGCGTCATCAACATTTCACAAAAGCGCACCAATATCTCCGATATGGGCGGAAACTATAAAATTCCAGCCAGGCCCGGAGATACGATCACGTTCTCTTCCGCCGGCTACCTGCCTGACACAGCCATCGTCAGCGACTGGATGTTTAAAGAAAAAGATGGTTACCTCGTGGCCCTTCAACCTCACATAGTAGCATTACCCTCCGTCCAGGTCGACGAAGGTTCCAACTATCGCCTGGACTCCTTAAAAAGAAGCGAAGACTACGCCTGGGTTTATCCGGTACATCGCAGAAGACTAATCGGCAGCGAGACACCGGTGGGATTCGGCGTAATCATCAGCCCCCTCGATTATTTCGGGAAAAAAGAAACGCAGAAAAGACGGTTACGCAAACGTCTGAAACAAGAAGAGATCGACTATTATATAGACTTCCGTTTTCCAGCCGCCTATGTGTCGAAAGTCACCGGCCTGCAGGGTGATTCGCTTCGAGTCTTTATGTATCGATACCGGCCCAGCTATAAATGGTGCCGCGGTGCTTCCAATGAAGACATCCTGCTTTATATCAACGATAAGCTAAAGAAATATCACCAGGGGTACTAGCTGTCCTTCGGCTCCCGGTTATGCCACCAGCTTGCGAGAGAAGACCCCGTCGTATTCATGAGCGGTCCAAAGATGGCCGGCGCCAGGCCGACGGTAGCCAGCTTGCCCATCGTCAGGGCAAGCCCCGAAGCAAGCCCCGCATTCTGCATCCCCACTTCCAATGCGATGGTCCGGCAGTCCCGCTCGGGAAAACGCATCAGCCGGCCCGCCCAGTAGCCAAGGAAATAACCCGCGGTATTGTGCAGCAGGGTAGCCAGTATTAATAACCCGCCTATTTGCACCAGACTATCATGTCCTGCCGAGGTAATCACCACGATAATCAACGCGATTCCTCCCATTGAAACAATAGGCATAGCCTTGTCGAGCCACTTGAATTTCCCCCGCACCAGGTAGTGAAATAATAACCCTGCAATAATAGGAAAGATGACCATCTTCATAATTTCCCAGATCATTACTTGCCAATGCACTTCAATAAGTTGACCAGCCAATAGCTTCATCATCAGCGGCGTCAGAAAAGGCGCCAGCAAGGTCGAGACCGCCGTTACAGATACCGACAATGCCAGATTTGCCTTTGCCAGAAAAGCCATAACATTGGAGGCTAATCCGCTGGGACAACAGCCAACCAGGATAATGCCTGCAGCAATTTCCGGAGGAAAATTAAAAAGCCTTGCCAGTCCAAAACCCACCAATGGCATGATCGTATAATGACAGATCACGCCGATGATGACCCCTTTCGGCATCCGAAGCACATCGGCAAAATCCTTCAGGCTTAGCTCCGTTCCCATCCCGAACATGATCACCTGCAGGAGCGGAACGATCAGCCGGGAGAGCTTGAAGTCTCCCACGGAAATAAAATATTGAGGATAGAAAAGGGCTATGCTCACGACGGCCAGAATAATCATCGTAAAGCTTAGCCCTTTTATTAATGGATAACGTCGAACAAAGATCGCCAGACCGGCAAAAAAAATCATAAGAAGCCATCCCAACCATTGGTGTTGCATATCGTCGTTTTTTCGCCGGCCCTATCTAGCTCCACAACCGATCCCATGACCGAACATTGTCCCATTCCGGCGTAGGACCAAAATAGTTCTTATTCTCGGGATCCAGATGTTTTTTCAGGACTTCTTCATTTAATTCGAGACCCAGCCCCGGCGTATCGGGTACATTGGCAAAGCCTTTTTCAAAAAACGGTTTGCCGTCCTTCGTTTTAGCAAAATCCGTCCAGTAAGGCAGGTCGAGGGAATGATGCTCCAGCGCCACAAAGTTCTGGGTAGCCGCCGCGCAGTGCACATTGGCCATAAAGCTGACGGGCAGCCCAGCAAAGTGCATGGCCATCGCCACCCCTTTCTCTTCGGCATAGTCGCCGATTTTTTTCGTCTCCAGCAGTCCGCCCGAGGTAGCCAGGTCGGGATGGATCAGGTCGGTAGCGTGGTTATCCACGAGCTTTATAAATTCTTCCTTGAGATAGATGTCTTCGCCCGTATTCGTGGGGGTTTCGATACTCCTCGTGATTTCCTTCCACTCGTCGGTAAACTGCCAGGGGATCAGGTCTTCCAGCCAGGCCAGCCGGTAGTGCTCCAGCCCCTTACCCAGGCGTATGGCGTTGTTCATATCGAAATGGCCATAGTGGTCCGACGCAAGGGGGACCTCAAAGCCGATGACGTCCCGGACCTTGGCGACGTACTTTGCCATTTCCTCGATCCCCTTATCCGTCACCTGCACCTGTGTAAAGGGATGTTTGGTGGCCCCATAGCTTCCCGGCGCCATGTTCCATTGGCGCTGTACGTCCCAGAAATTGGAGTTGACGATCGTCCCCGGTATCTTCCGGACCATCTCGATTCCCAGGTCCATCTTCAGGAAGGTAAAGCCCTTGCCTTCCAGGCGGTCTTTTAGCTTGGCGACGAATACATCCGGGTCTTCCTCTTCCGGCGTGTCGGCATAGAGCCGTACCTTGTCGCGGTACTTGCCGCCGAGGAGCTGGTAGCAGGGTACGTTGTACGCTTTACCCGCGAGGTCCCACAGCGCCATTTCCACCGCACATACTCCCCCGCCCTGTCGGCCGTGAAAGCCAAATTGCTTGATCCGCTTAAAGATCAGCTCTACATTACAGGGGTTCATGCCGATGATCCTGCTTTTCAGGAACATCGCATATCGATAGTCCGCTCCGTCGCGCACTTCTCCCAGGCCATAGATGCCCTGGTTGGTGTCGATCCGGATGATGGTGCAGCGACCTGTGGTGTTCATGACCGTGGCGTAGCGCATGTCGGTAATCTTCAAATCGGAAGGACTTGAAAAGCGGGAGACCTTCGACGTGCTTTGCGCAAGGGTGTCTTCGATGCCGGCGAAGAATAGTCCGCTGAGGGAAAGCCCGCCGAGGGCCGAGTTTTTTAAAAAGGAACGCCGGCTGTTTTCGACGACAGGCTTTGTCTCTTCAGGGTCGGTCAAGCCAAATCTGGCTAAAAATTTTTTTGAAGGATTCATATGACGTATTTTTTATTGTAATTACCATGTGCGGCTTTTCATGTATTCGTCCAGCTCTTTGCGAGACATCGGCAGCTTATCCTGGTGCTCGTCCAGCCAGTGCAGAAAGTCTTTCCTGATCTCTTCCGACCACTGAGTATCGATCTGCCCCGCGAGGTATTTCTTCTCCCGCAGCCGCTGATGCCCGAACTCGTCCCGCAGCTCGATAAACTCGGAGGTGATGACCACGGTGTCGAGCAAATGAGCCGGGATAAAAATCACCCCGTACTTATTAGCCAGAACCGCATCCCCCGGCAGCACGATCGCACGGCCGATACGAATCGGCGCGTTGATCGACGTCAGCATCATCTGCTGGATATAGGAAGGGTCTACTCCTTTTACCCAGCCGTTAAAACCCTGTATTTCGCTGAGCCCCGCTTCATCCCGCACCGACCCATAGAAGATCACCCCCCGATGAGAGCGGGAATAGATGGAATTGCCCAGATTGTCCCCGATCAACGTACCATCGGCCATCTTAAGATAGCCATCCGCCACGTACACGTCCCCATCCGTCAGCACGTCGATGGGCCAGGAATTGGTTCCGCCCTGCTGGTTGCGGCCTTCCGCCTTCCCTTGCTCTTTTACGACGGCCGCCAGGTCGGGACGCAATGGCGTATATTGGGCGGTGACGACCCTGCCGGTCATGGCTCCCCCATCCGGGTGGATGACGTGCCAGTCGCCTTCGTATTGGTTCTGATAGCCGAGATTGCGAAGAACGCCCCAGGCTTCTTCAAGAGAGATGTTCTTCAGCCGTTCGAGAAGCTTGTCGGATACGTGCGGCCGGCCATCCGCCGAACGCTCGCCCTTCCAGCCCGGCGTGAGCGCTTTGATATATTCCGGGGAAGAGCCGACCCGCTGAGCCTGCAGCCCCATGGAAACACCCGTAAACACCAGGAACAAGAGCTTTCTGATCATATTCATGTGTATTAGAAATTTAAAATTCGTTCTTAACCATCTCGTATAGCCGCATATATTTTTCTACCCGTTCCCGGTATACGTCATGCGCGGATGGCGACGGCGAATATATAGCCAGCGGCTGTCGCTGAAAAGCAGTATCCTTCCCCACCGCCTCCATCCCTACGACAACGGCGCCCATCACCGCGCTCTCCTCTTCGCCGAAGGTGAGCACTTTTACGTTGAACACGTCGGCCAGCATCTGCAGCCAGAGCGGACTCCGTGAAAAGCCGCCGGTCGCGTGCAATTCGGTGATATCCCTGTTCTCGGCCAGGATTTTACCGATGCTATATACCGCATAAATGACGCCTTCCATCGCCGCCCGAACCAGGTGCGCCTTGGTATGACGAATCTCCAATCCAAAATAAAACCCCTTCGCCTTCGAGTTCCATATCGGCGCACGCTCTCCCAGGATATAGGGTATAAAGAGCAGACCATCCGAACCCGGGGGCACCGTCCCTGCCAGCTCGAACAGCTGTTCATAGCTATCGTCGGACTGCAGGAGGTTTTCCTTCAGCCACTGCAGGACGACGGCCCCATTGTTGGTGGCGCCGCCGCTGATATATTCATTGTCCCTTACGTGATATCGAAAGGTGCGCATGGCGCTGTCCACACCGACACCGGAAAGGATCATCCGCGCCGCGCCGCTGGTCCCAATCGTAACCGCCATAATATGATTTCCGCTTGCGCCGGTGGCCAGGTTGGCAGAGGCCCCGTCGCTGCACCCCACCACAATGGGTGTTCCTGGCGGCAGCGACAAGGCGGGTCCGCCGTTACGTTCATAGGATATAATATGCCGGGGTGAGACCACCCTGGCGAGTTTTGAACGGTCAACAGAAATATATCGCAGGATGTCTTCATCCCAATCGAGCGTCTGGCTGTTGAGCAGTCCCGTCGCCGAAGCAATCGAGCTATCGACAGGCCGCTGGCCAAAAAGATGGCCAAAGACGTATTCCTTTATTCCGATAAAAGCCGCCGCGGAATCGAATAAGGCGGGCTCTTCCCGGCGAAGCCATAAGAGCTTGCAGAGCGGCGTCATGGCGTGGATCGGCACCCCGGTAGCGTTATAGAAGGTCTTCCCCTTACCATTGAGGGAGAGTCCCTGCGCGATGGACGCGGCCCTGTTATCCGCCCAGATCATACAAGGCGTAAGCGGCCGCTCCCGCTCGTCTATCGCCAGCAGGCTGTGCATCGCCGAGCTAAAGGATACCAGCTCCGGCCGGCCGGGTGACAGGTCCCTTGTCACTTCATTGATACAAGCCGTTACACCCCTCAGGATCTCGTCGGGGTCCAGCTCACTCCGGTCCGGCGCCGTGTGCGCCATTGGATAGGAGAAAGACCGTTTTCCGATCGGCACTCCCTGTCCGTTGAAAGCAACGGCCTTTACCGAGGTGGTTCCAATGTCCACTCCGAGGTAATAGTTCATAAGTCGGATTATTTATCCCAGAAAATACGCGTAGCCATATTGTCCCCGCCGATTCGGCTCGCTGCTGCATTGTAGTTGGCCGTATTGACCGATACCTCGCGCAGCGGGTACTGTATCCGGTGAACGAAAGAGCCCTTTACAGCCGGGTCGGCGCCGGGATAGGGATTGGGCGCCAAAACCGGAAAACCGCTCCTCCTGAAATTAGCCCACGCCTCCGTTCCATTCAGGAAAGACGCGATCCAGTATTGGGTATTGATCTGCTGCAAGGCGTCGCCCGGATTGAATGGGTTGGCGTTCATATATGCATCCTGCGCCGCGGTGGCTATCGCGGCGGAGGCATCGAATCTGGACATCTGGTCCATATGCGCCCTTACGCCGGTATTGAAGAGGGTAGCTACAGAAGCAGAGATCCATCCCCGCTGGGCCGCTTCGGCCAGCAGCAGCTGGGTCTGCGCGTAGGTCACCAGGAACTCGGGCACGTCGATTTTTGCCACCGTCCGGCGATTCAGCTGAGAATATTTCCAGCCGGTCACCGCCTTGCCCGGAAAGCCGGGAGCAGTGCTGATGGTAGCTTCATTATAGCCGAGGGGCATGCCTACCTGGTTCGCCTGCACAGTGTCTTCCGTCCCGACGCCGCCCCCGGAAAGCGCACCTCCGGGATTGGTATACTTGACGGCGATAACGCCCAGTCTTGGATCATGAGTCCGTTGGAGAGAATCGACAAAAGGTTTTGCCAGATAGACGTTCGCCTTTTCCGTTCCCTGCATCCAGTTACCCGTGGGACTGGGAAAGGTTGCGCTAAAAGTGATGACGGCATTGTCGGCGTTCGACGTCATGGTCCCCGCCGTATAAGCCGCGGAAACGATCTGCTGCGCCTTTGCGGCGTCTACCTTGCTATAGCGCATACCGATGCGCACCAGCAGCGAATTGCCGAGCTTCTTCCACTGCGCAATATTGCCTTTGTAGATGGCGTCGTTGGACTCGGTCGCCTTGCCGGCGTCCAGCGCCGCCGTGGCCTGGGTCAGCTCATTGACGAGATCGGCATAGATGGTCTGCTGTGCGTCGTACTTCGGCAGATTGATCTGCGCCAGATAGGCCTGTCCCGCCTCTGTATAGGGCACGTCGCCGTAAGTATCCACCAGGATCATAAAGCAATAAGCCCGCATGATTCGCGCCATATTGTAGAGGTTGCTCCGGGCCGCATTTCCCTTCGTCTGGCTGATAACGGCGTTCAGCAGGGCTACGGGGCCATTCACCTGGGCCGTGTTACCGGTCACGGTTGCACCGTTGCCCGTGCCGTTGTAAAGATAGTCGAACGTCGTGCTCGCGTTATTATCGAACTCGACGTTGTGATTCCCCCCTTCGGCGACGCCCGTAAACGGATGAATGATCTGCTGCGCCAGGGGCGACTGATAATAGAAAGTGGGGATGCTTACGTTTACCTCGCCCGTAGCGAATAGATAGCCGGGGTCCAGGTTGGTCGGCTGGGTCGGATTGGTATTCACCGCTACAAAATCTTTATCACAGGCGCTGGCCCCTGCGAGCAGCAGGAACGACAGGAGAGCATGCCGGATTTGAAAGATACTTCTCATAAATTATTTTTTAGCTGTGTGCTTAAAATTTAAAATTCAGGTTCAGGCCATAGCTGCGGGTAGTCGGAAGGGTATGCGACTCGATGCCCTGCAGGTTATCCGAAGCGGAAACCGTTGCTTCCGGATCGATATTGTCCGTATATTTTTTTATCATCAGCACGTTGTACACCGTAGCGGATGCGGTAACCGACCGTATGAAGGTTTTGGCGAAAAATCCCGACAGGTCATATGCCAGCGAGAGTGACCTCCAGCGGACAAAGCTGGCATTGTATACAAAGGGAGTAGCGACGTTGGTGGAACGATACTGCGTATAGAAGGTCTGGGCCGAAACGCTTGTCGTATTGGCCGAACCGTCGGCGTTGACGGCATTGAACACCACGCCGTTGTCACGACCTACCAGCGAAGGCTTGGACAGCCCTTCGCGCAGGAAGTTCAGGTTGGAGTTGGAGAGCAGCTTGGCTCCTGCCTTGAAGTCGATTTGAGTGAACAGTTTCCATTTGCCCAGGACGAAGGTATTCAGCCATCCGCCCGTCCAGGTAGGAATGGCGCTGCCGAAAGTCTTCAGGTCACCCTGCAGGAACAGCCCGCCGCTGGTGATGATATTGCCCTTGGCGTCGCGCTTGTAGTCATAACCGCGAAGCGAGGCCAGCGGCAGACCCACTTCATAGGACATGGTCCCGAAATATTCTCCCGAGCCGGCGTCCAGCCGCGTCTGTCCATTGGCCAGGGCCAGTACCATGCTCTTGTTATAGCTTCCGTTGACACTGGTTTCCCAGCTGAAGTTCCGGGTCTTGATGGGAACGCCCGTGACCAGCAGCTCGAAGCCGCGGTTCCGTACGCGGCCAAGATTGACCACCGTGCTGCTATAGCCGGATCCATTGGAGATGCTGACCCTGACGATATCGTCGTAGGTATTCTTGTTATAGTATGCACCATCCAGGTTGAGCCGGTTGTTGAACAGCCGCAGCTCCAGACCTACTTCCGCCTCTTTTACCTTGCGGGGTTTCAGGTTGGGATTGGGACTGACATTGCTGGAGATATTACCCAGGGCGCTGCTGCCGAATTGATTGGAGTTGACGGTATAATAGAGATTATTCAGATAAGGATCGGTATCCGAGCCTACCGCAGCGTAAGCGACGCGCAGCTTACCATAGTTCAGCCAGGACGGACCGTGCGAGTTGAACAGCTCAGACCAGACGAAGCTCAGACTGCCCGAAGGATAGAGATAGTGATTGGACTTCGGGTTCAAGGTCGAGAACCAGTCGTTGCGGCCGGTAACGGTCAGGAAGAGCAGGTTGGCATAGGACAGCTCGGCCATGCCATACAAGGAGTTGACCTCTTTCTTCGAGTAGTTGTAAAAAGGATTTTTAGTCTGCCCGTTGCCGATCGTATAAAGATCCCGGACATAGAAATTCGTTACGGACGTGCCGATATTGGTATAGACCTGCTCCATCTGGTTTCCGCCCAGCGTGATGTCGACGCCGAACTTGCCGAAGTCGTGCTTGCCGCCGATCAGGAAGTCCATGTTCCTCTCGCGGAATGTCGTTTCGTCCTGATAGTAGTAGCCGTTGAAACCGCTTGCTACACCGGCGATACTACGCGTACCCGTGGGCCGGTCGTAGTCATATGGCCTTGTATAATAGTCCTGACCAAAACGTCCCTGAACATAAAGCCAGTCGGTAAACTGATAGCGCAGCGATGCATTTCCGATGAGACGATCCCGCCGTACATTTTCAAAGCGCTGAAGGGTGACCCAGTAAGGATTGTTCCGGTTGGTGAAGCGGGAAAGGGGCTGCTCATTGCCGTTTGCGTCTTTATAGGTCGCCTTTAACCAGGGGATGGCGATACTATTGGCCAGGGTGTAGATCGTCGTATTGGCGTTCATGTCCTGGATGCCGATCTGCGGAGGATTTTTATTGTACTCGTTCGAGTAGTTGGCGTTCAGCTGCAGGGTCAGCTTAGGGGTAAACCTGTAGTTGAGACCCAGGTTGATGATCTTCTTATGATAATCCGAGTTGGGCATGATCGCGTTCGCATCGGTGTTGGCAAACGAGAGCCGGAAATATCCCTTATCATTCCCGCCCGAAAGAGCGATGCTGTTGGTAAAATTAGTGCCGGTTCTGTAAAAATCTTTGATTCTATTTTTGTAAGGCACATAAGGCTGCATGGAGCCATCGAACTGAGGAGTAGGTTTCCCGTCGAACTTTTCCCCGAAGCTGTGTACACCGGTGCTCTGCGCATCGGCCACGGACACTGGCCGCAGATTATTTTCGCCCTGACCATAGATATATTGGAAGTCGGTATAGTCCAGCGCCTGTTCCGCCTGGAAGTGAGAGCCTATCTCTACACCGATATCCTTGCTCCGGTTGCCGCTGCGGGTGGTAACGATGACGGCGCCATTGGTGGCCCGAAAGCCATAAAGAGCCGCTGCCGCAGCGCCCTTCAGAACGGTCATCGATTCTATATCGTCCTGGTTCAGGCTCTGCCATCCATCCCCCTGATCGGACGAGCCACCCGTGGGGTTACCGGTGCCGTTGCCGCTGGAGTTGCCGGCCGATATGCTGGTATTATTAAAAGGAATACCATTGACGACGATCAGCGGCGAGTTGTCACCACTGAACGTAGACTGTCCGCGAATACGAATTTTTGTGGACCCGCCGGGGCCGCCTGCGGGAGGCGTCACATTCACCCCTGCAATCTTTCCCTGCAGGCTGTTGGCGAGATTCGTCGTCCGATTGGTCACCAGCTGCTCCGTATTGACGGCGGTCGCTGCATACCCCAGTCTTCGCGCTTCGCGACGGATACCGAGCGCCGTAACCAGCACCTCGTTGAGGCTGCGTGCGTCGGCGACCAGCACGACGTCGATCACTGCCTTACCGCCTACCGGCAATTCCTGGAGGGCAAAGCCGATGGAGCTGAAGACCAGCACGGCATTGGAAGGCGCATTGATACTATACCGGCCGAGCGAATCGGAGGTAACGGCCGTTCTTGCGCCTTTTACCTGGATGGTAGCTGCGCCAATACCTTTTCCGGCTGCGTCGGTGACGGTGCCGGTTCGGGTTTGCGCCATGGAGGTTTGTGTAAGAAAAAGGAGAAGGAAGAAAAACAATAGCAGTCTGCCCATTGAAGGCAGGAAAGCCAGTTCAATTCTTTTCATAATGGCAATTGTTTTGTTTTAAGCAATTCGTCAGGAGCTGGATGGAAGACTCCATCACCTTACAAAGAAGCTAAAGTTTTTTCTGTAAAACTTCCAATAAAGCACGGCGGTGAATTTTATACAGAAAAAAGAAATATCTATATTACAGTTAAACCACTGATTGCTTGAATCCCTATCTACTGCAAAAGGGTGTATCGAAAGAACTCGACCTCTTCCCGCATATCATCGAATTCGGGTTGAAGAAGGTGCAGACCATTCGTCTGTCCTCCCTTCCTGTAGAGACAAGCCAATCATTCCGTCTATATTATATCTGGGATGGCCGCTACGACTGGACCATCGACGATCACTCCCATATCCTCTATCCATCCGACCTGGCGCTGGTCCTGCCGGGTCAGTCCTTTGGCAGTCCAAGAAGCGCGCTCGATATCGGCACCTTCTCCTGGCTTTCCATCGACATCGGCGACGCGGTGTTCGGGCCCTGGAGCGGTCTTTCACCCACCGATAGCCGGTCAATCCGAAAGATATTTGTACTAAATACACAACCCGTAGCGGCAAATCTCAAGGAAGCCGGCAAATTATTTCAGCAGCTCGCGCAGGAGCTGCACCTGCAGGAAATCGGTTTTCAGACTCGTGTCCATCAGCTCACCGACGCCCTGCTCATTCTCATCGCCCGTCAGCTGATCCAGCAAAGCCATTCCCAACGGGACTTCTCCGGTTCGTTTATGAAGCTGGAGCAGGAGCTGCGGAAAAACCTTTCCCATCAATGGGCGGTTGAAGAGATGGCAGCCCTCGTGGGTCTGGGCACCACCGCCTTTACCGAAAAGGTGAAGAGCTACACCGGCTTCTCACCTTTGAACTACCTGATAAATATCCGTATCTCTGAAGCGATAAAACTATTGAAGCAAACGGACCATCATCTCACGGATATCGCACTGGAGACCGGCTTTTATTCTTCACAACATTTCTCCACCACTTTCAAGAAATTGACGGGGTATACACCCAGCCAGTTCAGAAAAGACAATACCGACCAACCATGAACCGACAACACGATTGCATCCTGACCATCGACCTGGGCACCGGCGCTGTCCGCATCTTTGCCTTCGACCTGCAAGGTGTCTTTATCGGCAGCATGAAGGGTTCCTACCCTACCTTCCACCGCGAGCCCGACCAAAGCGAGCAAGACCCCGAACAAATTTTTATCACTGTTTTATACGTGCTGAAGAATCTGCTCAACGAGCTGATACAACCCGCAGGCTACCAGGTGACGGCAATCTGTTTCAGCGCGGCCATGCACAGCGTGCTGCCCGTCGACAAGAAAGGCAATCCGATCGGCAATGCGATCACCTGGTCGGACAATCGGGGGAAAAAGGAGTCCAATCTTCTAAAAAATACTCCGTTGGGGGCTACTATCTATGACGCCACCGGTACCCCGATCCACCCCATGTCTCCCCTGGTCAAAATCACCTGGATGAAAAACAAGGATAAAGACCGGTTCGACAAGACCGCTCGCTTCCTATCAATAAAGAGCTACATCATCCAGCAGCTCACGGGAGAATCGATAATCGACTATAGCCTCGCCTCTGCGACGGGCCTGTTCAATATCCACACTTTCGAATGGGAGCAGGCCGCCCTGGACCACGCAGGCATCAGCGCGCAGCAGCTGCCCCAGCTGGTGCCCATCTTCTATTCATCCCTCCGTCTCCGGAGCGAGTTCCAGTCTTCGCTGGGATTGTCGGATCGGACCAAGATCATCGCCGGCGCCAGCGACGGATGCCTGGCCACCCTTGGCGCGGGGGTATGGGGAGAAGGAAAGGCGACCATCACCATCGAACAGAGCGGTGCGGTGCGTGTAGTCGGGAAAGAAGTGCTGATCGACGAAAAGCAGCGCCTCTTCAACTATGTCCTGACGAAAGATTATTATGTCTCTGGAGGACCTACAAATAACGGCGGTGTAATCTTCGAATGGTTCACCCGAGAGTTCGGCTCGTTCCGCAAAGCCTTTGACCTGGAGGATTCGATGGAGGGATTGATCCAGGAGGCCTCCAAGATCCCGGCGGGCAGCGATGGGCTGATCTTCCTGCCCTATCTATTGGGCGAAAGGGCTCCGATCTGGAACGCGAACGCCAGGGGCTGCTATTTCGGTCTGAACATGCAGCACCGTCAGCAGCACCTGATCCGTGCTACGATCGAAGGAATCCTTTACGAGATCTATAGCATCGGCAAGACGCTGGAAGAGCACCGGGCGATCCATACGCTATCCATCAATGGAAGTTTCACCGCCTATCCTTTCTGGGCGCAGCTGATCGCCGACATCTTCAACAAGCCCGTACACGTCAAAAATAATTCGGACAGCATCGGCCTGGGCGCCTTCCTCGTGGCCGCCACGGAAATGGGCATATACAAGAGTCTGGAAGACGCGACAAGGGAAATCGACGTACCGGGCATGTACCGGCCCGACCGAAATAACCACGAGGTCTATATGCGGCTGTTTAAAATCTTCGAAAGATTGAGCAGCAAGCTGGCCGAAGACTTCGAAGAGATCGCGAACTGGCAGAGCCAGTAGTCACTATCGCAGCTCGAATAAAGCAAACTCCACCTCACCCGGTTTCGAATTTTCGAATTCGATAGTCTTGCCAGCGGGCACGTAAAGCCAGCTGCCCTTTTCTTCAAACGTCTTACCGTTGACCCGTGAGATCGACGGATATTCGGAAAGCCCGACGACGACCATCGGTGTGGGTCGTGCGGGTATATTGACCGTCGACGAGCCACCCAGCTTCACGCGGTAGCCACGAACGGGTTTTTCGTCGAATAGGGGCGAGACAGCGGCATTCGTTATAGGCGGAGGTAGTTTGGCCGTCGGCTTATGCGGCAGCTCGATATCGATAGTATGAAAAGGAGTCTTGTCCTCATTCCAAACCCGGTGAACCCGCGGCGTATCATAGAATCCCTCGAACCAGATGGCTTCCTTATTGAAATTGCGCGAACGCGGCTCTACGATGGTCTGCGAACCGGTCTTGGTATTGCTCAGGATCAAAAAGATCGAAGGCGTAGAGTGTTTATGATAAAGAGAGGTGTCTCCCGGCTGCAGGTGGACGTCCAGAATCCGTATCCACTCATTCTCGAATACATTGTGATGTCTGGGCTCCTTGCTCACTTGAACCTGGGCGGAAACGGATAAGCTCACCAGAAAGGCCATTGCAAAAAAAAGGAAAAGGATACGCATGCTCGATTTTTTTGCAAAAATAAGCAGAAAAAACCGTGCCTTATTTAGGCGGGGCCTCCCCGATATCAGGGAGCTACTCGGTCTTCAGGCTTTTAACGGGACTCATATTCCCCGCCTTTGCCGTCTGGAACACAATCAGCCCCAGCGTCACAGCCATAAGGGCCAGCACCGAGGCGATAAAGGGAACGGCCGTCAGGGAGATCCGGTACGCATAGCTATCGAGCCATTGGTGCATAACGGTCCAGGCTATGGGACAGGCGATCAATCCCGCCAAAACAAGGACCCATAAAAAGTCTTTTACAAATAGTCCCATGATATTACCTACGGATGCGCCCAGGACCTTTCTGATACCAATTTCTTTGGTCCGTTTTCGTATGCTCATCGAGACAAAAGCCGTCACCCCAAGCAGTACGATCAGCAGCGACAAAAACGTCGCGACGTAGGCAGCCCGTTGTAATTGCAGCTCCGACTTGTATAAAAGCCGTAGGGTCTCGTCCATGAACCGGTATTCGAAGGAGCTGCCGGGTAATACCGACGCCCACTTTTTTTCGATGGATTTGATCGCAGCACCGACATTCCCCGGCCTCAGCCGGAACGAGAGATAACGATAGGTATTGAACAATTTTACGTGCCCATAGATAATCGGAGGTATCTTCTGCTGCATGGAGCTGAAATGGTAATCGGCCGTAATCCCGGCGATGGTGCAGACGTCAGGGAAGCCGACGAATCGCATCTTTCGTCCCAACGCCTCTTCCGGCGTTTTCCAGCCAAGAGCTTTTATACCGGCTTCGTTGATCACTACCTTGGTAGGATCCGACGCCATCGCCGATGTCAGGAATGTACCCGCCTTCATCCGCACCTGATATACGTCCACATAGTATTCGTCCGTTTCCATAAACTGCGCCACGACGGCATGCGTAGAATCCTGTTCGGCGCGGTACACCGGTCCGCGGCCCTGGTTCATCCCATCCGGGATCTCATAGGCAAGGCTGACCTGGGCAACTTCCGGCAGCCGGGCAAACTGATCCCGGACCGCCTGCATCTTCGTCACTCCTTCCGGCGTCCAGTCGCGGGGCACTTGAGAGGAGACGACGTATTCTTTCTGGTAGCCCAGGTCCTGTCCGAAGAAGTAAGCGATCTGCCGGGTAACGACCACCGCGGCAATAATCACGATACAGGCCAGGCAGAATTGAAAGCCCGCCAGTATCTTTCGAAGCCAGATGTGCTCGCTCACGCTCCGCAGCCGGCCTTTGATCGAATCGGCCGATTTCAGCGCAGACAATACAAAAGCAGGATAGAGTCCGGCCAGCAGCCCCAGCAAAAGAACCGAAGCCACCAGTCCCCCGATGGCGAGAGGTGAAAACTCCGACAGCAGGGGAATTTCTTTACCGACCAGACCGCTAAAGCCGGGACGGGCGATGGGATAGAGTAATAAAGCCAGTCCGGCCGCCAGGAAGACCAGCAGGATCGATTCGATCAGGAACTGTCCTATGATTTCCCGGCGCAGCCCGCCCAGCACTTTTCGAACGCCCACTTCCTTGATCCGGTCGGTGCTGCTGCTGATGGATATATTGACGAAGTTGACCACGGCCATCAGCAGTATGAAGAGCCCGGTGAAGCAAAGTGCGTAGAGGGTGCGCTGCACCAGCTTGTTATCTTTTACCAGGTGGTAGTCCTTCATCGCCATTGCGTGGACGGTCAGGTCCTGCTGCACATCCGGCGCATACTTATGGATCAGCTGTTTGATAGGGGCTTCCAGGTCTTTTGGCGTAACACCGGCGCGCAGCTCGACAAAGGAGGGGTACCAGGTCGAAGCCCAGTCCTCCCTTGCATCACGCTTAAAAAAAGAAGCGGTATTCGCCGGGATGAATAGAGCATGATGGTTTTCGAAGTTGAGATCGGTCACCGAGTTTTCCGGAACATCTTTTAATACTCCCGTGATCAAAAAAGGACGCGTCTGATTCGAAAAGTTTTGGATCCCCAGCGTTTCACCCACGACGTCCGCCCGGCCAAAATATTTCAACGCAATCTCTTTTTTGATGACCACCGAGAAAGGATTTTTCATGGCCGTCGACGCATCGCCATATAGCAGACCAAAGCCGAAGATGGAGAGAAAGGTGCTGTCGCCGATGTCGATGTGCTCCCGGAGATTTTTGGTCGCATGGGATACGACAGAAGTGATATAGTCCCCGCGATAAAAATTACCGACCAGGCCCGGGTATTCCTGCTTCAACGCCTTCGCCAGCGGGCCCAGGGTTGTGATCGGCACACCTTGTTCGGGGTTGCGCCATTCGCTATTCAGATAATATAATCGATCGACGTTGCGCAGCGCACGGTTGACATTCCATTCGCTTGCGGCAAAGGCCCCGATCAGCAGGACGAAGAGAATGGCGGCGCAGATGCCGCCCAGGTTTAGCGCGGTAAAAAGCGGCCGGCGCAGGAGGTTTCTCCAGGCGATGAGGAAATAGTTTTTAAGCATACCAGGTGTAGTTAGGAGTTGGAGTAAGTGATAATACCGATGGGTAAGTAACGATAAAAATGCCTAAATTCAACGGCCTTAAATATCAACAATTTGCAATACAGCGACCCACAACCCTTGTCCGGTTTCGATACAAATACTGTTCGTCCGCGCATCGTCCCCATCAGCATCGGCGGCGGTCTATTGCTGATGGCCTTCTTTACCATGATGTGGACGGGTATCGCCCAGGGAGGTCTCCAGGGCGCAGACCATCGTATCCAGCTGATCGTCAATGCGGCGATCAGCCTCCTTTTTATCATCGCCGGCATCCGGATCTTATCCCTCGCCAAATACTACCCCAAATTTACTACGACGGAAGACCAGATCAGGGGCAAGAAAATGGGCAAGACTTTCGGTATCGTCTTTGGCATCGAAGGAGCCGCTATTCCTATTGCCTGCGCAATCCTGGGCGCTACCGGTCATTCCGAATATATACTCCCGGCCATCGCCCTGATCGTGGGACTGCATTTCTATCCAATGGCCCGTATCTTCGATCGGACCGTCGACTACTACATCGCTACCTGGACATCGCTGGTAGCGCTGACCGCCATTTTTATAATAATTAAATATGACTATTCCTTTCCGTGTATCATGGCAATCCTGGGGATTGGAGTATCCCTGGCCACGATAGCGTATGGCATAGTTATGCTGGCGACGGCGCGAAAGCTACGATTATTTACAGCAGAAAAGGCACGTCTATCGAAGGGCTAGGCTGCGAGAACCACTTGGGTCCTTCCTCGGTCATGTATGCGCAGTCTTCGAGGCGAACCCCGAATTCCCCATAGATGGCCACCATCGGCTCGACGCTAAAGCACATCCCCGGCTGCAGGGGCTGTTTATTCCCCAATACCATGTTCCCCCATTCGTGAATGTCCATGCCAATGCCGTGACCGGTCCTGTGCGGCAGTCCGGGTATCTTGTATCCGGGGCCGAAGCCCGCGTCGGTGATGACTTTTCTGGCGGCGATGTCTACGTTCTCGCAGGGTGCGCCCACCTTTGCCGCGGCAAAACCCGCAGCCTGGGCCCGTTTTTCCAGATCCCAGATTTCCCGTTGTCTTTTGGTCGGCTCTGCACCAAAGACGATGGTCCGGCTGATATCGGAGCAATAGCCCTGCACTTTGCAGCCGTCATCCATGATGACGACGTCCCCTTTCTTGAGGTGCTGCGTCTGGATGCTGCCGTGCGGATAGGCGGAAGCCGGTCCGAAATTGGCCGCCAGACCGCCCCGGACACCGAGACGGGTGAAGGCATCGGAAGCGCTATCCGCGAAGTCGGCCGGCGTCATGCCTTCGTGCAGCAGGGCAATCGCAGCTTTATACGCGGCGACGGTAATATCGTTGGCTTTCTGCATGAGTGCCAGCTCGGCTGGAGACTTGATCATCCGGCAGTTCATGGTCACGGGGTCGCCGCTCACATAGTTCAGGTTCGGCGCTTCCTTCCGTATTCCGTCAAAGATGAAGAACCGCAGCCTTTCCTCCATGCCGATGTTCCCGCTGCGGATGCCGTAGTCTTTAAGGATGCCGGCAACAACTTTATAAGGACTCTCGTGTTCTTCCCAGACACGCACTTCGGTGCCGATCTTTATCAGCTCGCGCAGCCTTTCCGCTTCAAAAGCGGGGCTGACGTATTTTACCTCACCCTTCGCCGGAATGACGGCGACCATCGGCCGCTCGCTCTGTCCCCAGCTCATCCCCGTAAAGTAAACCATCGAAGTCCCCGAGTCCAGGACCAGCGCCTCGATCTTATTTTCTACCATCAGCCGCTGCGCCTTTTCTATACGGGCCTTACGCTCCTCGACCGTGATCGGAACGACGTCACCCGTCATCGACTCGAGCTGGTCCAGGACGGAGCTACGCGAAAAATTGGGGATGCCGTAAAAAAGGGCGGCTCCCAGGGAGGCCTTGCCGGCGGAAAGACGGATGAAATCTCTTCTCTTGATACTCATGGAAACAAAGCAACCAACTAAAAACGAGACGGCCTATACGGATTTTAACTTTTTGGGTGCGGCCCGGCATTCCATCCCGATAATTCCCCAATTCATACCGGACTGCCTTTCGGGACCCGGATTCCGGCTATAGCTTGGCGCGAAAAATCCCAATTGTATGCGCAGACTAAAAAAAATCTTGAAGT
Organism: Bacteroidota bacterium; assembly: GCA_018267545.1. Lineage (GTDB taxonomy): Bacteria > Bacteroidota > Bacteroidia > Chitinophagales > Chitinophagaceae > Puia. The sequence goes on from JAFDYG010000219.1 coordinate 42,383, forward strand.
GGACCGGGATAGCCTTGCTGCTGCTCGTCGCCACCATCGTCCTTGTCGTCCTATGCCGCCAAAACCTGCACTATTCCGCCCCCTACCCCGATATCACCGCCTCGACCGACAGTACCGTGATCGAACGTGGCAAACACCTGGTCTTCGGTCCGGCGCACTGTATCAACTGCCACAACAACAGCAACCCGGACTCCCTGATCGAAAAAGGCCTCCCGGTCTCTCTCTCCGGCGGCTTTGCCTTCCGTCTGCCCGTAGGGACCATCTATTCCAGGAATATCACACCGGATAAGGAAACCGGCATCGGAAATTTCACCGACTCCCAGATCGCCCGCGCCCTTCGTTACGGCGTCCATCCCGATGGAACGGCCGTCTATGACTTCATGCCCTTTCACAATATGAGCGACGAAGACCTGCGGGCCGTCATCTCTTACCTGCGCTCGCAAAAACCCGTCAGCAACCCCGTCCCATCCCACGAGCTGAATACGATGGGTCACCTCGTCAAGGCCTTCCTCATCAAGCCCGTCGGCCCCGAAGGCACTCCGCCGGCTTCAGTAAAGGAAGACAGCACCGCCGCCTATGGGAAATACCTGGCCCTCAGCGTAGCTGAGTGCAGCAGCTGTCATACTAAACGGGACCTGTCCGGCGCCTATCTCGGCGAGCCCTTTGCCGGCGGCAATGAGATAGAAGGTTACATGACGCCCAATCTCACCCCCGATTCTTCCGGGCGCATCGCCCGATGGACCCAGCAGGATTTTATCGCCCGCTTCCGCAAAGGCAGGCTGGTCCCCGGGAGCCCCATGCCCTGGAATGCGTTTGGCCGCATGTCGGACACGGAGCTAAAAGCCATCTATAATTACCTGCGAACGGTAAAGCCCGCCAAGACGCCGACACTTCATTGATACAAAAACACAACTCATACACCCCCGCATTGACCCGCCCCCGTAAGCTGACCATCTTTGCGACATAAAACAAACACCATGATCAAGACCATTCCCATATTACTCCTCTCCTTGCTGCTGTCGGGCCGGGCCTTCTGCCAGTTCGGCGGCCTGATCAACAAGGCCAAGAACAAAATCAATCAGCGCGTCGACCAAAAGGTCGACAAAGCGATGGACAAGGGCCTCGACAAGGCCGAAGGAAAAGAAACGGCGGCTTCCGGTGCCAACGTCGAGTCCACCCCTCAACCCGCCACACTGACCAGCTATTCCAAATATGACTTCGTCCCGGGCGAACAAGTGCTCTACGCAGAAGACTTTGCCCAGGAAGCCGTCGGCGAGCTGCCCACCGGGTGGAACAGCACCGGGAGCGGAGAAGTGAGCACACTCGACAAATTTTCCGGCCGCTGGCTACGCCTGCACAAGGGTATGTCCTACCTGACGGCCAACAGCAAGACCTTCGGTACAGACTATACCCTGGAGTTCGACCTGATCCTGCAGCTCAAAAACAACGGCTGGATGTATCCCCAGTTCCTCGTATCCCTCGTAGCCAGCCGTGACCTGGCGGCAGACGACAACAGCATTTTAAAAGACTACCGCCAGTTCGCCGCGGCCACGGCAACGATCGCCCCCTTCGAAAACAACAGCTCCCGTGCCATCTTCGAATCCTTCAAAGAGAAGGCGTCCATCTTCAAAGGTGACCTCGTCAATATCGGCCAGCTGCAGAACTGGTATGGTACGCCGATGCACGTCGCCATCCAGGTGCAAAAACAGCGCTTTCGCTGCTGGATCAATGAGCTGAAGGCCTTCGACGTACCGAAAGGCGTTCCCACCGCCGACACCATGAACAACCTTCGGATCGAAGTCGGAGCGACCAATTACGCCGAGGAAAACTATGGCGTCTACATCAGCAATATCCGCATCGCTACCGGCCTCCCCGATACCCGGCACAAGCTGATCGAAGAAGGGAAGTTTACAACCAATGGTATCCTGTTCGACGCAAATAGCGCCGTCATCCGTCCCGAGTCTGCCGGTGTGCTGAAGGAGATCGGAACGGCCCTCAAAGAAAACCCTTCCTTCAAGGTTCGCATCATCGGGCATACCAGCAGCGACGGGGACGACGCAGCCAACCTGGAACTCTCTAAGAAAAGGGCCGCTGCCGTCAAAGATTTCCTGGGCAACGAATGGAAGATCGACGGGGATCGGATCGAGACCGAAGGCAAGGGAGAGACCGCGCCCATCGCCGACAACAAGACGAAAGACGGCCGCGCCCAAAACAGACGTGTAGAATTTATCAAACAATAATCAAAAAAACCCAACCATTTTTTATGCAACCCAAATTTCGCTTTTACACAACGGCAGTACTGCTCTTCCTGAGCACCTGCTTCTTCTCCTTCGTCGTGGCTGGACGCCTTGCCGAGGGTATCTGGAAACAGCTCGGCGTCTCCCAGCAGGACGGCTCCGATATGATCAGGCAAAGCTTCCTCGACGGCTGGTTCCATTACTATAGCGCTGCAAAAGGTGCGAAGGCCCTGGCTACCGGTGACCGCGGCGCTGTCACCACCGATCTGCTCACCTATACCAAACAATACGTCAGCAATCCGGCATTCAAAGCAGCCTATGAAAAGAACAGGGCCAGCTACAAGCCGACCGAGCCCAAGGTGGTCAATAAGACAAAGGATCAGCTGCGCAAGGAGAAGATCGACGAGGCGCAGGCGGGTCTCCAAAAAACCGAGGCTTCGATAAAGACCATGAGCGCCGACCAGCAGAAGATCATGAAGCCTATCGCGGACATGTACCGCCAGAATATAAAGGACTACCAGGACCCGAATAGCAAGATGATCGACATGTTTTATGAGACGGAAGTAGCACAGGCGAAGAGAGAGCACGACGACTACGTAAAATACCAGAAGGAATGGGAGACGAAATATCCCGCAGACAGCCGCGCCTTTATCAAGCTTCGTCTCCAGCAATACCTGGACATTGCCAAAACGGTCGATTTCTCCGCGACGGTCAGCGAAAAGAACGGCCGGAAAGTCTTCGACAAACCCGCGTATCAGTCCAAGAACAATGACTGGAAGATGATCTACCGCGCGGGAAAAGAGGTCTACGACGTCGCCAGGCCCTTCGCAGAAAACTGGTTAAAAGAACTACAATAAAAATAACTGCCATGTCACAAATACAAACCCGCCCCACTATTCTCGTCTTCGGCGCCACCGGCGCACAAGGCAGCAGCGTCGCCTACCGGCTCCTGAAGAACCGCGGCTATCATGTCCGCTGTATCACCCGCAACCCAGGCTCGGAAAAGGCCCTGGCCCTCGAAGCAGCCGGCGCCGAGATAGTCGGGGGAGACCTCGACGACATCCATAGCCTGCTCGATGCCATGCAAGGCTGCTACGGCGTCTTTGGCGTCACCAACTTCTGGGAACATTTCGAAAAGGAATTTCAGCAGGGGAAGAACCTGATCGATGCCGCCCACCAGTCCGGCATCGCCCATCTCATCTTCAGCAGTCTCCCCTCCTATTCCGATCTCAGCAGCGGACAGCTGCCCGTTCCCCACTGCGACATCAAGGCCGCGCTGGAGAACTATGCACGATCCCTGCAGATACCCGCGACCTTTATCCACATGCCTTTCTTCTATGAGAATTTCTTCTCTTTCTTCCCTCCGCAAAAGGAAGCCGATGGAAATTATTATTTCGGCTTCCCCCAGGGCAATACGCCCCTGGCCATGACCAGCGCGGAAGACCTCGGCCCCATCGTGGCCCTCATCTTCTCCTGCCCTACCCTCTATATGGGCAGAACGGTCGGAGTCGTAGGTGAAGACCGGCCCTGTAAAGAATACGCAGCCATCATGAGCCGGGTCCTCGGCGTCACCATTCGCTACAGGCATATCCAGCGCGACATTTTTGCCGGCTTTGGCTTCCCCGGCGCAGAAGAGCTCGCTAATATGTTCGAGGTACAGCGGCTCTATATTCCGCGCCGGAGCCAGCACGTGATGGAAAGCTACGGCATGAATCCCGGCATGCAGTCCTTCGAAAGCTGGGTGCTCAGGAACAAAACCCAATTCCTGGAACTCCTAAACCAACCCGAGTATGCACAAGAAATATAGCATCATAAGCTCTTTCGCTGTCATCATGCTGGTCGTTGTCTTTTCCTGTAACCACGGAGGATCGGTCGATTTCCGTCCTCCGGTTGCAGACCCGGTACAATTGGTAAAACGCGGAGAGTACCTGGTCAACGCCATCGGCTGTGACGACTGTCACTCGCCGAAGAAGATGGGTCCGCGGGGACCGGAGATCGATTCCGCGCTACGCTTCTCCGGATACCCCGCCGGTCGTCCCATCCCTTCCTTCGACACCGGCACGGCCAAAAGCTGGGTGCTCTTTGGCGGAGACCTTACATCCGCCGTCGGACCATGGGGTATCTCGTTCTCCGGAAACATCAGCTCCGATGCGACGGGAATCGGCAACTGGACCGAAGAGCAGTTTATCCGCTGTCTCCGCCAGGGAAAATGGAAGGGCCTCGAACAAGGCCGTCCCCTGCTCCCTCCGATGCCCTGGCAGAATTTCAGCCGGCTCAGCTATGAGGACCTGCGCAGCATCTACGCCTTTCTGAAGACGACGAAGCCGGTGAACAATACGGTGCCGCAGCCCATTCCACCCGGCGGGCGTCCATAATATCCCGATTTTACACTAATTTGAACCCATGCAAATAAAGAGGTATAGCCGCATTGAACCGATGATCTTCATCTGGTTCATGCTGCCTTATACCCTCCTTATCAATCTGCTCCTGTTTGGTTCCTGCGTGCTCGGCAGCGCCAGCGGTTTCCTTTCCCGGCTGGGAATCTCGCTCGTCTACTTTGCGCTGATCTACTCCCTCTTCGGGATGGTCGCCGTATTAGTAAAGAAACGCTTCCCTGGCGACCACGAATTGTTCCGCCGCATCGTGATCCTATTACCGCTCTTCTCGATCATGAATCTGCTGACGGTACAAGGCGCCTACCTCCTCTATGAAGGCCTGTCGCTGGAAGGATGCCCCGTCAGGCGATACATGGAATGGTGGGTAACGGGTTATGGCTGCCTTATGAGCGCCATCCTGACCTTTATCAACGAAGCGGGCGTAGGCTGGGAGAAATGGAGGGCAGCCATGAGAGAGACCGACCGTCTGCAAAGCGCCTATCAGAAAAGCCGGCTGCTCAGCCTCAAGCGACAGCTGCATCCGCACTTCCTCTTCAACTGTTTTAATACGCTTTCCAGCCTGATACAGGAGAATGAGGAAGAGGCCGAGAAGTTTCTCGACGAGCTGACAAAGGTATACCGCTACCTGCTGAAAGGAGCCGAAGAACAGCTGATCGACCTGCACGAAGAGCTGAGATTTATCGAATCCTATCTCTACCTGGTCAAGACACGTTTCGGCTCGGCGCTGGAAGTCGAGATAGATACCGACATGGCCTATTGGATCAAGAAGATTGCGCCGATGAGCCTGCTGGTCGTGCTGGAGAATATCATCTACCGGAACGCCTTCAGCAAGACCCTTCCCCTGCAGATCGAAATCCGGACGCAGCCCGGCTCGGGCCTGGTCATCAGCAATAATCTGCAGCCAAAGCCCTTTGCAGAAGAAGGCTACGACCAGGAAGAAGGGCTCGACGACCTGGTCAGTAAATACCGGCTTCTCGGCGGACCGGTAGTGGAGATCCAGGAAACGGCCAAATGCCGAACGATAATGATTCCGCTCATCGAAAAAACCGAAACGCCGCTATGAAATTCTCCAAGCCATTAAGAGTACAGGTAATCGGGTTTTGGGTATCCATGCCCTTTATCGTACTTGCCTACAACGCCATCCTCTATCCCGGTCATTTCCTGACCGATTGGCGCGTATGGGCGGTCAGCTGGCCCCTGATCTATGGCATCGGAATTATATCCTGGTACCTGCATATCCAGTACGACCACGCGATCCGGAGAAGGTTCCCTTCTCTGAAAGAAACCCGTAAGCGCATCGCCTTCAAGGCCCTGACCAACCCGCTGATCATGACGCCCTCGGTCCTGCTGATCTTCTGGGTATATGACGTCTTTCATATCCTGGGTTACGAGCTGCGCACGGTAGACCTCAAATGGGGCTATCTGATCGGTCTGGCAATCAATCTGCTTTTCGATACACTCTGGGAAGTCCTCTACCTCCTGGATAAGTACCGCGAAAGCCTGCAGGAAAAGGCGCTGCTGGAGAAGATGAGCATGGAGCACGAATTCGAGAACCTGAAAGGACAGATCAATCCCCATTTCCTGTTCAACTGTTTCAATACCCTCTCCTCCCTGATACAAGAGGACAAGACCGAGGCCGAAACTTTCCTGGACGAGCTGAGCAAGGTCTACCGCTATCTCCTCAGGAACAACGAAACCGGCATCAGCACCGTCGAGAAAGAGGTCAGGTTCATCCAGTCTTATTATGAGCTGCTCCGCACCCGCTATGGGGACGGGCTGCAGCTGAATCTGGAGATCGACCGGCGCTATTACCCTTATCACCTGCCTTCTCTAAGCCTGCAGCTGCTCGTCGAGAATGCAGTCAAGCACAATATCGTCTCCCGTCAGCAGCCGCTGGTCCTGGAGATTTTTACGACGGCGGGCAATAAGCTCGTCGTCAACAACAACCTGCAACGAAAATCCATGCGCCCGCCTTCTACACGCATCGGCCTGAGCAATATCCGTGCAAAGTACAGGCTGATGAAACAGGAAGGTTTTCAGGTCGTGGAAGGAGAAAACAATTTTATGGTAGTCCTGCCCCTGATTTGGAACACCAACTAAAAAACTTACACATGAACATCCTGATTGTCGAAGATGAAGACCTGGCGGTAAAAAAAATTCAGAAAACCCTATCGTCGGTGGAACCCCAGGCCAAGGTCAGCGGCGTCACCGACAGCATCAAGAGTACGGTGGAGTGGCTACAGCAGAATCCCGCTCCCGACCTGATCCTGATGGACATCGAGCTGGCCGACGGACAGAGTTTCGAGATTTTCAAGCTGATCAACATCACCAGTCCCGTCATCTTTACCACCTCTTATGACGAATACGCGCTAAAGGCTTTCAAGGTCAATAGCATCGACTATCTCCTGAAGCCCGTACAGAAGGAAGAGCTCCAGTCCGCCCTCGAGAAGTACCGCCAGATGCGGCTGCACTATGGTGCGAAGGAAGGCGCTGAAGGAGAGAACCAGATGGATACGCTGCTCAAGGAGCTGCGCCGCCAGCTGGAACCCAAGGATTACCGGCAGCGGTTTCTCGTCAAGCACGGACAAAAGCTGGTCAGCATCGAGATCGGAGAGATCGCCTATTTCTTCAGCGACGGCAGGCTCAATTTCTTCAAAACGCACGACAACCGCAAGTTTGTCGTAGACTATACGATGGACGAGCTGGAGGAGATGATCGACCCGAAGATGTTCTTCCGCATCAGCCGCGCCTTCTATGTATCGGTAAGCTGTATCGACAAAATCGAGGAATATTTTGGAAACCGCCTCATCCTCAGTCTGCGGCCGGCGGTAGAAAAGGAGGCGCTCGTCAGCCGCGAAAAAGTAACTGATTTTAAAAAGTGGATGGGCAAATAAAAAGAATGGTCATCCCCTTCTCATCTGACTGCCAGTCCAGGTCGCCCCGAATAGACGATGATCTGGACCTGGCTTCTTCCAGCAAGCGGGTGGACCTGCCATTACGAAGATTCAGCCGGACACCGGCGGAAAAGATATTGAGCTGCAGCATTCCCCGCTCCTGCTCCAGCTGCACCAGCGTCTCCGGAGCGTTGTGCTCTTCAACCAGCATCCGTAAGATGAGCTTGTAGATAAGCAAGAGCTCGTGCCGGATCTTCATATCCGGGTGCAAGGCTCTCAGCGACTCCGCGGCCTGCAAGCGGATACGAACGCCATGCCGGTGGTTCAGCGCCTCCGCAAACTCCTGCATGCGGTCGATGGTCTTCGCCATATTGTCATTGACCGGGTCGATGGACCATAGCATATCGTCCATCGCGATGATCATATTATGGCTTTTATGATGGATCTCGTTGATATAGTTGATCGACTGCTCCGGGTCCTTCTCCGCCTTTATACGAGCAATCTCGCTCAGCACGTTGATGTTCTGCAAAGCCTTGTTCACCTCTTCGTGAAGATTTCCCGAGATATCGCTGCGCATCTTTTCAACGGCTTCCTTCCTTTGCATCCGTATCCGGTCGAGCAGGTATAAAGCGGTTGCACCCAGCAGCAACACCAGCGACAAAAACCACCAGCTCCGCCAGAATGGTCCCTTGACCGTTATGCTCAGCTCCCGGGTATGTCTGCTGACCATGTTCTCGGCGTTGATTCCCCGGATTCGGAAAGTATAATGACCGGGAGGCAGATAGTTGTACACCGCATCGTTGGACGTTGCTTCGACCCAATCTTTATCGGCGCCCTGCAGCTGATAGGAAATCCCGTTGATATCCTGATACGTCAGCGCCGAAAACTCGATTCGAACGGAATTGGCGCCGTAGGGCAGCTCTAGCCCGCCTCGCCTTTCTATAGAATCGACCGACAGCGATTTGTTTTGCACCGTCAGGCCCGTAATCTCTATATCGTCAGGGGTACGAACGATACTTCTGATCTCGGACGGCTGAAAAACAATGCATTCATGTACCGTACCAAAGACTATTCTGCCGTCTTTCAGCTCGTAGGACGTGCCCATATTGAATGCGTTCGAACCTACCCCGTCCGCTTCGGTAAAAATGGACCGGTGCTGATTTCTAAAATTTAACCGGTAGATACCTTCGGTATTGGATATCCATAAATAGCCCTTGCGGTCTTTTATGACATTGGTGGCGCCGCCGAACAGCTCACCGGTAATGCTCGTATCGCTGCGAATACGGCCTGTCTTTATATTGAGGATATCCAGATTATAAGTAGCGATGATATAAAGGCTATCCGAATATTGCAGTATGTCCGTAGCGCCGACACCGCTCAGCCGGTATCCCTCTGCATCAGCCATCGTATAATGGGAAATGATTTGTCCGTCGTCGGGCCGGATATGGAATATGCCTTCCTTCTGCGTACAGACCCAGATATCACCCTGCCGGTCGACATAAAGCCGCTGAATAGTGCTGATCAGCGAATCCATTTGAGTAAACTTATTCGTGCGCGCTTCCCAGCGGATAAGATTGCCGCGGTGCGTCCCCAGCCAAAGGTTTCCTTTGCGGTCTTCGACAATCTGCCGGATCGTGCTGTGTCCGAAGACCGGCAGCTCAAGTCTTTCCGTCGTATGGGTAGCCCAGTGGGAGATATAAAGAAGGCCGTGCTGGTGACCATGCCATATGTCCCCATTGGGACGCTGATGCAAACACCAGGACATCTCATCTTCCTGTCCCAGGTGTTTGATCTGGTTGATATACCATCGGTCTACCGGCCGAAAACTGCTGTCATAGGCGAAAAGGCCTCCGCCCCATGTAGCAACAACGATGTCGCCATTATCGATTTGCCGGACGGCGCTTATTTCCGTCGTATAGACGCTGTCCCTGTTCGGAAGGCGATTGGGAATGGAATGAAACAGCTGGGCTCCGGGATTGAACCAGTACAGGCCGCGATCGGTAGCCAGCCAGATATTGTGCTCGCGGTCCTCGATCCACTGCTGTACTACATCGAAATAAATGTTGAATTCCCCGTGCGTATTGGGTTGAATGGGTTCGAAATCCTTGCCGCCCGGACGAAGCACCAGCAGCATATTGATTCCTCCAAACCAGATTGCTCCATCACTTTGTTCGGCAATCAGATTCATCTCCGCGTAGCTTCCTTTTACCGCCCGGCCTATAGAGAGATTCCAATCGACCGTTTTTCCCGTCCGTAGGTCGAAGCTGAAATAATTCGGCGCCGGTCCCCCGAGGGCCCAATATTGCAGCCAGAAACGGCCGCTGTGGTCTAAAAACGGATACCCCACATTGGTGTAAGAAGCGTAGTGTGTGATGATCGGGTCTTTGTCTTCATTATGACCACGGTAAGATAGAGTTTGCCGTTGAAGATTATACTTGAAAAGGCCCGAATCGGAAGCCAGCCAGTAGTTGGATAAGCTGTCCTGAAACATCATCTTTGGGATCCAGCGCTGGGGTGTTGGGAATGGGAGACCTGCAACCATCATGTGCATCTTCTCGTCGTAGGTCAGCGATACCCTGCTTGCCACAAATAAGAAGATGTGTCCCGCCTTATCGGTGTAAAGCTTTCCAAGCCCCTTGTTCAGGTGATCTTCCGAAACCAGGGCGGTCACGGCATGGTATTGCAGATCGGAGAGATCGATGTATCCTATCTTGTTTGCTTCGCAGAGCACCCATAACCGGCCCTGCTTGTCCAGCAGCAGTTGTTTGATAACATTGTTAGGAAGAGATTTCGGGTCGTCTCCGCGGTGCTGAAAAAGGAGAAACCTATTCCCGTCGTAACGCTGTATGCCATTGCTGGTCGCAATCCAGATAAAACCTTTTGCATCCTGCTGCAACGACAGCACCGAATTGGTGACCAGTCCATTCCGGGTACCTATCCGGGTGAACAGGTACGGTTGGGCCTGGAGCCGGCCGACCAGTAACAGACTAATCAGGAGTAAGCCGTGTAGCAGACGATGCATCGCCTAAGATAAAAAGGGACGGCCACAAGCCGTCCCAGTTCATACGCTATTTTCGACAGTTCATACAGGTTTTTGGAACAGCTCATTGAAGGTTTGATAGGATACCGCCCCTTCGGCAAAGCGGAAAGTCCCGGCCCCCATTATCTCTTCGGCGGCATGCAGGAAAGACCCATAGGCTGCCCGGACCAATGAAGACCCGAGGCTGACTCGCCGTACTCCAAGGTCGGCCAAATCCCGGAGCGTAAACTTCGCCAGACCCGACGCCATGACGACATTGACGGGTTTTGGCGCTACCGCCCTGACCACCGTTTCGATTTCCTCCCGGATAGTGAGTCCCGGGGCAAAAAGCACATCGGCTCCCGCCGCCGCATAGGCCTGCAGCCGGCGGATGGTATCGGGAAGGTCGGGACGTCCGTAGATCAGGTTCTCCGCGCGCGCCGTCAGCACGAAAGGGATCGGAAGACTTCGGGCGGCTGCCACGGCTGCCGCTACCCGCTCGACCGACAGATCGAAGGGATAGATAGGGTTCTCCGGACGACCCGTCGCGTCTTCGATAGAACCGCCGCAAAGACCCAGGGCCGAGGCCCGAAGGATCGTTTCGGCACAGTCTTCGGGTGCGTCCCCGTATCCATTTTCCAGATCGGCCGCTACGGGCAGATGAGTAGCTTCCAGGATCGCCCGGGCATTGGCGAAGGTTTCATCGCGGTTGACCGACGCAAGCCCATCCGGTTTGCCCAACGAAAAAGCCAGCCCCGCGCTGGTTGTCGTCAGCGCCTCGAATCCCAGCTGTGTCAATATTTTGGCGGAACCCGCGTCCCAGGGATTGGGAATCGCAAATATTCCAGGCCTTTCGTGAAGAGCCTTAAAAGCCATGGCCTTCGCGGCCTGGTTATGGGACATGATCAATTCGATTTGGAATGTTCATAAATTTTCCTGGCGCGTGCTACCAGGTCCAGGTAGCCCCGGTCGAGGGCGTTGGAAGGGGAGAAATAGCGCCGGGTCATCTTCTCGACATCGGCCCAGGGTATCGTTGATGCATAGCCGGATTCCTTTAGCTTCAATCCGAAAAGCGCCATACAGACCGCCTTTCGCTGATTCCCGGCGGCCCTGTCGAAGGCTACCAGCCGGTTGGGACAAAGATATTCCATTTGCTTGCTGCTCCCCTTCCCCGGCAAGGTGTAGCAGATTTTGATGTCGGCGATATTTTCGATCCCGGCGGAGTCTTTTTTGGGGACCAGCTCGAAAAGAGCCATGAGCGACTGCCCCGAACAAACGGCCCCGCCCACCAGCTTCAGCGTGGTATCCTCGAGCGCCGACTTTCTGCTTTCGAAACCCAGAAGCCTGTACTCTTTGACAAGCGTGGAATCGAAACCCGCCGATATGCAAACGCTATCCGCTACCGTACAAATCCCACGGTCCAGCTCGCTCAGCAAGACCTTCTCGGCCTGCTGGGCGTCGGTAATCGATACGAAGTTGCCCCGCCCCGCCTCTGCCAGCCAGGGCAGCTCCGAATTGCGCGAGGTGTCCATTCCAACTCCCAGGCAGCTTAGCTGGATACCCGTCTGGCTCTGCTCCGCGATAAGATCCATCAGGTCCTTCCGGCTGGCCGATCCGTTGCTGATATCTCCGTCGGTTATAAGGATTATTTTATTGGCGCCATTGTCGATACGTTCCTCTTTCGCCACGTCATAGGCCAGTCTCAGTCCAACCGAAGCAGGAGAAGGACCATCGGGCCGTACCGCTTCGATGGCCGATAGAATCTCGGCCTTTTTCGAACCCGGCATTCCCGCTGCCACCACTCCAACCCGTCCTCCATACACAACGAGCGAGAAACGGTCTATGTCGCGCAGGTTTCTGACCACCGGCCGCAAGGCGGCCTTGATCAGCGATAGCTTATTGGGCATGTCCATCGAACCCGACGCATCGATCAGATATACCAGGTTGGCCGGTGGCAGCTGCTCCCGGTCCGTTTTACGCGTACACACGTTCAAGTATAACAACCGGTGACCGGTGTTCCAGGGACAGGGCAGGAGCTGCGAGGCGCAGTGAAAAAGGCCATCGTCTTCGGGCTCCTCGTATTCGAGGTTGAAATAGTTGAGCATCTCCTCGATCTTCACCGCTTCCGAAGGAACTGTCGTTCCCATATCGACGAAACGACGGATGATGCTATAAGACGTGCTATTGATATTGGCCGGGAAAGATACGGTCGCCGCCTGATCGACAAAGGGATTTTCACCGAAGGCTTTGGCTCTCGCCACACCGGTAAACGCCGCCATCAGCCGTCCCTGCGCCAGCGGCGCCACACGCTGCATCTTCAGCGTGACCTGCATAAAATCCGAAGAATGGATCTGGGTCGTATAGGGCTCATAGCCGGGAATGGTAAAGCTCAGAGAATCTTCCAGCTTACGGGATACGATCTCGAAGCTGCCTTCATTGCCGGTCTTGTAGAGAAAACCGGTGGATTGAACGACGATGGATACGTTTTGCAATTTATCGCCATGGGGATCCCTGACCTCGCCGGTGAAGTAGTATTGAGCCGAAAGAGGTGAATAGAAAAGACAGCAAACGGTGAAAAGAGGTAGAAATATTCTCAAATGGCTAGTTTAATCCCACAATGATTTTCTACCCGTTAAGATACGACAAATTTGCAATATGTCCGTGCCCTATTCCGACCGCAGGCTCTTCACCGGGTTCGAAAGTCCGGCCCGGATGGCCTGGTAGCTTACCGTCGCCAGCGCGATGATGACGACCGTCGCTCCCGCCAGGACGAAGATCCACCAGGAAAGGTCGATACGATACGCAAAGTCGTGCAGCCAGCTATTCATCGCATACCAGCCCAGCGGACCCGCGATCAGGAAGGCGATGCCGATCAGCCAAAGGAAGTCCGAGGAGAAGAGTGTGATGATCTGTCCCAGGGAAGCCCCCAGCACTTTCCGGATGCCGATCTCCTTGGTCCGCTGCTCGGCGGCAAACATGACCAGTCCCAGCAGTCCCATACAAGAGATCAGGATCGCCAGGACGGCGAAGAGGATGGAGAGCTTGGAGATGATCAGCTCGCTGGCGTATAGTTTCGAGTATTCCTCGTCGACAAACTGATAAGCGAATCCATACTTCGGATTGATGTCCTTATAGACTCTTTCGATACCTGCCAGCGCCTGACGGGTCTGCCCCGGACGGGTCTTGATCATGATGACGCCGAAGTATTCGAATTCCTTTACGTCGATCAGGATCGGTGCGATCGGGTCGTGGAGCGAACGAATATGAAAGTCCTTCACTACCCCGATGATATGCCCCTTCTTCTGCCAGGCCTGTACCCACTTCCCGATGGGGTCCTTCCATCCCATCTCGCGTACCGCCGTCTCATTGACGATAAATGCATCCGCGGAGTCCGTCGGGTTGCTGCGGGAGAAATCCCGGCCCTTGACGATCTGCAGGTTCATCAGCTTGACGAAGTCATAGCCTACCGAAGAAGGATTGACCCCTACCCTGCTATTCTTATCCTTGCCTTCCCAGGTGATCTGGTCGTCGGTCACCAAAAAATTCATGGAATGCGGCGTCTCGCTGCTACGGTCCACGATCGCCACACCGGGCAACGCCTCGGCCTGCTGTTTGAAGAGCGAATATCCCTTGATGTTCCCCAGCGCGCCTTCGATACGGACGTAGAGAAGGTTCGAGCGGTCGTAGCCAAGGTTCGTGGTTTGAACGTAGTTGGTTTGCCGCGTGATGACGATGGTAGCGATGAGAAGGACCAGGGTAAGGACAAATTGAAATACGGTCAATCCCTTGCGGAACAGGATCGACCCTTGCGTATACCGGACCACGCCCTTCAGCACTTTCACGGGCTTCAGCGAAGAAAGATACAGCGCAGGATAGCTGCCCGCTACAAGTCCCGTTACAATAGCGGCGCTCAGCAGGGTTATCCAGAAGAAAAGGTTGGTCATCGGGAACTGGATATGCTTGCCGGTGAATAGATTGAACGCAGGGAGCAGCGTAAACAGCAGCGCCAGTGAAAGACCCGTAGCCAGCAGGGAAAAGAGCAGCGACTCGCCGATAAACTGTCCGATCAGATGGCTGCGCAAGGAGCCCACGACCTTGCGCAGACCTATTTCCTTGGCGCGTTTGACCGACCGGGCCGTCGCAAGATTCATGAAGTTGACACAAGCGATCAGCAGGATGAAGATGGCGACGCTGGTGAAAATGCGGACGTATTCGATCCGGCCCGTAGCAGGCTTCCCGTTGACGAATGTGCTGTGCAGGTATTGATCCGAAACCCGTTGCAGACCTACGGTGATCGCGGCCCTCTCCTGCGGGTCGAGCCGTGTAGCCAGGAACTTGTTCATCGCCGTTTCCACCTTTTTGGTGTCTGCGCCCGGAGCCAGCTCCATATAGGTGCGGAAACCATTGCCCGACCATTCGATAAGATGTCTCCGCATGGTTTCCCAGGGTATCAGAAAGTCGAACTGCATGGAGCTTTTCTCCGGAATATTTTCAAATACTGAAGATACCGTCAGATCCTTTTTATTTTCAAACCGAACCGCCTTCCCTATCGCGGCCTGAGCGCTTCCAAAGAACAGCTCCGCCGTCTTCCGGGAGATGGCGATACCGTAAAGATTTTTCAATGCCGTCTCCGGCGTACCCTCCAATAAAGGATAGTCGAACAGCTTGAAAAAGTTTTCACTGGCGCGGCATCCGTTCAGCTTGATGATTTTCTCCCCGACCTGTATCGTCTCGGGATGCCCCCAGGGCAGCTCGTAACCCGTGGCAAAGTAACCGATCTGCTTTACACCGGGAACGGCCTGCTCCACGCCATCGAGTGCAAATATATTCACCTGCGGCGTATACTTGCGGGGAGTCGAATAATCTCCCTCCATATGCCCATCGGCTTTTACCGACTTATATACCGTATAGAGATTTGGGCCATTCGAAAAGAAATTATCGACACCTTTTTCATCCTGCACCCAAAGAAAGATAAACAGGCAGCAGGTAATACCCAGGGCAAGCCCGAACACATTGATCCCGGAATACAGTTTGTGACGCGTAATGTTACGCCAGGCGATTTTGAAGTAGTTCTTTAACATAGATCGGTTATGTTTATTCGGTTCTCAAGCTCTCGACGGGATTTCTTGCGGCTGCTCTCAGGCTCTGATAGCCGATGGTCAGCAGCGTGATGACCAGGGCAGCAAAGGCCGTCAGCACGAATACGTCGGCCTTGATCGTCGTCCGGTACGCAAAGGCATCCAGCCAGCGGTGCATACCCAGGTAGACCAGCGGAAAAGCGATTAGAATGGACAAGAGCACCAGGGCCAGGAATTCCCGGGATAACAGAAACGTCAGCTGGAAGATCGAAGCGCCGACGACTTTTCGGATCCCCAGCTCCTTTTTCCGTTTTTGTGCGGTAAAGGCTGCCAGGCCGAACAGACCCAGACAGGAAATAAAGATGGCCAGGCCCGCAAAATATTTCGACAGAACGCCTACCCGCTGCTCCGAGGCATAGAGCGCATTGTAGTCCTGTTCAAGAAAGCGATACTCGAAGGCCAGCCCCGGATTGAACCGGTTGTAGAGATCTTTGAGCGCGGCGATCGTAGCGGTTTCGCTGCCCTTCCTGACCCGAACGGCTACATTTCCCGCAAACGCATATGCCTGAAAGAAGCAAGGCTTTATATTCTGATACAGGGATTCGAAATTAAAGTCCGATGCTATACCGACGATCTGCTTGTCCTGTCCCCAGAACCGGATGGTCTTCCCGACGGGGTCTTTTAGCCCCATTGCTTTTATCGCCGTTTCGTTAAAGATGATCTCGCCGCGGGCGTGCTCGTTGGGCGAAAAATATCGGCCTTCTTTTAAACGAATGCCGATCGCCTGTAAAAAATTGTATCCCACTTCCAGGTTGGCAAAGCTCATCTGATCCCCTCCTGGCGGCCTTCCGGGCCAGTCCAGTCCTCCAATGCCTCCGTGCCGTCCCGTCAGCGTATGATAATAGGTGGAGACGGCGGCCGCGCCCGGGATTTTCTCCGCTTCATGAAGAAACGAAACGGCCGATTGCCGGCTGACCGAATCATTCGCAGATGGGTATTCAAAATAAAGCACGTGGTCCCGGTCATAACCCAGGTTCCGGGTCTGGATATAGTTTATCTGCTGATAGATAATCAGCACCGAAGCGATCAGAACAACCGAAAGGGTAAACTGGAAAACGACCAATCCCTTTCGGGTCCACAGCTCGCTCCAGGAAGAAGGGACTTTCCCCTTCAGGACCGTCACCGGCCGGAAACCCGACAGGTGGAAGGCGGGATAGCTGCCAGCCAGGATTCCCGTGAGCAGGGTTATTCCCAATACGGACGCCACGGTACCGGCATTGACCATAATATGCAATTGCTTACCGGTAATTTCATTAAAGACCGGAAGCAACAGCTGCAGCAGGATCAAGGACAGCCCCAGCGCCATAAAGCTCAGCAGGACCGATTCGCCCAGGTATTGCAGGACCAGTATATGACGAGGTGCGCCCACCACCTTCTTGATGCCCACTTCCTTCGCACGATGCGCCGCCTTGGCCGTGGACAGGTTCATAAAGTTTATACAGGCGATGACAAGGATAAAAATCGCCACGATGGAGAAAAGCCGGACGTATACAATTCGTCCGCCCGTCTGTACGCCGTTCTCATAATGATCGTGCAGGTAGCGGTCCGAGAATTTCACCAAAGACAACACGGGCTGTTCGTGCTTAACCTGCCTTTCCAAAAAGTCGTGCATCTTGGCATTCAGCTGCCGTAAATCGGTTCCTTCCCTGACGAGCACAAAAGTATGCGGGTCGCTGTTGCCCCACTCCTTTAGCCCGTCCCTCTTTTCAAGAGCTATGTCGTAATTGAAGGTAAAGTCGAACTGTTCGGTTGCATTGTCCGGATTGTGCCGGAAGACGGCTCGGATGACATAGTCGCCGCTAAATTCGTTCTGCTCCCATTGAATAGATTTACCGATAACATCGCTGGTGCTGCCAAACAGCTTTTCGGCCATCTGATCCGAGATCGCTACCGCATGCTTGTCGGCAAAGAGCTGATCCCGGCTGCCTGCCAGGATCGGGCAGGTAAAAATGTCAAAATAATCGGCGCTCACATACTGACCGGCAGCCTTCAGGTGCTTGTCTCCAAAGACAACCGTCGCCTTGGAATTAAACCACGAGGCTGGAAAGACCATCGCGGCTTTTTCCACCTCGGGCAGCTCCTTTTTCAAAGCTGGCGCCAGAATACCCGGTGTATATGTGCCGACGTTGACTCCACTGGCGGACTTGCTTATCCTCAACACCTGGTAGAGCCGTGCGTCCTTTTCATTGTACTTGTCCATGTTCAGCTCGTCGCTTACCCACAGGCCGATCAGCAGCGTACAGGTGACACCGACAGAAAGCCCCAGCAAATTGAGAATGGTAAACTGGCGGTCCTTTTTGAGATTGCGCCAGGTAAGTTGAAGAAAGCTTTTCAGCATGGCAGTATATTGTCCCAATACTACTACCAACCGGATGCCCTTTTTTTATTTTTTGAAAACCAGCTCTTTATAAAACTAAAGAAGGCATAACTGTCCGCTATCGATACACCTGCTGTCCGTTACTACGGATATAGTTCGCCACGTCCACCATCGGTGCCACCCAGATCTCGCTCTCGTGCTCTTTTAGGAATTTGATCAGCTGCCGGTGGTCCTCCAGGGCGACATTGATATTGTGCCCGCCGCCCACGCCATGAAAGAGAAAGACCACCATCCGGCGGGACCCCATCGCCTGCCTGACCAGGTTGATCATATAGTCCGCTTTCTGGCCGTTGATGCCATAACAGTGTACGTCCGAAAGATCGATGCGCTCCGCGGTCTCGAAGCTATAGGTCGTCCCGCGGGCCGCCGCAAAATCGTTCTTCAGCGAATCATAGAACAGGGTATCGCCGATCTTCAGGTCGCCGCAGGGAAAGGCAAAAGTTCGAACGGTCTTGCCGTCGATGGCATGGAGCAGGTCGTTATTGGCCCGGATTTCCTGCACGGCTCTTTTGACCGTATATCGCCGGAGGTCTTGTTCGGGGGCAACCCATTCCCGCCCGCCGGATCCGCCTTCGCAGGGATGAAAGAGCGAATGATTCCCCAGCTCATGGCCCTCGGCGGCTGCCTTCCTCCACTCGGCAACGCGCTTATTGGTCACAGGCGAGGAGCCAATCAGATAAAACGTCCCCTTGAAGCCAACGCTGTCCAGCTCCGGCAGGACGTTATCCAGGTGTACGTCGATGGCGTCATCGTAGGTGAGGACCACGGCGCAGCGTTTATGATTCCAGGAATCGCCGGTCCAGGCGCTGGCTCTTTCCTGCGGTGGATAGATTTTATACCGGCCGCCGCAGTGCAGCAGGCTCATGATATAGAGCAGGCCGTCATAATAGCGTTCGACCCACTCGGACGGGATAGGAGCATTCCAGAGTTCTTCCGTAAAAGCCTTGCTCCGTGCGTTGGTCGCCGCTAAGCTGGCCACGGCATTGGTTGCGATGAGACCGCTGGCGTGGCGGTTGTCCAGCTTCTCTCCTTCCAGCGTATACTGACAGCCGTAAGTGTTCTGTCCCTGCGAGGTAAAGAAGGCCTGAATCCGGTCGCTCAGCACGGGTTGCTGTACGTCCTTTCGCCACCAGTTCCAGTCGACCGACCAGTTGCTGGCGGTTCGCCAGGAGTCGAAGGAAAAATTGGCCGAGCGGTGATTCCGCGCAGAGACGAAGGCCGTTCCGTCGAAGTTGGCGTAGTCGGGAGCGAGTCCGGTTTTGGGGTTGGTCACCTTTCGAAAGTATTTCCGGCTCGTATCGGCGGCGGCGGCCCAGAAAGCCCGGTCTGGCAGGGGACCCCAGCGCGCCCATAGCTCGTAAAAGGCCGGCAGGTGATAGGAAGGGTCGGAGAAATTGTTGCGGTCCACGTTCGGTACGAAGCGGATCATCTTCGCCTCTTCGTTGACCATGGTGGCGACCGACCTCGGGCCAAACTTCGTCGGACCCGATTTCAGCTTATGGTGCCGCATCGTCGTCAGGATCTTGTCGGCCCAGGCCTTGTAGTCGTAGACCCCTTTTCCGTTTCCCCAACGCCCCGAGGCGAAATACAGGGACATGACAAAGTATTCTTCTCCATCCGGCGCCGGAGTCTCCTCATTGGGCGTTCCATCCCTCTTTAGAGACCAGTTGAAATATCCCTCCGAAGGATGCGCGGTGTCGGTGACATACATATAGGTCAGGGCATAGTTCCAGATGGCGTCGAATTCCGCTTTCTTGTCCAGCTGCACCGAAATCATCATCCCATAAGACATGCCTTCGCTGCGGATGTCGTGGTGCGGTACGTCGCTGACATAGGCCAGCGGCCCGTTGGCGTTGCTGCCGGCAGGAAAATAAACGGCATGCGCCGTGTCGCCATAAAACAACTGTTGAAACGCCGCGTTCAGCTTATTGGTGAGCTCTGCTTCGCTGTGTCCGTTTTCCCGGAACAGATTGCGGTACTGGCCGGTGGCGTAGGCGCCCTTGCCGTCGTTTAGCTGGGCCTGGCTATCGATGCAAGTAAGAATCAGCAGGAAAGGCAATAATCGTTTCATGTCCTCCAAGGTAGCCATCTTGCAATCGATTGCAAAATTATTTTTCAGCGCTGGATCATCTCGAGAAGCGTCTTCCGGTACGTATCCGACAAAGGCAGCTCCAGATCTCCGATACGAACGGTATCCCTGCCGACAGAGTCGATCTTCGCAAGCGCTACCAGGTAAGACTTATGAATCCGGCATACCCAGCCGGGCGGGATCAGCTGTTCCAGCTCTCCAAAGGTTTGCAGGGTCATGATCTGCTTCCCGGCGGCATAGATGCGCCGGTAATCCCGCATGCCTTCCACATAGATCAGATCGTCCAGCTGTATGCGTTCGAGGCGGTACTCCGTCTTGACGAAGATGAATTTGCGGTCGGCCGGCGTCTCCTTGCCTCGCTGCTGCCGCACCTTATCAATGGCTTGAAGAAACCTTTCAAAGGTATAGGGCTTTAGGAGATAGTCCGTGACATTCAGCTCATACCCCTTCAGCGCGTATTCGTGATAAGCCGTGCTGAGCAACACCTGACTGTCGATCCGCATCGACTCGAGCAGCTGTATGCCCGAGAAATTCCCCATATTGATGTCCAGGAAGATCAGGTCGACGGTGTGACTCTGAAGAAACGTCAGCGCTTCCATCGCGCCGTCGAAGACCCCCACGAGATTCATAAACGGAAGCCGTTCCAGATAGCCCCGAATCCGCTCCTGTGCCAGGGGCTCGTCTTCTACGATGATACAGTCAATTCGCATAATTCAAGGTAAGTGTGGCTTTATAAATATTATCCCCGGTATTGATGTCCAGACGGTGACGACCCGGATAGAGAAGCGCCAGCCGGCGGCGGATCAGGCTGTCTCCCAGCCCCCCGCCAGAAGAGCCACCCTCCTGGTACTTATTCTCGCAGACAAAGACGATCTGGTCATCTCCAAGTGTAAATTTCACCCGGATCGAATTCTTCTCCGCATGCTTGAAGGCGTTTTCGATAAAAGGGATGAACAGCATGGGTTCGACCAGCCTGTCCTGAGCATTCCCCTCAACCGTATAGTGGATATACTCCGGATGTGTCGTCCTGATCTTCTGCAGTTCTATATATTTATCGATATACTGCAGCTCCTGCCGGATGGGGATCTGCGGCGTATTTGTTTCGTAAAGTACAAATCTCAAAATATCCGAGAGCTTGTTCAGATAGACCGAGGCTCTCTCCGCGTCCTTTTGGATCAGCACATCGATATTGTTGAGGGTATTGAACAGGAAGTGCGGATTCAGTTGCGATTTGATCAGGTCCAGCTCCATCGACTCCTTCAGCCGGATGTCTTCATACCAGCTGATAAAGCCTTTGATGACCATTGCAAGCACGCCGTGGATGCCTCCGATGATGGATAGAATCAGCCACTCCATCGCAAAATCCTTCGTCAACCTAATCTGGAATCTCGGAGCATAAAGCCAGGAGACCACCGCCAGCGCCAGCAACGTCGCGCCTCCTGCGACGCCGACTCCGGTGACGAATAAGCGGACGAATCTTTTCGTCTTGAGAAAACGGGAAAACAGGACGCCATAGAAGACATAAAATATCAGTACAGGTACGCCCACAAGCATGATAAGCCCCGGCGAGTAGCTGACCATCTGCCACAAGGTCAGGTG
Source organism: Bacteroidota bacterium (assembly GCA_018267545.1). Classification (GTDB taxonomy): domain Bacteria; phylum Bacteroidota; class Bacteroidia; order Chitinophagales; family Chitinophagaceae; genus Puia. Next base: position 64,132 of record JAFDYG010000219.1, read on the forward strand.
CAGGATATGCCGCGACCGGATCCAGACAAAAAACAAAAACAGTAAGATCAGGATCAGATACGTCATCCAATACGCCGCGTGCATTAAGACTATAACGAATCGCTTCATCCCTTCTCTTTTCTGGAAATATAAAGAATATAGCTCAATATCGTCAGGACCCCAAAATAGCCCAGTTCCCAGACCTCCAGCGAAGCTCCCGAATGAACACGTCCGCCCAGGAAAGTATACCAGGTATACGTATAAGGAACCAAATAGCCATATTTCCAGTGCACCGCAATCGCCGACGCCACGTAGAGCCCAAAGCCGATACCCAGCGGAACCAGGAAGTTCTTGAACCGGAGGCTGACCAGGTATTGCAGGGCTACGATCGGCAGGGATGACAGGAAAAACTTCCCGCTGCCTTTTAGAAACGACAGCCACGGAAAGGGTTCGAGCGGATACGGAACGGACCGGAAGAAAAGACAGGGCAGCACGCCAGTGAGATAAATGCCGATATTGAACAGCAAAAAGAATTGCACCAGCATGACCAGGATTACGGCCAATTTGGCAAAAAAGATCGTCGTCAGGCTTTGCGGGGTCGTATGCAATTGCTTCCAGGTATTGTTCCGGAATTCCAGCTGGGTGATCAGGCTGGTCGCCAGGATGACGCCGATCGGCAGAAGGAAGAAGCCCATAAACTGCCAGGAGCGGCTGTATAGCTTTTGCCAGAGAAGCGGGTCCCGATTGGCCGCAGCCAGACCATCCGGCTCGGAGAGTCTTGCACCCAGGATAATCAATGGAATAAAGAAACCGCCGATAAGAACCAGCCAGGCAGCGGCGGTACGTTTTCGTTTTAGCCATTCACTGGAGAAGCTGTCGATAAAAGTTGTCATGAATTTATTTTTCTGTGAGCCCAATAAAAGTGTTTTCCAAATCGCCGTCTCCCAGGCCATGCAATTCCGCCATCGTTCCCTGGAAGACTAGCCGGCCCTGTCGGATGACGCCGGCATGTGTAACGAGCTTGCTGATTTCGGACAGGAGGTGGCTCGATACGAGAATGGTGACGCCCCTTTCGCGGTTCAGGGTTTTCAGCAGCTCGCGCATGGCAATGATGCCGCCGGGGTCGAGACCGTTAGTCGGTTCATCCAGGATCAAAAGCTTCGGGTCGTTCAGCAGGGCGATGGCGATGGCCAGCCGCTGCTTCATTCCCAGGGAAAATTGTCCGGCCTTCTTCCGGCCCGTTTCGGCCAGCCCGGTATCGCGAAGGACTATCTCGATCCGGCCGGGAGAGCAGCGATACGTTTTCTGGAAGACCCGCAGGTTTTCTTTCGCGTCGAGGTGTCCATAAAGAGAAGGGGTTTCGATCAGGGACCCGATCTTTTGCAAGATGCCGATCCGGTGCGCTTCGAAAGACTGGCCGAAAATAAAAATCTCTCCCTGTTGCTTCTTAAGCAACCCCAATGCCAATTTCAGCGTTGTCGTTTTCCCTGCTCCGTTGGGCCCCAGGAATCCATAGATGCTTCCTTCGGGGACCCGCAGCCCGACATCCTGCAGTATGGGCTGATCGGCAGAATAATGATGACAGAGCCCCTTCGTTTCCAAACAATACATAGTTGTATTTTTTACATGAAGCTAATTCCCGGAAGGGCGCTTACTACCGGTATTCTGCAAGCCGGTACAATTTGTCTGCAAAAGGGATCGCTCCCCAAAACCGGGGATTTATTCAGCGCAGGCAACCGCTGATTTGCGGACGGCGTTTGATTTTTTACTAGAACACTTTTTCACTTCTTTTATTTAACAACCATGAAACGTAACAACCACCATTTCGTAATGGCAGGTCTTGCCACTGGCGTGCTCCTGACCATCGGTATCGTATCTTGCAGCAAGAAAAGCGACAACAACGGCAACAACAATCCGCCTCCCGCTCCAAAGATTCAAATTCAGCTAAGAGACGACGCCAGGTTCGGTAAGATTCTTACAGACAGCAATGGTCGCTCCCTCTACTTCTTTTCCGACGACGCTGCCGACTCCAGTACCTGCTACGACGCCTGTCAGACCGCCTGGCCTGTATTCTATGTCAACAACCCTACCCTGTCCGACGGTCTGAAGAGCAGTGACTTTGGAACAACCACACGCAGGGATAACTCCAAACAGCTTACATATAAAGGTTGGCCGCTGTATTACTTCGCACAGGATGCACAGCCCGGTGACGTAAAGGGTGATCCCATCGGCAGAATATGGTACGTAGCCAAGCCCGACTACACCGTCATGATCGCCAATTATCAACTCGTCGGCAACGACAAGAACCAGTACGATTCTCTGTATAATCTCGTGACGCCTCCCGCCAGGAGCCTTACCCGTTACCTCGTAGACTTTAGCGGACACACGCTCTACAACTTCAAGAACGACTCTTTCAACATCAACAAATTCACCAAGGCAGACTACAGCAACAACGGCGTTTGGCCCATCGATACGCTGTCCACGATCGGCAGTGTACCCTCTACGCTGAACAAGACCGATTTCGGAACGGTTAGCGTCGCCGGCAGAACACAGCTGACCTACAAAGGCCGCCCGTTGTATTTCTTCGGAGCCGATTCCGCGAAACGCGGCAACAACAAGGGTTTCGCATTCCCCAATGCCAACAAGCCCATTACCTGGCCTTACGTCAATGAAAGCATTACCCCTGCGCCCAGTAAGTAGGGAGCAGGACAATTGTTTACCAGTATCCGTCTCCTTACATCAAGGGTCGCTGCGTCTGCAACGACCCTATTTTATTTTATTGTCCTTGTAGTACAAATATTAATACATTTAAAATACTTGAATATGTTTTAGAGTGTAAACTCTTTCTATTATCTTGGCGACAAATTCAATAACCTCATGCCGAACCTAAACCCTGGCATCCAACCATCGCATGGTAAGGGAAGAAGTTTTTTCTTTCTTCTGATTTCGGTATTTATACCCTTTCTGTTACACGCACAACCCGTCATTACTTCCTTTTCTCCCATGTCAGGTCCCATCGGCACAACGGTGACCATCAGCGGCAGTAATTTCAATGCAACCCCATCCAGCAACATCGTCTACTTCGGTGCGGTGCAGACGACGGTAACCGCCGCCACTTCGACGAGCCTGACGGTGACGGTTCCACCCATGACGACCTATGAACCGATCAGCGTGACTACAGGAGGACGTACTGCTTTTTCGAGACTACCCTTTAACATAACTTACAATGACCCGGGACAATTTACGCCCGAGGCCTTTGGAACTGCAGCTTCACTGATGACTTCGGGGAATCCCATTGTCATCTGCTCAAAGGATCTGGATGGAGACGGAAAGACCGATATCGTAGCGGCCAACAGCACCCAGCTGTCTGTTTATAAAAACAACGGCACTCCCGGCTTCCCGCACCTGGACCTTATTGCTCCCATCCTGAGCGCAACCGACTATCCGGTAGCTGTAGCGGTTGAAGATTTCGACGGGGACGGCAAACCCGACGTCGTGGCTTCCCTCCAGTATACGCCGGCGATCTATGTCATGCGCAATACCAGCACGCCTGGGAATATATCCTTTACCGCACCCATTTCGGTTACGGCTGCGGTGGGCGTAGTGGACTTCGCCATCGCGGATTTCAATGGCGACGGCAAGCCGGATATCGCCGCCTTGTCCAACCAGGAATACGTGGTGTCGATCTATGCCAATGCCAGTACAACCGGCAATCTTTCCTTCCCGACAAAAGACGATCAGGCGCTCCCGTCCGGCACCTATGCCTTCAAGATACTCGCCGCAGACTTCGACGCCGATGGAAAAACGGACCTGGCCTGTGCGGACTATGGTACGTATGGCATCGACATTTTGCCAAATACCAGCGTAACGAACGGCGCCATCAGCTTTGCTCCGGCAGTGGTGTTTACTACCGGCGATATGGACGTCGATGGCAACTATCCCGGTACCACGGGTGTTGCTGCGGCAGACATGGATGGCGATGGGCTGATCGACCTCGTCGCGAGTAATCAAAATTTCAATAACCTGGCTTTATTGAGAAATACCAGCACCGTAGGAACCATCAACTTCGACCGGAGCACGACCTTTCCTGCCACCGTCAACACGGCCGCCAACCTCGTCATCAATGACCTCGACGGAGACGGCCTGCCGGACGTGTGTGTAGCCGGTCAATTCGAGAGCAAAGTTGTGGTCCATCGTAATACGAGCATCCCAGGCTATATCGAATTGACTGCCGGCGTAGAATATGCGACAGGACCTGCCGCCGCCTGGGTGATCGCCACCGATCTCGATGGCGATGGACTCTCCGACCTCGCGGTATCGAACGGCGGCACGAATGCCGTTTCCATCCTGATCAATAAGAAGGCCGACGACCTCGCCGTGACCTCTTTTACACCGACTTCGGGCCCCCTCGGAACCGAGGTATTGATTACCGGGACCAATTTTACCGGGGCCACCGACGTCAAGTTCGGCGGGACATCCGCCTCCAGCTTCGTCGTGGAATCGGCGACCTCCATTCGGGCAATCGTCGCCGGCGGCTCATCGGGTGCGGTGACGGTCATCAAATCCAATGGCTTTGCTTACAAGGATGGATTCAACTTCCAGGTAGCCGGACCCGCAATCACCAGCTTCTCGCCGACCTCGGCCAGCACGGGTCAGACGGTGACCATCGAAGGCACGGCCTTCAATTCGGTAACCGCGGTTACCTTTGGCGGGACACCGGCCTCTTCCTTCTCCATCATCTCCGATACGAAGATCAACGCGATCGTCGGCACGGGCTCATCCGGGGAAGTGAGGGTAACGAATACGACCGACTTTGCATTTGCCCCCGGCTTTACTTATACGACCACCAATAATCCGCCGCCACCGCCGCCGCCGGCTCCCCAGATCAGCTATTTCTCGCCCGCGAGCGGCTCTACCAATACCGATATTACCATCACCGGAACCGACCTGACCGATATTACCGCCGTCAGCTTCGGCGGCACACCGGCGCTTTCCTTCCGTTCCGTATCGTCTACGATCCTCGTCGCGACGGTTGCCGCCGGCTCCACAGGAGACCTCATCGTCACCGCGGTGAACGGACGCGATACCCTGGCCGGTTTCACCTATATACCGCCGCCACCGCCGCCGCCTATTCCGGAGATAACCACCTTCTCTCCGCAGAGCGGCACTACCGGCGCAAAAATTATCATACAGGGTCAGCACCTGTCCAATATTTCCAGCGTCAGCTTCGGCGGCTCGCCGGCGCTTGCCTTTACGATCATTTCCGACAACCAGATCCAGGCGACCATCGGCGTCGGCGCAACGGGTCAGCTAAAGGTGACCAACTCGTCGGGGGCAGACTCTCTCCCTGGTTTCACCTATATAAAGAACACCACCGATACGACCACTTCGAGCACTCCGGTCTTCCAGCTGGTTCAGTTCAGTGGCTCGATCTCCAGCGGTCAGCCCCACCTGGCCTGGCAGGCTCGTAATGATGCAGGTATCGCACACTATGTAGTTGAGAGGGGTATCGACGGTAAGCAGTTCAATATGATCGGTACCGTTACCGTGACCAATAGGGTCGGCAATAGCCACAACTATAGCCTGACCGACCCGAGCCCCAGGAATGGTCCCAACTATTACCGTCTGAAGATCGTGGATACGGCGGGGCATTTCACCTATAGCTCGGCGATCGCCTTCCAGATCACCGGCGGCACATCGCCCGTGCTATCCGTCTATCCGAATCCCGTGAAGTATGGGTTCTTCCTCGTCGACATGCCCGCAAACAGCGATGCTTCGGAGTTCATGCTGGCCGATATGAACGGCCGCGTGTTCAAGCGGCAGGCGGTCGAGAAGAACGCCTCCCAGGTTCGGATCGATATTCCGGGTCTGCCGAGGGGAACCTACCAGCTCCGGTGGACGGATGGAAAACGGATTGTCTACAACACGATACTGGTCCTATAAGTAAAAAGACCCGGCCTTCAGCCGGGTCTTTTTACTTAAATTTGGGGTTCATTATGTTCAACGTATTCCAGGCATATTTACAGGACAAGATCACGCTTAGCGAAGAAGAAATGGACAGGATACGGAGCGTGAGCATCGTCAAAAAGCTCCATAAAAAGCAGTTTCTTCTGCAGGAGGGAGACGTCTGGAAATACGATGCCTTTGTTTCAAAAGGCTGCCTGCGTACTTATTCGATCAATGAAAAAGGGCTGGAACATATCTTGAATTTTGCCGTCGAGAATTGGTGGACCGGTGACCGGGAAGGTCTTCTATCCGGACTCCCATCCCGGTTCAATATCGACGCCGTCGAAGACAGCGAGGTCGTATTATTCCTGCATGCCAATTTCTTACGCCTTTGTCAGGAAATCCCTGCGCTGGACTCGCTGGTAAACACCATCCTTCAAAGGAGCTTTGTCACTTCTCAAAAACGCATCGAAACCTTTTTAAGCTATACCGCAGAACAGAAATACGGCTACTTCCTCGAAAAATACCCCCACCTCGTTGCCCGGGTCCCCCAAACCATGATCGCGTCTTACCTGGGTATGACACCCGAGACCCTTAGCCGTGTCAGAAACCAGCTGTCTAAAAAATAGTGGGATTCCCCCCATTGATCTATATCAATTTCTTTCTTACGATAGATCAATTTCCAGCCGCCCTCGCTGATAGAGCTTTGTGTCATCAAAAAACTATCAGTCATGTCAAAGATTATTTTCATTACAGGAACAAGCACAGGATTCGGCAAGCTAACCGCCATCACCCTCGCAAAAGCAGGACATTCCGTTATCGCAGGAATGCGTAACACCACTGGCAGCAATGCTGCCGTAGCCCGCGAGCTCAGCGCAATAGACAATATCGAAGTGGTAGACATCGATCTAACCGACGATGCTTCCGTCTCCGCCGCCTTCGCCAGGATACTGGCCAAATACGGGCACATCGACGTCCTTGTCAACAATGCCGCCGTCGCCGGCTTTGGGCTGCTGGAAGGCTATTCGCTGGACCAGGTCAGGAAGATGTTCGACGTCAACTTCTATGGCGTTCTGCGGACCTACCAGGCCGTATTGCCGGGCATGCGGAAAGAAAGGAATGGGTTGATCATCAACATTACCACCGGGGCCAGCGGACATACCCTGCCCTTTATGATCCCCTACTTTGCCTCCAAATTTGGAGTAGAAAGCATCACCGAAGGAATGCAGGATGAGCTGAGCGCCTTTGGCATCGAAAACGTGAGCATCCAGTCCGGCGTCTATCCGACCGAAATGAACAGCGGCGCCAAGGCCGGCGTCCATGCCGACAAGACCGGCATCGTCGCAGAATATGGAGAGGAATCCACCCAAAAGTTCAATGCGCTTGGAGCCGCGCTGTTCGGCAAAATGGCTGCCTTCAAAATGAACCCGCAGACTATCGCCGACGGCATCCTCGAGCTGGTAAATATGAAGAAAGGTTCACGCCCCTTGCGTTTCCCGCTGGACGCCATCGCCCAGGGAACGGATAAAGAATTTATCGATGTACGCGCCGCTATCAAGGCAAAATGGCTCGCTGCTTATAACAATTAAACAGGACAATCATGAAAACGGCAAAAGAACTTCTCCTAAGCTATATCGAGCTCATGAATAATTCCGAAGGCGAAAAAGCAATCGACCTTTTCGCCGACGATGCAGTATTCGAATTACCTTATCTTGCCAGCGCCGGTCTTCCTCATCGCTGGGAAGGAAGAGAGGTCCTCCAGAATTTCCTGAAGAACCTCCCCAAAACTTTTCCGGGCTTCCGGTTCAAAAATGTCGTGGTCCACATCGATACGCCGGACCAGGCGTTCGGCGAATACGAGGCCGACGCCATCGTCGCCAAAACCGGGAAACCCTATCACCAGCACTATATGGGCAGGGTGGTCGCCAAAGACGGAAAGATCGTCTTGATCCGGGAAGCCCTGAATATGCATCCGGTAATCACTTCCATGACCAGTTCAGCACCTCCGGCAAGTCCAGCCCCTCGCGATTGATATACTCCCGGTGCCGGATCAAAAGGTCCTGCATCTCCTGCTTGATGTACGCGCATCGTTCCCCGAGCTGCGGCAGCCGGTCGATCACGTCCATGACCAGGTGGAACCGGTCCATATCGTTCAGCACCGTCATGTCGAAGGGCGTCGTAATCGTACCTTCTTCCTTATAGCCCCGGACGTGCAGATTACTATGGTTGGTACGCCGGTAAGTAAGCCGGTGTATCAGCCATGGATAACCGTGATAGGCGAAGATGACCGGTTTGTCGCGCGTGAAGAGCTGATCGAAGTCATAGTCGCTGAGCCCATGCGGGTGCTCGCTACGCGGCTGCAGCTTCATCAGGTCGACGATATTGATCATGCGTATTTTCAGTTCCGGGAGCTTCTGGCGCAGGATGGAGATCGCCGCCAGCGTCTCTAGCGTAGGGACATCGCCCGCCGCCGCCATTATTACGTCGGGCTCCTGGCCGCGGTCGTTGCTGGCCCATGTCCAGATGCCCAGTCCCTTCGAACAGTGCAGTACGGCGTCCTCTATATTCAGCCACTGGGGAGCGGGATGCTTGCCCGCGACAACGACGTTTACATAGTGCCGGCTCTTCAGACAATGGTCGATCGTAGAAAGCAGGCAGTTGGCGTCGGGGGGAAGATAGACACGGACGACCTCTGCCTTTTTGTTGACTACGTGATCGATAAAGCCGGGATCCTGGTGGGTGAACCCATTGTGGTCCTGTCGCCAGACGTGCGAAGCCAGCAGGTAGTTCAGGGAGGCGATCCGCCGCCGCCAGGGAATTTCCCGTGTCACCTTCAGCCACTTGGCGTGCTGGTTGAACATGGAGTCGATGATGTGTATAAAGGCTTCGTAGCTGTTGAGCAAGCCATGCCGGCCGGTAAGCAGGTATCCCTCGAGCCAGCCCTCGCACTGGTGTTCGCTCAGCACTTCCATCACCCTCCCCACGGGAGCGAGATACTGGTCCCGGTCGTTCGTATCGGCGTCCCACTGGCGATTGGTCTCCTTGAAGACCGCATCGAGCTTGTTCGACAGGGTCTCGTCCGGTCCGAAGAGCCGGAAATTGCGCCGGTCCTGGTTGAGCCGGATCACTTCGGCCAGGAAGCCGCCGAGGACCGTCGTATCCGACCCCTTGGCGCTGCCGGGGTCTTTTAGCTTGAACGCAAAGTCCCGGAAATCGGGCATATTCAAATCTTTTAACAGCAGGCCGCCGTTGGCATTGGGATTGGCCCCCATCCGGCGTTCGCCGGAAGGAGCAAGCTCCGCCAGCTCGGGCCTGAGGGCGCCCTTTTCGTCGAAGAGCTCTTCTGGCTTGTAGCTCCTCATCCATTCTTCCAATAACTTCAGCTGCTCCTTGTTCCCTGCGGGGTCGGGTATCGGCACCTGGTGAGCCCGGAATGTGCCCTCGACAGGGAGTCCGTTGACGAGCTTTGGCCCCGTCCATCCCTTTGGCGTTCTCAATACGATCATCGGCCAGCGGGGTCTCAGCGCCTTGTCCGCTCCTCTTTCCTTTGCCTCGGCACGAATATGCTGTATTTCTTCTATTACCTCATCCAGGGCCTTCGCCATCGCCGCGTGCATCGTCTCCGGCTCGTCCCCTTCCACGAACCAGGGCTTCCAGCCATAGCCAAAGAACAGCTGTTCCAGCTCCTCCTTGCTGATACGCGCCAGGATGGTCGGGTTGGCGATCTTAAAGCCGTTGAGGTGCAGGATCGGCAATACCGTTCCGTCCGTCACCGGGTTGAGGAACTTATTGGAATGCCAGGCCGTAGCCAGGGGCCCCGTCTCCGCTTCTCCATCCCCGATGACGCAAGCCGTGATAAGGCTAGGGTTGTCGAAGACAGCCCCAAAGGCATGGCTCAACGAATAGCCCAGCTCGCCGCCCTCGTGTATAGAGCCCGGACATTCCGGAGACACGTGGCTGGGGATGCCGCCGGGGAACGAGAACTGTTTGAACAATCGCTGCAGCCCTTCCTCGTCCCGGCTGATATTGGGGTAAATCTCACTGTACGTACCTTCCAGGTAGGTATGCGACACCAGTGAGGGTCCGCCATGCCCGGGTCCTGCGATATAGATCATGTTCAGGTCGTGCTCTTTGATGATTCGGTTGAGATGGACATAGATAAAATTTTGTCCCGGGGAAGTCCCCCAGTGTCCGAGCAGCAGGTGCTTGATGTGATCGGGAGCCAGAGGTTCTTTCAAAAGAGGATTCGCCCTCAGATACATTTGCCCTACGGACAAATAGTTGGAGGCACGCCAGTAAGCATGCATTTTTTGCAACAGCTCGCTTGATGTAGGCATAATATTATTGTTGATTTAGTAGCTGGTCAACGGTACGGGCGATCATCCACTCTTCATCGGTAGGTATGGCGTATACTGCCGTTCGGCTCCCCTCGGCGGCAAGAACGATGGCATTCTGTCCATTGGCTTTTTGGTCCAGGTCGATGCCCAAATAGTCAAGACCGGCGCAGACCCGCGATCGTATGACGGGGCTTCGCTCTCCGATTCCACCCGTAAAGACCAGCGCATCCACACCACCAAGCACGGCGCTAAAGGCTCCAACGGCCTTCTTCACCTGGTAGCAAAAAAGTTCTACCGCCTCGGCCGCCCGCTCGTCGCTGCTCTCCCGATTCAGCAAGTCTTGCATGTCTCCACTGGTTGCCGAGACACCCAGCAAACCCGACTCGTGGTTGATCAGGCTGTTGAGCTGCTCCGGCGTCAACTGTTCTTTTTGCAGGAGGTACCAGATAACACCCGGGTCCAGATCGCCCGTGCGGGTTCCCATGACGATTCCCCCGGTAGGCGTAAAACCCATCGTCGTATCGACGCAGACCCCGTCTTTTATCGCGGCCAGGCTGGCGCCGCTGCCCAGGTGGGCGATGATCACGGAGCCTCGGGCCTTTACCGCATCGATACGCGTCAGCTCCTCCAGGATATAGGCATAGGACAACCCATGAAAGCCATATCGCTGTACGCCGGCCTCGTCGTATCGACGGGGGATGGGAAGCAGCTTCGCCAGCCGGGGCAGACCAGCGTGAAAAGCAGTATCGAAACAGGCTATCTGGGGAGTTTCTTTTGTTTTTTGGCGGAATAGTTCGATAAGATCGATTTCCCCGGGCAAGTGGTCGGGGTCATAGGCGACAATCGCCTTCAATTCGGTCAGCAAAGCGTCGTCGATTATAGCCGCATGCTTGTGCTGCAGCCCATGCACCACGCGATGCCCGATCGCGGCCAGGGGCATGATCCCCTGCGTCTCCAGCCAGTCGAGCAGGAAAGAGGCGGCTTCTTTCGCGTCCTTTGCATTAACCGGCAGCTCCCCGTTCAAATGACCATTTCGGCCATTCGTTACGGGCGCCTCTTTTATTCTTCGCTTATAGGTATAAGTTAGTCTCGAACCTTCTTTTCCCACCCGGTCGATCTTTCCCGACAGCAATTTGGACGGCAGCCGGTCCCGCTCCATCGTATACAGAGAGAACTTGATGCTGGACGAACCGCCATTGACAGCCAGAATATTTTTATTTTCCGGATGCATAAGAATGATTTATCTTTTCGGTCTGTAAACGGTCTGCAAAACGCAGGCCATAACCCATCGATACATGAAACGTTTTTTATTCATCGCTATCGTAGCGATTAGCTTCGCCGCATGCCAATCTCCCAATGACTACGAAAAGATTTTCAACGACCCCAGCCTCTACAGCAACACCGTTCACGAGTTGAACACCGTAGTCATGGGCAATAACTTCGGTCCCATCGTCGCATCCCGCAATTATCTCTATTCCGCCATCGCCGGCTATGAAGTCATCGCCGGCGGATACCCCGATAGCTTCGCTTCCCTGGCTGGTCAGCTACACGGCCTGACAGCCGTACCCAAACCCACCCCGGGCGTAAAGGTCAACTTCCAGCTGGCGTCCCTGCTCGCCTATTGCAAGCTGGGACAGGCAGTTACTTTCCCCGAAGGAAGCATGCACGAATATGTCGATAGCCTCAAGAAAATGGCCAAAGACCACGGCATGCCCGGCGACGTCCTCGCTGCCTCCGTTGCCTACGCTGATACCGTAGGCAATGCCATCATGGCATGGAGTAAAAAAGACAACTACGCCAAGACCCGGGGGGCTACCGAATACATGGTGAACGATTCACCCGGCCGCTGGGTTCCCACGCCTCCCGCCTATGCACCGGCCATGGAGCCACACTGGCGCGAGATTAGATTTGTCGTGGTGGACAGCGTAAAAGAATTTATGCCGCCCCCTCCCTACCCCTTCAACATGACGGACAAAAAGTCGCCTTACTACCTGGAAGTAAAGAAGTCCAAGGATGTAGTCGACAGTCTTTCCGAGGAAGAAACCTGGATTGCCGACTTCTGGGACGACAACCCCTTCAAGCTAAACGTAAGTGGCCACTTAATGTTCGGCACAAAGAAATTTTCTCCTGCAGGCCACTGGATGAGCGTTACCGGCATTGCGGCCCAAAAAGCGGGTGTCGACTTCAACACCACCGTTACCGCCTATGCCAAAACGGCCGTGGCCCTTTTCGACGCCTTTATCGAGTGCTGGAATATCAAGTATACTTATAATACGCTGCGGCCTGAAACAGCCATCAACAAATACATCGACCCCAACTGGCGTCCCCACCTGCAGACGCCTCCCTTCCCGGAATATACCTGCGGGCACTGTACCATCTCCGCCTCAGCGGCCGAAGCGCTGACCAGTATGTTTGGGGATAATTTTGCCTATACCGATACGACCGAGCTGGAATTCGGCATCAAAAGCCGGAGCTTCAAATCCTTCCGCGAGGCGGCAGTGGAAACCCGGAAGTCTCGTTTTTATGGCGGCATCCACTATGACTATTGCACGATCCTGAGCCATAAGATGGGCTCGCAGATCGGAGCGCTGGTGGCGGACCGGATAAAGATGAAGAAATAAGCGGCGCGCCATGGGCGCCCCTCTATCGCTTCAGGAACTTGCCATGGAGCAGCTTGTGCATAATCTCTTCCCTGTTAGCTCTGCTAACAGGAATCGTATTCGTCCCAATCACGATATCATTGCCTGCAATCCCATCCACCTTGCTCAGCTGGATGATATAAGACTTATGCACTTTGAGGAATCGATTGGCGGGTAGATTGTCTTCGATGCTCTTGAAGGTAAGATAGGTGATGTATTTTTTGTCCCTGGTATGAATAGCGACATAATTCTGCAGGGCTTCCGCAAATAAAATCTCTTCGTAAAGGATCTTTTTCAGCATCGTCCCCGTCTTGATAAAGATGTGATCGACTTCCTCTGCGGCGGGCGCAGCGGGCTGATGCACGGCATAGTATTGCTTGGCCTTCTCTACGGCCTTTAAAAAACGCTGAAACGAAATCGGCTTCAGGAGATAGTCCAGGACGTCCAGCTCGAAACCCTCCAGGGCATATTGCGGATAAGCCGTTGTCAGGATGACGGGAGGGGGATTTTTCAGGTTCTTCAGAAAGTCGAGCCCCGTCAGCTTCGGCATCTGTATATCCAGGAAGACGAGCTGCACCGTAGAAAGATCTACCTGCTCCATCACCTTTAAAGGCGTATCGAACTCTCCGACAAGACGCAGGTAGTCGACGTCCCCGATATACTCGCGGACGCCCTTGCGGGCAAGCGGCTCGTCGTCGATAATGATACAGCTAAGGCTCATATCTCCAATTTAAGAAATATATCGAACCGGTCGGAGAATTTGTCGATGACAAGGGTGTGTTTACCCGGATAAAGGAGCTCCAGCCGCCGCTGAACATTAGGCAGGCCAATGCCCCCGGGATTTGCCCCCGCGCCACTGGCTCCTTCCTCACCCTTTTCTTCCCGCGTATTGCTGACCCATAAGTTCAGGGACCCATTTTCGCGTTCGAGACGAATCGACACGTCATTACTCCGCTCAGAAAAATGAGACAAGTGTTTAAACGCATTTTCTACAAAAGGAATCAGCAAAAGCGGAGCAATCTGAAAGCCGTTTAGCTCCGGGGACAATTGCAGATCGATCCTACAATTCTCATCCCTGCGCAATCGCTGCAGGTCTATATAATCCTTTAGATAATCCACTTCCTTCTCGATCCCGATCTGGTTCACCCCGCACTCGTAGAGCTGGTACCGGAGCATATCCGAGAACTTCTCCAGGCTGTCCCTCGCAGGTGCGTTCTGCCGGTCGATCAGAAAATAAACCGAGTTCAGGGAATTGAATACAAAATGCGGGTTGATCTGCGACTTGAGAAAATTGAGCTCGGCCGCCGCATTTTCCCGGGCCATCTCGGCCATTCGCTTCTGCGCCGAAGCATAATCCAGCAGGAGCTTGAACGCAGCCCCCGTGCTTACGAGCAGGATATGCGGGATGGTATTGTCGTAAAACCGCCCCTTAAAGTGATGCGTGATATCGAACAGTTCCGGGTGATGCACCAAATGACCTTCGATAAAGATTTTCAGCCAGCTCGACGCCATGATGAACAAAAGCCAGACTACACCAAACAGCACGTATTTCTTCTTATACAGGAGCTTTGGAATCAACACATAGTTAGTGACATACACCATAAAGGCCAGGTCGGCGACCTTGAGGAGGGTCACCTTAAAGGCCAGCCAGCCGCTCGAATAATCTTCATAGCGAAAGAAATACCACAGCCCGAGCAAAGCCGCCCAAAACAACAGATGGTGAAGCTTCCAACGGAATATGGTATTTCCCTGCAACATTTGGTCCTTAAAAATAGGCATTCTTAAACAATCGGCCTGGCAGCCTTCCCGACCTTAGTCAACAATCTGCCCGCAGGCAGCTGTTGGGATGAATAATACATAGATAATCCGCGACCCCTGGCTTGTAACGCCAATATTTCCTTTACGGGGATTTCCATTCCGTTATCCTTGGCTCCCGCCGCTGCGTCGGCAAACTTCCATTCCTTTAATACGGTTCCATGCTCGTCCCTGATGGTGATGGTCCGGTCCTTCCCTATCGTGCCACAATGGCTGTAGTAAGCGACCAGCTTGTCATTGCTATTGGCTTCGCTCAGGGGTAAGCCCGCCAGGTCCAGCGGCTTCGCCGCATAGACATACTGTTCGAGCACCTGCTTGCCATTCAGGAAAATACGATAGACGTCGCCGCCGGCCATCAGTGGCTTTGCCAGCACGATCAGCCCGAGAATCGACATGATCAGCCCTTTTTGAAGTGCCTGTTTCATAAAAAATGATTTTTTGGTGAAAGGATGGTACAAAGAGAAAAATTTTATGCGATGCTTTCCGGCATCTTTGACGAGCTGCATAAAACCCTTGACGTTTTGTAAGCGCCGGTGGCGGCACATTTCATTTTTCTACTTTTATACACTCGGTAACTTTGCTCTTCAATAGAAGCAGAATGGAATTGCAACAACACTTCGAGCAGGTCCGGCGGCTCATCCGCCAGGGACAAAGCAAAGCTTTACAGGCGGCAAATGCAGAACAGCTATCGGTTTACTGGCAGGTAGGAGCTTATCTATCCCACCAGCTGGAAACCAGAGAATGGGGTGATAAAGTCGTAGACGAACTGGCCGCTTTTTTAAAAGAAAAAGAACCTTCCTTAAAAGGATTTGCCAGGCGTTCCTTGTACCGAATGAAAGAGTTCTATCAAACCTGGCATGCTTTGGACTGGGATTCCTTGCGGAAGGATGGCTCAATCAATTTTGAAAGGGTCGAAAACACAAAATCGAATGATAATCAATTAGATAAAATTGTGCCAACAGTGTTGACACAATTTAAAACTTTTCCTAATATCTTATCATCACTTTCATGGTCACATCATATTGAGATCTTGGGAAAAACGGGAAGCATGGAAGAAAAAGTCTTTTATCTACTGCTCAGCATAAAAGAAAAATATACATTCAGAGAATTACAACGACAAATAAGCGCCGGCTTATACGAACGACAAAAACTGAGCAATGCACGCATTGCAGAAGACCGGCATCCAAACGCAGCCATAATCCCCCAGATTTTCAGAGACAAGTACATCTTCGAGTTTCTGGACCTTCCCGACCTCTATTCAGAAAACGACCTTCAAAAAGCCCTTGTAAAAAGATTAAAGCAGTTCCTGCTCGAAATCGGCAAAGACTAACCCGAATTCCTGGGTAAATTGAACTTTTACCTGGAAGCATTGGATAGAGAAGTTAAAAAGAAACACGAAAATCCATCCATCGGAGTCCTGCTCTGCACATCCAATGACAGGGAAGTCGTTGAGTTTGCGCTAAGCCGCAGCTTAAGCCCAACGCTCATTGCCGAATACGAGACAAAGCTCATAGACAAGAACCTCCTGAGACAGATGCTAAGAGAATGGGCCGAGAGCATAACGGCCTCTACAGCCTCGGCCTAGGCGGCTTGTTCGGCGTCTCGAAGGGATTCGCTCCTCTTACACTCAGCTTCCGCCTATACACCTTGCTTCCGCTTGTCACGTATAGCACATCGAAATTCTTCCCGCCAAAACACAAATTCGATGGCTGCCCCGATGGAACGGGCAGGATGGCGTTGACGCGCCCCAGCTGGTCCAGCACCTGTATACCGATCCGGCTCGTCACAAACACCCGTCCTTCACGATCGCATTTCAATCCGTCGGGCCAGGCGTTCTCCTGGTTGTCCGGTACCTGCAGCCAGCCGTATCGCTGTTTGTTATAAAGAGTGCCATCCGGCCGGATGGAATAAACCCAAATCCAGTGGGATGCCGATTCAGCGGCATAGAGCTGTGTCTGGTCCGGTGTCAGACAGACTCCGTTGATAAATTTCAAGCCTGAATCCACCGCGACCTTCTCACCGCCCGGACGAATCAGGTAGATCTTGCTTGGCCGCTCCGTACCATCCGGAGACGTCACGTATACATTCCCGTTACGGGTCACGACCAGATCGTTTCCCGAGATATCGGAAGCTACTACGGTAACCTTACCGGACGCGCCATATCGCAGAACCTGTTTGGTTCCACCCGCCACTTCGTAGCGGTCGCCATCCGGCCCGAAGCAAGTGCCGCTGGCTTTTTTGGCGTCCGAGCTAAACAGCGTTGCTTTTCCGTCTGCGCCGACGCGATACGTTTTCGATGCCGGGATATCCTGATAAAAGACGTCTCCGTTGGCGCTCGCCGCCGAGCCTTCGGTAAAGCCATAGCCTTCTCCGACCAGCTCCCAGTCCTGGCCTGCAATCAAAATATCATGCAGGAACTGGTTGCTGGAATTTCCCTTCGCAACCGCCTTCGGCCAGTCCTTCCACAACCAGCGCATAACATCGGGAAACAACGCCGTCCCATGCGCTCCGCTGTGCTGTCCTTCTCCCCAGACGTGACGCACCTCATAGCCTGCAAAGACCAGCGCACGCTCCATCGTCTCGTTGGCTTTCCACCAGTCGCCGCCATAAATATTCAGGTCATTGGAACCATCCTGCAGGAAGACACGGATGGGCTTGGGTTCGTATTTGCGGATCAGCGTCGGATAACGGTCTCCGCCTCTCAGTCCTACATAGGTGCCGATGGCGCTGAAGACGCGGGAAAAAGCATCGGGCCGCTCCCAGGCTGCGGTAAAAGCGCAGATTGCTCCGCTGCTCGACCCGCCGATCGCCCGGTCATTGCCGCTGCGCGACAGGTGAATCGCGCGGCCGTCGGCGGCCTGGTGCTTCTCTACGTCGGGCAGGATCTCGTCCAGGATAAACCGGACATAATTATCCCCCAGTCCATCGTATTCGAAGCTGCGATTGAAACGATCCTGGGCAAGATTGCTGTCCGCAGCTACCCGCCCGGGTGTGACAAAGACGCCGATAGTAACCGGCATCTCATGGCTATTGATGAGATTGTCGAAAACCGTAGGCGCCTTCCACTGGATACCGTCCTGGTTGACGTATAAACAGGCGGGATGGTCGGGCTTGTACTGGGCCGGGATATAGATCCAGTAGTCCCGAACTGTACCGGGGAAAACAGAAGAGTGATCGAAGCTGCACTTGATCACTTCGCCTTTCGGTATTCCGGGATGTTCGACCGAGGCGGAGTCTACAGAATATTTTTCGACAGGAGTCTGGGCAGACAACAAACCCACCCAGCATATGGCGGCAATCGTAGTGAGGATTTTCATAGGAGTAAAATAAAGGAAATTTCCCTTATTCCCAACCCTCAGCCCCAGTCGCTGCCAGATACTGCCGGCTGGCCTCATCCTCCGGCTCAAGCGACACCGACGCCGTCCCGCTCTTCTCCATGCCCCAGCCAAAGACCAGCGGCAGGATAAACAAGGCCGCAAAGGTAGAAGCCACCAGTCCGCCGATCACCGCACGCCCGAGCGGAGAAGTTTGGTCGCCCGCTTCCCCGAGCCCGCTGGCCATCGGGATCATCCCCACCACCATCGCCAGCGCGGTCATCATGATCGGACGAAGCCGGAGCGACGCAGCCTCCCGCGCCGATTGCAGCGCACTTCCATTCTTTTTCCGCAGCTGCTCCGCATTGGTGATCAGCAGGACCGCGTTGGAAATGGATACCCCTACCGACATGATGATCCCCATATAGCTCTGCAGGTTTAGTGTGGAGCCCGTCGCCAGCAGGAGCAGGAGGGAGCCCAGGATTACCGCCGGCACCGTCGCCAGCACGATCGCCGAGACTTTGAACGACTGGAAGTTGGCCGCCAGCATGAGGAAGATGACGACGATCGCTACGAGCAGCCCGTTCTGCAGACTGTCGAGGGTGTCGGTCAGAGTCTGACTAAGACCAATCTGCTCTACCGTCAGTCCACGCGGCAAGGAGCCCAGCCCGTCGATCGCCTTTTGTACGTCTTTTACGGCGGCGCCCAGGTCCTTGTTGTTCAGATTCGCCGTGACGGACAATACAGGAATCGCACCCAGGTTATCGCTTTCCCCATAGGTCGTATCTTCCCTGATCGTCGCCACGTCGCTAAGCACAGGCCGTGAAGCATTGCGCAACAAAGGAATTTCTCCGATATCGCTCATGCTCTTCATTTTGTTTTCGGGTACTTCTACTTGTACGCTGTAGGAATTGCCGACCTTTTCGTCGACCCAGATATTCTTATCGGTATAGCGGGAGGAGCTTGTGGAAGCGGTTAAAGAACGTGATACGTCGTTGATATCTACTCCAAGCTGCGCCGCACGTACACGATCGACGTCTATATTGATCGCCGGGTAATGTGTCGACTGTCCGAGCTGCACGTCGCGGAGGTAGGGAATCTTTTTTAGCTGGTCGATCAGCTTCAACGCGTATAGCTCGTTGTTTTTCTTATTCCTTCCCGAGAATCGCACCTCGACCGGCGTAGGCGAACCCTGGCTCAGGATCTTGTCGGTGAGCTCGATGGGTTCGAAGGATAGCTTTATACCGGGCAGCTCGTCACCGACGCGGGCGCGAATCTTCTCTTTTAACCGGTCCAGGTTGGTCTTATAGTGCTCGTTCAACGCGACCTGTAGAACCGCCTCCTGCGGGCCGGCCATCCAAAGATAGATGGGGTTCACCGAGAAGAGCGAAGGGTGCTGTCCTACATAGGCCGAGGTAATGTCTACGTTCTGCGCACCGACGATATCCTTGATGATATTGATCGTGCTGAGCGTATTTTCTTCGGTCCGTTCGATACGCGTCCCTTCGGCCGCGCGAAGCCGAACCTGGAACTGGCTGCCGTTGACTTTGGGTAATACGTCCTTGCCAATACCGCGTAATAAAAACAAAGCAGCAGCACTCGTCAGCACCAGGTAAGCGATGACCACCGGTTTGCGATACGGCATGACTCTATCGACAAATCTCAGAAACCGGTCCCTGACGCGGTCGAATTTCGATGGCCTGGACGTCGAGCCATGTGCTTTCGCTTTCATGATCCAGTTCGCCATCACCGGTACAAAGGTCTGCGCCAGGAAATAAGACACGATCATGCTAAAACCGATGGCCAGGGACAGCGGAAGAAACAAAGAGCCCGGTATACCGCCCATCGTAAAGGCCGGGGCAAAAACGGCCAAAATACAAAACAGGATCAGCAGCTTGGGGAAGGCGATCTCTTTACAAGCGTCCCAGATCGCCAGCCGCTTGGGCTTGCCCATGTCCAGGTGCTGGTGAATATTCTCGATCGTCACCGTACTCTCATCCACCAGGATGCCGATGGCCAGCGCCAGCCCGCTCAGGGTCATGATATTGATCGTCTGTCCAAAAAGACTCAGGAACAACACCCCGGAGATGATAGAAGTAGGGATGGTCAGGATAACGATCAGGGCCCCACGCAGATCGGCCAGGAACAGCAGCACCATCAAACCGGTGAGGATGGCCCCGATGGTCCCTTCGGAGATGAGGCTTTTGACCGAATTGATGACGTAGACGGATTGGTCGAAGGCATACGTCAGATGAACGTCTTCAGGAAGATTCGCCTGCATCTTGGGGATAGCTGCCTTCAGCTTCTGCACCACTTCCCAGGTAGAGGCGTCTGCGCTCTTGGCGATGCTAAGATACACGCTGCGTTTGCCGTTTACCAGGCCATAGCCTACGGTAACGTCGGCGCCATCTTCTACGGTAGCCACGTCACGGACGTACAGGTTGGCTACGCCATTGCCTTTAAAGATGGGTATATTGGCGAAGTCGCTCACTGCACGGATCGTGGTGTTGACGGGTGTGATATAATTCTTGTCGCCGATACGGACGTTGCCCGAAGGTGACATCTGGTTATTGACGTCGATAGCCTGTACGAGCTGGTCCGGGGTGATGCCGTGAGCCCGTAGTAGTTCCGGGTCCGCCTTGATGACCACCGTGCGAATATTCCCCCCGAAGGGCGGAGCAGAGAGCAGACCGGGGATCGACGTAAAAGAGCTTCGGACATAGAGGTTGGCCAGGTCGATCAGCTCGTTGTTGTTTCGCTTGTCGCTGCTCAGGACCAGCTGACCGACCGGAAGGGTCGAGGCGTCGAACCGGATAATAAAAGGCGGATTCGAGCCCGGCGGGAACAAGACCTGGGCCCGGTTGCTTACCGCGCTCACTTCGGCCGCTGCCTGCGCCATGTTGGTGCCAGGGTAAAAGTTCAGCTTCATCAGCGTAAGTCCCTGAACGTTCTTGGTTTCGATGCTCTTGATCCCGTTGACGAAAAGCAGGACATTGATATATTGCTTGGCGAATAAAGTCTCCATCTGCACCGGGGTATACCCGCCGAAGGGGTGGGCGATGTAAAGAACGGGCATATCCAGCTTGGGAAAAATGTCGACCCGGATACTGCGGAGGGCGCCCATACCAAAAAAGAAAAGAGCGGCAACCATGACCAAAATGGTGATGGGTTTACGTAATGCGAACAAAATCAATTTCATACCTGTAAGAATGATTGGCTTGGCGAATTGGCAGGCAATCGGGAAAAGAT
>JAFDYG010000021.1 GCA_018267545.1 Bacteroidota bacterium
AAGGTAAAGGATGCGATAGACAATTCCAACAGCTCCGATGCGGGTTATATCGACTCGACGACGGCGCAGCAGGATAAAGTAGTATCGAATATTATCGTGAGCACTTCTCCCGCCGAATTGATCCAGACTGACGGCAAGCCCAGCTTTTCTCCAATCACCGGTACGAGCCTTTCCTATGCGTCGAATTCGCCTAACGACCTCTTCCAGGATCAGGACGGCAAATATTATGTGCTGATAGCAGGCCGCTGGTACAGCTCCACTTCGTTAACGGGCGGCTGGCACTATGTCGCTGCGAATTCGCTGCCTGCGGATTTTGCAAAAATTCCGGAAGGCTCTCCCAAGGATAATGTGCTGGCAAGCGTAGCCGGTACGGATGCTGCGAGAGAAGCAATCATGGATGCGCAGATCCCTCAGACGGCAAAGGTCGATCGTAAGACGGCCTCCACCGATGTAGACTATAATGGCGACCCGCAGTTTGCACCCCTGCAGGGTACCGATATGCAATATGCAACCAATACCGGGTCTTCTGTAATCCTGGACCATGGGGTCTATTACACGGTCGACAATGGGGTTTGGTTCCAGTCGAATAACCCGAACGGCCCCTGGACGGTGGCCACGGAGCGTCCCGATGAAGTGGATCGCATACCACCGAGCTCCCCTCTGTACAACACCAAGTATGTCTATGTTTATGATGTAACGCCGGATTATGTGTACATGGGTTATACGCCGGGTTATCTCAACAACTATATCTATGGTCCTACCGTGGTATACGGTACAGGTTTCTATTACGATCCCTGGTTCAACGGCTACTATTATTCCCGTCCCTGGACCTGGGGTTTCAACGTATGTTATAATCCCTGGGCTGGCTGGACGCTGGGCTATGGCTTTGGCGGCGGCTGGTTCCACTTCGGTGTCGGCTTTGGCTGGGGCGGCTACTGGCGAGGCTGGGGCGGCGGCTGGTGGGGACCTCGCGTCTATCGTCCTGCTTATGCATGGAACAGGTATCGTACCAGCGGCTTCTATGGACATAACGTATATAATAGAGGCGGTAATACGTATATCCGCAATACTTACCGGAGTACAAATATCTACAGGAATCGCGGTGGTGTAGTCACCCGTGACAACCGTAGCTTTACGAACCGCAACTCGATAGGAAGACCTTATGCAACGGGCAATAACGGTGTTCGCGGCGGCGGTTTCAATAATGCCGGTGGAAGACCGGGTGTACAGGGTGGAAGACCAGGCAGCTTTGGCCGGTCCAACAACAACGTTTATTCCGACCGGAGCGGTAATGTCTACCAGCGGAATCAATCGAATAATCAGTGGCAGCAGCGGCAGTCCAATTCGTGGAGGCCGGTGACGGGCAACAATCCCTCCATTCAAAACCTCAACCGCGATCAGCAGATGCGCGACCGGGGTCAGACCCGGATGCAGAACTTCAACCAGTCTCGTGGCTTTAGTCAGCCCTCAGGCGGTTTTAGCCGGCCCTCTGGCGGTGGATTTAGCCGTCCGTCCGGTGGAAGCGGCGGCGGCTTCAGCCGGCCTGGCGGTGGTGGAAGCGCTCCCCGTAGCTCTGGCGGCGGGTCCAGGCCTTCCGGCGGCGGTGGCGGCGGACGAAGGGGCCGTTAATTGAATGTGGTATCGAATTTTATTTCACCTTTGCCGGGGTTAAGCAAGCGCTTGGCCCCGGCAATTTGTTTGATATGAGTCCTACGATCTATTATTGTTACGACGCTTATTGCGGCTGGTGCTATGGTTTTAGC
Organism: Bacteroidota bacterium; assembly: GCA_018267545.1. Classification (GTDB taxonomy): domain Bacteria; phylum Bacteroidota; class Bacteroidia; order Chitinophagales; family Chitinophagaceae; genus Puia. The sequence goes on from JAFDYG010000021.1 coordinate 1,764, forward strand.
CCGGTTATCCGCAAAACTTTTGAAGAATACCGTCATACGATCGCCTTCGAGGTCCTTTCCGGAGGCATGATCCTGCCGGAGAAGCCCCAGCCGATCGCTGTAATGGCAGACTATTTGCGCAGCAATTACCAGTCGGTGGAAGAGCGCACGGGCATTCGCTTTGGCGAGGATTGGCTCTGGCATGTCCGCAATCCGGAGGAGAGTGACTGGTACCCCAATTCGGAGAAACCGGCTATTGCGCTTTGTGTCTTCAAGGATTATTATCCTGACCTGGCGGTACTATTTGCGGGTGAG
>JAFDYG010000220.1 GCA_018267545.1 Bacteroidota bacterium
AAGGTTTTGGATTCGAAGGAATTTCTGTCGCGTTCGTAGAGCTGGGCGATGAGGTATTCCCAGCGGGCCTGTTCTTCGTGATTTTCGGCGGCGGGGAGGGCCTTTTCGAGATAGGCCGCGGCGCTGTCGTAAATATTCCTTTTATAATACCATAGGGCTTTTACTTCATTCAGGCTGGGCTCGAGGCGGGCTGGGAATTCGGGGTCGTGGGAGAGGACCTCGATGAGGGCTGATGCTTCTCCGTATTGTTCTTTGGCAATATAGACGCGGACCTTCCAGATCAGGGCGTCGTTGCGGCTGGGAGGTAAGGAGAAGGTTCGTTTGAGAATATTTCTTTTCTCTACTGTGGAGACGATATTGGCGTTTCCACCTTCCTCGGCGTTGGCGTTGCTGCCGATGGGCTTGTCATAGCCATCGGATTCTTTGGGTGCGAAGGCGTAGTTGAGGAATTGGAGGGTGATAAAGGCGGAGTCGAAGTCTTTTTTGAGATAATAGGCTTTGCCGATGAGCAGGTAGAGGTTGTCGATCCAGTCGTTACGGGTATCGTGGATGAGGATACCGGCGGTACATTTGTAGATGATGGAGTCGACCTCGCGTTTCTGGGCAAGGGTAGCGTCAAGGGTATAGTTATAGAAGGGGAGGAGGCGGGTATAGTCGTCGCGGAACTGGCCTTTGGCCCGCTCCATGATCATTTTTAACTTTTCGTTTGCGTTGAAATAATAGTTGTAATGGGTAATCGTGTTCTGGATGAAGCGGCGGCTTTTTTTGAACTTTTTGCCGTCATTGGACTTCTCGGAGGCGAGGACGCGATTTTCGAACTTTTTGGGTTTGACGAGGTCATAGGCGACGCCGACCTGCCCGGAGGAGGCCAGGTAGAGGAGGGAAAATACCAGTAATAATAAAATCCTGCTGTACGTCACGTACGTCCGTTTACAAAGTTGCGCGCAAAACTATGGGCAATAAACTCAAAAATCGAAGATTTATTTTGTTATCTTTATGGCAATCAGTCCAATTTATCCCAAGAATTCAGTTTATGGCCAAATTCGATGCCAATTCCACTTTGAAACGTCTTCAGAACCGGTACCGTCTGGTAGTGATGAATGATGATACTTATGAGGAAGTCGTGACCTTCAAGCTCTCCCGCCTAAGCGTTTATACTGTTCTCTGCACGATTTTTGTATTATTGACCGGACTTACGGTGGCGCTGATCGTATTCACGCCGCTGAAGCTGTATATCCCGGGTTATGGGGATGTGAATAATACGAAGGACCTGCGTGAACTAAAAATACGTACCGATTCGTTAGAGCAGGAGGTACGGTATAAGGACCAGTACCTGCAGAGCATTCGTAGTGTGTTACAGGGGAATACGACGGTCAAGCTGGATACGAACTCTCTGACGATTCCGAAACCCGAGAAAATCAACGATTAATCCTATATACTTACGAAACGACTAAAATCCATATTTGTATGTTTAACGGCAAAACCAAATCTAATGATTTCACCATTGGCGGGGACGCTCCCGCCAGCGCGAGCGCGAGCCTGATCGGGGCCGGCACCACCATGAAGGGCGACATTACCAGCAACGGCGATCTGCGGATCGACGGCACGCTGGTAGGGAATATTCACTGTTCGGCGAAGGTCGTCATCGGCGCAAATGGCGTCGTCCAGGGGGATATCAATGGCCAGCAGGCCGATATCATGGGGAAAGTAACCGGAACCATCAAGGTAAAGGATCTTTTACAGCTGAAGGGCGGGAGCCAGGTCAACGGGAATATCCAGGCCATCAAGCTGCAGATCGAGCCTACTGCCAATTTCAATGGGGAATGCCACATGACCCCGGCAGCCGCGGCTACTGCTCCCTCCGGTAACGGAAAGCCAGCGGACATCAAGAAGGAGGTAAAGAATGCAGAATTCGCCGCCGGATAATAGCGATCGGCGACGAGAGCTATTGAGATATGCGGGGCTGTCATCGCAAGTGGCGGCTTCGATAGGGTTTGCTGTGTTTATCGGTATAAAGGCGGATAAAGGACTGAAGGTTTCTTTTCCAATCCTCTCCTGGGGCTTACCTTTGCTGGTAATTGTGTACTTAATTATCAAACTGATCAAAGACAGCTCGAGGAAAAACGATGGAAAATAAGATCACCGCCAAGTCTTTTCTGCCTATTCTGCTTGTGTTATTGGTCTCCGGCCTCTTTATCTACCTGGGTAAGTCGCTGCTGGAGGAATGGAATACGGATCACCGGGTCCTGCTGGTGGGCGACGGCCTTTTGTTCGGGGTGACGGCTATAAGTTTCTGGTTGTATATCAGGGCTTTACGTAATTCCAATATGCATGCTTTCCTGCGGGTCATGTATGGAAGCCTGCTGGTGAAGATGTTTGTCTGCCTGATAGCCACCTTTGTCTATGCTTCGGTAGCCGGCAGGAATGTCAACCGGAACGGGGTCCTGGGTTGTTTCATCCTCTATATCCTCTATACGTTTTTTGAAGTGAAGATTTTGATGCAATTGAACAAGAAGGGTTCCTCTAAACATGCCTAAGAAAGAAGCTCCCCTGGATTATTTGCGCCGGTGGATACCAGGCGCGGCGGCGCCGCTGGTGCTGGAGTATCTCAACCATTACCAGGTGCATCTGACGATCACAAGGGAGCGAAAAAGTGTCCTCGGGGATTATCGTCATGCCACGCGGGAGCAGAATCACCGTATCAGTGTCAATGGGAACCTCAATCCCTGGTCATTTCTGATTACGCTGATCCATGAGCTGGCGCACCTGGTGACATTTATGGAATATGGGAACCGGGTACAGTCGCATGGGAAGGAGTGGAAGGCGGTGTACCGGAAGATGCTGGAAGAATTTATCGGGCTGAAGATCTTTCCGGCGGACGTGCTGGCGGCTTTGAAAAAGAACCTGCATGACCTGCCGGCCAGCAGCTGTGCGGATGAGGGGCTGATGCGGGTGCTTCGGAAATACGATGAGAATGAAGAAGGGCTTCTGCTGGTAGAGCAGATTCCTGATGGGGCCTGTTTTGTTCTGGAGGACAAACGGGTGTTCAGAAAAGGAAAAAAATTGAGAAAAAGATATCAATGTATGGAATTGGCCACGGGAAAATTGTATCTTTTCAGTCCAATTTATGAAGTGCGGCCTGCTTCATGATAATAAATACTTACTCCCCTGGTTTTACCCACCGTTATTTTACTTTATCCGTTGATTTGTGCCCGTTTTTAATTCTTCCCTTTAGTAATCGTCGCGCTGGCGCGAAGAGTTTTTGGCCGTAGGGCTCTGGCTGACGAGTGTTAGAATTTTTTTAGCATCCAGATCGAACAGCCATAGTGTCCCGTATTACCCATGGGGCCGTCCAGGTATTGAAAGCCGAATTTTTCGTAGATGGATACGGCTTTCTGCAGTTCGGGCATTGTCTCGATGTACACTTGTGCATAACCGTGAGACTGTGCAAAGGAGAGGCATTCCTCGATGAGCTGTCTGCCTAATCCTTTCCCCCGAGCCTGTGGGGAAAGATACATTTTCACCATTTCACATACGCCATCCGGCAAGCCTGCCGAGGGGTAAATGCCTCCTCCGCCGCCAACCTGACCATCGATCAGGCCAACGTGATAGCGGCTTCCAGGGATTTGGAAACTGGCGAACATATCGTCTGTTGCGCTGTCGAAGTAGGCGGTGCCGGGTTTGTTGGCGCCGAATTCTGCGAGAGTATTGCGAATGGTGGAAGCGATAGCGGAGTTGTCTTCTGGCAGGATGGTGCGAATGGTAATCATCCTGCAAAGATAGGTCAGCTTAGCTTATCATCGCCATGAAGCAATATAGGATAGCGATCGTTGCGATGATGATGCCTATAAAGGGTTTGTCTGCGTTTTTCATGCTGTAGTTTTATAAGTTCACGAAGACCGGATTGATATGCGGACGTATATCCGGTTTAACGCAATAGGAAAGGCAATTAGTATGCCTGCGGCGGGAGAAGTTTTAAGCGTGTACAGAAGATTGCTCACTGTGGGGAATCGCTGCCTGTACGGTATCGTTGAAGCTATCGCGGGTGCAGCAATAGACGGCCGACCGGTCCGTATTTTCCGAGATCCGGGTAAAGCCGGATTTTTCCAGCAGCATAGTCCGGGCGTCGCCGGGAGCCACGTGGTTCAGGGTGGTCAGGATGCTGCCGATAGACGGGTAGTTGAACAGGGAGGAGATGCAGGTCCGGAAGGCCGGCAGGTTTATATTTTCCTGGATGGAATGATGGAAGCAATAAATGCCGATGGCTCCGGGTTTGGAAAGAAATTCCACACGGAGATCCATTTGGAAAGCGGGGTGGACTTCCAGCAGGAAGAGAATATGATTGCGTTCGGAGACGAGGTAGGCGCCAAATGCGTCGGAGGTCTCCATGCGATCATAGATTTCCCAGAGCCCTTCGTCGGGGTATTGAACCTTGGTGTTGCCGTAGAACTCGCGGCGGAAGATTTCCCGGATAAGGGAACGGTCCGTGGCTTTGTTGACGGGTCTGACGGAGAGGGTCCCTTGTTCGGGATGTTTAGTTAGAGCGAACATAAGTAGGATGGTTTGGTAAACAGTTCTTAAAAATTAGTAACTGTACCACCAATCATTAGCCTTAAGTCGTGTGAGGAGTCTTAACCAGCGTGTGTGTTTCCCGTGGTGAATCTTGTGTGAGGCACGAAGGTGCTATAAAAAACGAAATAAAGGAAATCCGGGCAGCAATTTAAATAAATTCTGTTTAATTATTTGTAAATAAAAATAAGGGTTAGCACTTAAAGATCGGAATACTCTGCTGGGTGAAGAAAGACAATGTCGATGTGGGAGACGTTGTGCTGGTATTCGGCCTTGCCGGAAAGCTCTTTCCAGTAGGGGTCGGCGCCGAAGGTCTTCCAGTGGGCTTCGCGGGAAGCCATATTGTCGAAGCTGGTCATATACATGAGGTTAGGCATGTGGGAGCCTGCGAGGACGCTGGCGTAGAAGACCGCGTTAAAGCCCAGGCGCTGAAAGAGGGGCACCTCTCCGCCTTCGTTGAACATCCTGACTTTATTGGCAAAGTATTTCTCGGAGGGGCCTTCGTAGCTGCGTAGCTCGTAGATTCTTTCTGATTTGGGGCCCTGGAGGGCGGTTGGGACGGCGTGGCGGGGCATCTCCGGGAAGGCTTGCAGGAGAATGGATTCTATGCGGACGTAGGACGGGTCGTCGTAGTTGACGTCGAGGTAGTCTTTTCCATCGGTGAGGTATTGGGCGTCTTTATTAAGGGCGGCGGTCAGGCCGGTAAATTGCTCCAGGGTTTTTAATGGGATGAGCACATAGATCTTGCGGATGGACGCCGTATCGTTGCCGATGGGCTTGAAAACGCCTACTTCGGAGATGCCGGAGCGGTGGAGGGCGGGGAGAAGGGCGGATTGCAGATATTTTTCGACCCGGGCTTCCTGTTCTTTGTTTTTGAGCTGGTAAACGCGGATGGAATAAAATTCTTGTTTGGGGGCAGTGGCTGATACACAGAGACTTAGGATGAGTGCGCCGGCAAGTAGGAGTGTTCGCATGGAAACAATTTTTCCTGATAAATGTAAAGTACTATTGTCGTTTTAACAAAAACTTGAGGCGGGGGTGGTCTGAATACCAGGCAATAAGCCTAATTTGGCGCACTCCTGATTTTACTTATGCGATATTTGACTTATCCATTCGTCGTCTTTTTACTATTGTCCGCTTTTGAAGGCCGGGCGCAGCAGTTTCTTACCGGTAAGGTTTTTAAGAAGAACAGCACCGAGATATTGGTGTCGGTGAGCATCCACAATATTACCGCGCAGCGATACGACCTGTCGGAAGAGAGTGGGAGCTATCGGATCCAGGTGGCGCCGGGAGATCATGTCTCTTTTTCTTCGGTAGGATACATGGCCGATACGGTAACGGTAACGGCGGCGATGCTGACGGGGGACTTTCCGGTGTACCTGGACGTCCGGGCTCAGACCCTGAAGGCGGTAAGGGTGGGGGAATTTAGCAATTACCAGCTGGACTCGATGGACCGGCGTAAGGAATACTCGTGGGTCTACGACCATGGCAATACGCCCCGGGTGGATCATAACCGGCAGGGAGATGGGGTAGGGGTGACCCTGAATATCTTCCGGAATGCTTCCGCAAAGGAGAAGCAGCGGGAGCGTTTGGAGAAGCGGCTGGCGAAGGAAGAAGAAGAATACTATATCGACTCGCGCTACAACAAGGATAATGTTACGAAGTATACGCACCTGAAGGGGGACAGCCTGCAGCAGTTTATGCAGAAGTACAGGCCTTCGTACGAGTATTGCCGCCGGGCGGCGAATGTAGACATCCTCGTCTATATCAATGATAGCTACAAGCAGTATATGAAGGGTGATTAAAATAAATAAGTTTTTACTGAGCGTCGTATTGTCTGGCGATAATTGAATATCTTCCGTTCTGCCGAATTGGACGGAGTCCAATTCCAGACATTAATGGTGTTGCGAGAAAAAATTATATTTTTTCAATTTTTTCTCGCAATTCAAAATAACGTTGCTCAATGAAAGAACTTAGAAGTCGCAACTGGTTCGGCAAGACCGATAAGATGGGTTTTATCTATCGGAGCTGGATGAAGAACCAGGGCTTTCCGGAAGATATGTTCGATGGCCGGCCGGTCATCGGTATTTGTAATACCTGGTCTGAACTTACTCCCTGTAATGCACACTTAAGAGAGATTGCCGAAGTGGTGAAGCGCGGCGTTTATGAAGCCGGGGGATTTCCCCTGGAGTTCCCGGTCATGTCGCTGGGGGAGACGCTGCTCAAGCCGACGGCGATGCTGTTCCGCAATCTGGCAAGCATGGATGCCGAGGAGTCGATCCGGGGTAATCCGCTGGATGGGATAGTGCTGCTGACGGGTTGCGATAAAACTACGCCTTCTACCCTGATGGGGGCATGCAGCGTCGACTTGCCGACCCTGGTGGTGCCGGGCGGGCCTATGTTGAACGGAAAGTTCCAGGGGCACGATATCGGCTCGGGGACGCACGTGTGGAAATTCGATGAAGACAGGAAGAAGGGGGTAATGAGCGATGCGGACTATCTGCATGCTGAGAGCTGCATGTCGCGCAGCCCGGGGCATTGTATGACCATGGGAACGGCTTCTACGATGGCTTGTATGGTGGAGTCGCTGGGGCTCACGTTGCCGGGCGCCGCGGCGATACCGGCGGTGGACTCGCGGAAGAAGCGGCTGGCGCATCTTTCCGGGCGGAGGATTGTGGAGATGGTGAAGGAAGACCTGAAGCTATCCAAGATATTGACGCGTTCTGCTTTTGAAAATGCGATCAAGGTAAATGCAGCCGTTGGCGGCAGCACGAATTTCATCATTCACCTCACGGCGATTGCCGGCAGGATTGGCGTGCCGCTGGCGCTGGAAGACTTCGATCAGCTAGGCAGTCAAATCCCCTTATTGCTGAACCTGATGCCTTCCGGTAAATTTCTGATGGAAGACTTCTTCTATGCGGGAGGGCTGCCGGTGATTTTAAATGAGCTGAAGGAACAGCTGCATCTGGATGCGCTTACGGTCAATGGAAAGACGCATCGTCAGAATATAGAAGGGAAAGAAACCTGTTATAACCGGGAGGTGATCGCTTCTTACGAGCAGCCGCTGATCCCTCACGCGGGGATTGCGGTGGTAAAGGGAAACCTCTCCACGAATGGAGCTGTGATCAAGCCTTCGGCGGCCACGCCTGCGCTGATGCAGCACCGCGGCAGGGCCGTGGTATTCGAAAATATCGAAGACTATCATGCAAGGGTCGACGACCCTGCTTTGGATATCGACGAGAGCTGCGTGATGGTGCTGAAGAACGTTGGTCCGGTGGGATACCCGGGGATGCCGGAGGTCGGGAATATGGCCTTGCCCAAGAAATTATTGGAGAAAGGGGTCACGGATATGGTGAGGATCTCCGATGGGCGGATGAGCGGGACGGCATATGGAACGGTAGTGCTGCACGTATCGCCGGAGTCGGCGGTAGGCGGAGCGCTGGCGCTGGTGAAGAATGGGGACTGGATAGAGCTGGATGTGGCCGGACGCAGGCTGCACCTGGACGTGCCGGAAGAAGAGCTGGAGCGGCGGAGGGGTGAGTGGAGCAAGGTTTCCGTGTCGGGGACGCACAGGGGCTACGTTCATTTGTATATCAACCATGTGCAGCAGGCCGACAAGGGTGCTGACCTGGATTTCCTGGTGGGTGGTTCCGGCTCGGAGGTGAGCAGGGATTCGCATTAATTCTGATTATGCATTTATTGATTGTTCTTTTGGGTATTCTTTTGCTGGTGGCCCTGATCTCCTGGGGGAAGGTCAATGCTTTCCTTGCTTTCCTGGTCGTAGCGATCGTTACAGGTCTGTCGCTGGACATTCCTTTCGGCTCGATCACCAAGAGCGTGTACAAGGGTATTGGGGACACGCTGGGGCAGCTATCGATTGTGATCGTGCTGGGCGCGATGCTGGGGAAGATCGTGGCGGAGAGCGGAGCGGCGCAGCGTATCGCTACGACGATGATGAACGTTTTTGGCGAGAAGTACATACAGTGGGCGTTGATGGTGACGGGGTTTATTATCGGGATACCGCTTTTTTACAATGTGGGATTCGTCCTGATGGTTCCGTTGATTTTTTCGGTCGTTTACAAATACAAGCTACCGGCTGTCTATATCGGGGTGCCGATGCTGGCTTCCTTGTCGGTGACGCACGGCTTTCTGCCTCCGCATCCGGCTCCGGCTGCGCTTGTTGGACAGTTTCACGCGAATATGGGGAAGACACTGCTCTATGGGATTACGATTGCCATTCCGGCGATCATATTGGCCGGGCCGGTCTTTGCCAAAACTTTGAAGAAGGTGGCTTCGTCTCCACTGGAGGGGCTTGTTGCGGCGGAAAAGCCGGAGTCGCAGCTACCGGGAATGGTTACCAGCCTACTTTCGTCCCTGTTGCCGGTTATCATGCTGATGGTGACGACCGTATTACCCCTGGTGTTCGACCTGCCGCCGAATATAAAAGCCATTGTCGATTTCTTCGGAGACCCTTCTATCATCCTGCTGCTGGCCATCGGGGTAGCGACCTATACGCTGGGGATAGACTGTGGCATGAGCATCAAAAAAGTCATGAAGACGTATGAGGATGCGGTTAAAGATGTGGCGTTGATTTTACTGATCGTGGCGGGAGCTGGCGCGCTGAAGGAAGTGTTTTCGGAAAGCGGGGTCAGCAAGGAAATTGCGGCTGTTTTGCAGGAATGGCCGATTCACCCCCTGGTGCTTGGCTGGCTGATGGCGGCCATCATCCGGGTCTGTCTGGGTTCGGCTACGGTGGCCGGGCTGACGGCTGCGGGGATCATCCTGCCGCTGATGACCCGGATGCACGTGGACCCCAATTTGATGGTATTGTCCGTAGGGGCGGGTAGCCTGATGTTTTCGCACGTCAACGACAGTGGATTCTGGCTTTTTAAAGAATACTTCAACCTTTCTATCAAGGATACGATCCGGTCCTGGTCGCTGATGGAGACGATCGTGTCGGTGGTCGGGCTTATCGGTGTGCTTTTGTTGAACCTTTTGGTTCACTAGGGCTTGATATTTGCAACAAACGTTTCGTGGGGAAAAGAAAAAGCGCCCAGCGCTAAGTAGAATCCTGTAATATTATCTAATTTCATTCTCTGTAATATAAGTTGTTTCAAAAGCTTACTATTTTGGAGAAAACTATTACGAAAGATATTCTAAAGAGCGAGCTATACGCCGGACAGCGGCCCGCTGCCGAGTTATTATATACCCGGTACAGCAGCATGCTGTTTAGCTATATACTGCAGTTTGTACCGGATAAGGAAGAGGCGAGCGGCTTGCTGGTGGAGATATTTTCCAGACTGACTCCGCAATTGCAAAAGGCGTTCGATTCGAGCCTGAGCATCTATTGCTGGCTTCAGGTGGAGTCCCGGAAAATTATCCTGGAGCATACACAGCAGGAGAATCAGCCGGAGAAGCATGGGAGAGATTACTATTTTTCTTTATTGGGGGAATGCTCTCCGGAACACCAATGGATATTTCGGGAGCTATTTATTTATGGACGAAAAAAAGAAGAACTTGCGGCACAGTCGGGCAAAGACCTGGCTTACATTAGCGGAATCCTGCGGGACTGTCTGCTGATTATCAGAAAAAACCTCGTGTAACCTGTGAATATTGAGCTGTACATACAAAGCGGAATCGTAGAAAGCTATGCCCTGGGATTGGCCTCCTCTTTGGAAGTGGAGGAGTTCGAGCAGCTGTTGCCGCATTATCCGGAACTCAAAGAAGCCCTATCGGATTTCGAATATCACCTGGAACTTTTTGCGATAGAGAATGAAGTACCTCCGCCGCCGGGGACAAGAGAGCGCATCCAGGCGAGGGTTCGGGAGATTCCGAATGTGCCGGAGGTGGCGAGGGGTGAGGGGAAGAGCTATCGCCGGCAGAAGAGCGGGCCGGAGTATATTCCGGTAGTTGTAAGCTCGCCCTATATAAAAGTGCATAAGAACTGGAGAACGTTTTTGATTGCTGTGTTTATTCTGGCGAAGGTTTTGCTGGCGATATCGATCTATTATTTTTTGGAATACAGGCATACGCAGAAGCAGGTGCTGCAGCTGGAAGAGCAGCTGGGGAAGGGGGCGGAAAAATAAAATTTGGCTTATTTGGGTTTGGCCGTTAATTTTGGTCTCGCAAATGAAACAAAACAGACAACATCATCACCATCATTTTTACTTACCGAGAGGGTAGGCCGGTGATGTTTTGTCTAAGACATAAAACGTATTAAGGGCTTACCGCAGGTAAGCCCTCTTTTTTTTATTAAATATTGAGCTGTGAACAAACTAAAGATCGCTATTCAGAAGTCCGGCAGATTGTATGACGATTCGGTGAAGCTGCTAAAAGACTGTGGCATCGACCTGAAGAACGGGGTCAACAAGCTAAAGGCGGAATGTGACAATTTCCCCATGGAGATCTATTTCTTACGGGATGACGATATCCCGCAGTACGTGGAAGATGCGGTAGCTGATATCGGCATTGTGGGAGAGAATGTGCTTTATGAGAAGAACAAGAAGGCGGAAATTGTCGAGCAGCTGGGATTTGGGAAGTGCCGTCTGTCTGTGGCGGTGGGCAGGAGCGAGTCTTATGATGGGGTAGGCTATCTGAACGGGAAGAAGATCGCGACGACCTATCCTACGCTGGTCCGGCAGTTCCTGGAGAAAAATAAGGTCAAGGCCGAGATCCATGAGATCAGCGGGTCGGTGGAGATAGCCCCGGGTATTGGCCTGGCGGATGCGATCGTGGATCTGGTGAGCAGCGGCAGCACCCTTTTTATGAATGGACTGAAAGAAGTCGATACGGTGCTGAAGTCGCAGGCTGTTCTGATTCGGAATGAGCGGCTTGGCGCGGACCAGCAGCAGCTGCTGGAGAAATTCCTCTTCCGCATCCGGGCGGTGAAGAAGGCGCGCAACAATAAGTATGTGCTGCTGAATGCTCCGAACGATCGGCTGAAAGAGATCATTGGGTTACTACCAGGGATGAAGTCACCTACGGTGCTGCCGCTGGCGGAGCCGGGGTGGAGCAGTGTACACAGCGTGCTGAGTGAAAACGATTTTTGGGAAATCATCGAGCGTTTGAAAGACGCGGGGGCCCAGGGGATTCTTGTTATTCCAATCGAAAAAATGGTCATCTAAGATGGAAGTTATCAATATTCAAACGGGGACGAAGCCGGTCGATGGCTGGCTATCCCGTCCGGTGATCGACACCCGGTCGCTGGAAGAAACGGTTGCGGCGATCCTTTCTACGGTAAAGCTGGAAGGAGATGCGGCGGTAAGGGACTATTCCCTGCGTTTCGACAAGTCGGCGCCTGAGAGCTTCGAGCTGAATGAGTCGGCCATTGTGGAAGGAGCGGCGCTGGTCGGCGAAGAGCTGGGGGCGGCCATTAAAATGGCCTATGCCAATATCCTTGCTTTTCATGAACAGCAGCGTGCTTCCGAGTCTGTGGTGGAGGTGATGCCTGGGGTAAAATGCTGGCGCAGGTCGATAGGGATAGAAAAGGTTGGGTTGTATATTCCGGGTGGAACGGCTCCTTTGTTCTCGACCTTGCTGATGCTGGCGATCCCGGCTAAGATTGCGGGGTGTAAGGAAATAGTCCTGTGTTCGCCTCCGGATGCGCATGGGCAGCTGCACCCGGCGATCTTATTTGCGGCGCGGCTGGTCGGTGTTACGCGAATTTTCCGGATCGGCGGTGTTCAGGCGATCGCGGCGATGGCGTATGGGACGGAGTCGGTGCCGAAGGTGTATAAGATCTTTGGACCGGGGAACCAATATGTTACCTGTGCGAAGCAGCTGGTGCAGCGGGAGGGAACGGCGATAGATATGCCCGCGGGACCCAGCGAGGTGGCGGTATATGCCGATGAGAGCTGTGATCCTTTATTCGTGGCGGCCGATCTCCTTTCGCAGGCCGAGCATGGCGCGGACAGCCAGGTGGTGCTGGTGAGCAATTCCGAGACAGTGGTGACGGCGGTGCTTGCGGAAGTAGAGCGGCAGGTCTCGCAGCTGCCGAGGTCGGATATTGCACAAAAGGCGCTTCTGCATAGCAGGGCTTTTATCGTGCGGGACAGCGGGCAGGCGATGCAGCTGCTCAACGAATATGCTCCGGAGCATCTGATCCTGGCTTGTGGTGATGCGGAAAAATTAGCCGGACAGGTGGTGAATGCGGGCTCGGTTTTTTTGGGGCATTATTCGCCGGAGAGTGTAGGGGATTATGCGAGCGGGACGAATCACGTGCTGCCGACGAATGGGCATGCGCGGGTGTATAGCGGCGTTAGTCTGGACAGCTTTGTCAAAAAGGTTACGTTTCAGCAATTGTCCCGGGAGGGTTTGGATTCCATCGGCATGACGGTGCGCCGGATGGCGGAGGCGGAGGGATTGGAGGCGCATGCGCGGGCGGTAAGTTTAAGAATGGAGAAAAAATAATTTTATGTTCGACTTAGAGAAGCTTTTAAGGGACAATATTCGGCAGCTGGTGCCTTATTCATCGGCCAGGGATGAATTCAAAGGAGAGGCGCAGGTTTTTTTAGACGCCAATGAGAACAGCCTGGGTTCACCGCTGACCAAGTGGTACAATCGCTACCCGGACCCTCATCAGTGGAAGGTCAAGGAAGCAATCAGCAAGATCAAGGGAGTACCGCCCCAGCACATTTTCCTGGGGAATGGGAGCGATGAATGTATCGATCTTTTGTTTCGGGCCTTTTGTGTACCGGGTAAGGACAATGTCATCATCAACCCGCCTACCTATGGAATGTACGAGGTAAGCGCGCATATCAATGACATAGAAATACGCCGTGCGACGCTGCTCGACGATTTTCAGCTGGACCTCGTTCACCTGGAGAACCTGGTGGATGAGAATACGAAGATCATCTGGATTTGTTCGCCCAATAATCCGACGGCCAACTCGATGAACCGGCAGGATGTCGAGATAGTCCTGAATAACTTTCCGGGGCTGGTGGTCGTAGACGAAGCCTATATCAACTTCTCCCGTCATAAGTCCTTTATCCAGGAGCTGAGCGACTATCCCAACCTGGTGGTCCTGCAGACGATGAGCAAGGCCTGGGGGCTGGCGGGGCTGCGGATGGGTATGGCCTTTGCGAGCGAAGCTATTATTAAAATTTATAATAAGGTGAAACCTCCCTATAACATCAGCCAGGTTAATCAGGAGCTGGCATTGAAGGCGCTGGAGGAGGTAGATCAGGTCAATGATATGATACGGCAGCTGGTGGGCATGCGGGAGGCGCTGGCCAGGGAGCTGGCGGCTTTGCCGATAGTGCGGGTGGTGTATCCGAGCGATGCTAATTTCCTGCTGGTGAAGATGGATAATGCGAGGGGTGTATATGAAGATTTATTAAAAGATGGGATTGTAGTGCGGGATCGGAGCAAGGTGGAGCTTTGCGAGGGATGTCTGCGGATAACGGTAGGTACGGAAAAGGAGAATATGGAGCTGCTGGAGGCGCTGGCCAGCCTAAGGTAAAAATTAGTAAAGGGTTGGGGATTTTTCATTTAAATTACGCTCTGTTAATCTGTTAACTCATCTACCATGCAACAACTTATCACTAGAATGAATGTAATAGCCCGAAAGTCCCTGTATCTCGCTGCGGGATTGTGCTTTGCCGGTTTAGTCGCCTCTGCGGGTGACGGCGGCGGCAAGAAAGGCAAGGAGAAACCTGCAAAAGTATCTGATGCCAATACACAGCTGAAGCTGCCTTCGGGTTTTAGCGCCGTAACGTTGGTCGACAGCATCGGCCGTGCCCGGCATATTGCGGTGGCTCCTAACGGGGTAGTTTTCATCCGGCTGAACCGGTCGAAGGGCGCGACTAAAGGCGTTTACAGGCTCGAGGATACGAATGGGGATGGGAAAGCGGATAAGATAACCGGTTTCGGCAGTTTTTTCGGAACGGGCGTTGCTATCGGTAATGGTTATTTGTACGCCAGCTCCGACGAAGAAGTGTACCGTTTTAAGCTGGACAAGGACTACAATGTCGTCAATCCCGATAATCCGGAGAAAGTCGTTACGGGGCTGTTGAACCGCCACGAGCATGAGGCCAAGGCGATTACGCTCGATGGAAAAGGAAACCTGTATGTCAATATCGGCGCTTATTCCAATGCCTGCCAGCTGAAGGACAGGACGAAGGGCTCTCCGGGGGACATGCCTTGCAAGATCCTGGATTCTGCGGGCGGTATCTGGCTGTTCAAGGCGGACAAGCTCAATCAGACTTATGGCGATGGCGTTCGTTATGCTACGGGGCTTCGTAATGTAGTGGGCCTGGATTGGAACAAGCAGACCAATTCGCTGTTCGTGATGCAGCATGGCCGTGACCAGCTCCACGATCTTTTCCCCGATATGTGGGATACCAAGCAAAGCGCTGAGCTGCCTGCCGAATGTATGTATGAGCTGCACCAGGGTTCCAACTGCGGATGGCCTTATATTTTTTACGATCAGAACCAGCACAAGAAGATCCTTGCTCCCGAATATGGCGGGGATGGAAAGAAGACGGGCGGAGAGAATGCGCAGGATCCTGTGGTCGCCTTCCCGGGTCACCTGGCTCCCAATGGCCTCTTGTTCTATACCGGCAATCAATTCCCCGAGAAATATAAGAACGGCGCCTTTATCGCTTTCCATGGCAGCTGGAACAGGGCTCCTGAGCCTCAGGCGGGTTATTTTATCGTCTTCCAGCCTTTTAAGGATGGGAAGCCGAGCGGTCAGTGGGAGGTCTTTGCGGACAATTTCTCCGGCGGTCCGGAAAAAACTGCTTCGGGTCGTGTAATGTATCGTCCTTGTGGTCTGGCACAGGCTCCCGATGGTTCGATCTATGTAACTGACGATAGCAAGGGTGCAATTTGGAAGATTTCTTACAAGTAATAAAGTGATGAAAAAAAGAAATTTAGTTTTTACAGTAGCCAGTAGCTTATTACTGGCTACTGTGCTTATGTCGCAAACGAAGAAGCCAGCCGCTCCGGCAAAGACGGCCGGCGCTACTGCGTCCGGCGGTGCGTCTGCTTCGATCACGCGTGGAAAGCAGGTGTATCTCGAGCAGTGTCTGGCCTGTCATCAGGTGGATGGGGCGGGTGTGCAGGGAATGAACCCGCCGCTGGTCAAGACGAAGTTTGTGCTGGGGGATAAGAATACGCTGGTCAAGATCGTCCTGAATGGCATGCAGGGTGTCGAGGTGGAAGGCGAGGAGTATCATGGCGTGATGGCGCCGCATTCCGATCTCACCGATGCGCAGATTGCGGATGTGCTGACGTATGTCCGGAACAGCTTTGGGAATAAGGCCAAGGCGGTTACGGCGGCGGAAGTAAAGGCGATTCGAGCAAAGAATAAACCGGCGTAATAGCGTACATTTGCGGTTCAATGAAACGCATCTTATTTATAGACAGGGATGGCACCCTGATCAAGGAAGCCCCGCCAACTTACCAGATCGATAGTTTCGAGAAGCTGGAGTTTTATCCGGATATGTTCGAGTACATGAGCAGGATCGCTCGTGAATTCGACTATGAGCTGCTCATGGTGACGAACCAGGATGGGCTGGGTACAGAGTCGTTTCCGGAGGATACGTTCTGGCCGGTTCAGAATTTTATCGTTCGAACTTTGGAAGGCGAAGGGGTCCGGTTTAGCGGTGTTTATATCGACAACTCTTTCCCCGAGCAGAAGCTGCCTCCGCGCAAGCCGGGCACGGGGATGCTGACGAAATATATCGACAACGAGGAATATGACCTGGAGCATTCGTTTGTGATCGGAGACCGGATTACTGACGTACAGCTGGCGAAGAACCTGGGATGCAAGGCGATCTGGCTGAACAATGAGCCGGGGTTAGGAGGCGCCGAGGTCAGCGATTCGCAGCGGGAGCTGACGGAAACGGTGGCGCTGGAGACAACGGAGTGGAGCAAGATCTATGAATTTCTGAAGCTGGGATTGCGCAGGGTGGTGCATGAGCGGAATACGAACGAGACGCAGATCAAGATCGATTTGAATATCGACGGCAGCGGGAAGGCTGGCATCATTACGGGCCTGGGCTTCTTCGATCATATGCTGGAGCAGATTGCCAGACACGGAAAGATGAACCTGTCCATCCGGGTCAATGGAGACCTGCACATCGACGAGCACCATACCATCGAAGATACGGGGATTGCGCTGGGTGAAGCGTTTGCGCAGGCCCTGGCGGACAAGCGCGGTATGGAGCGATATGGTTTCGCCCTGCCGATGGATGAGGCGGATGCGAAAGTGCTGATCGATTTTGGCGGGAGGAATTGGATTGTGTGGAATGCGGAGTTTAAGCGGGAGCGGATTGGAGAAGTGCCGACGGAGATGTTTTTTCACTTTTTTAAATCGTTTTCGGATGGCGCTCGTTGTAATTTGAATGTGGAGTGTAAAGGAGAGAATGAGCATCATAAAATAGAAGCCATCTTCAAGGCTTTTGCAAAGGCGATACGGATGGCGGTACGGAGGGACCCGTTGAGCAATTATCTGCCGAGCACGAAGGGTGTTTTGTAGGGTCTGCGTAGGGGCTGCGCGGGCGGCGTGCTTTAGACCCGGAAGAAGATCTTCTTCCGGTACAGGAAATAGCATAATCCCCATTCACAGGCGAAGATGACGAGGGAGGCGATGATGGGTGCGAGACCCAGCCCGCCGGTAATGGCAGCAACGTAGCCGTTGAGCCAGTGTTCTCCTATAAATCCAAAGAACAGATAGATAAAGATCGAATTCATCCCGACGATGGTGAAAAACTCCAGGTGACGGCGATGACCTTTGCTATCGATCCACCAATAGCAGGCGGCCAGGACCCATAAGCTATAGCCGAGCGATACGAGCGTAAAAGAGGTGGTAGCGATCCTTTTGATGATCGGCGTAACATTGAAAAGATCGAGGGCATAGCCAAGAACAAAGGCGATCAATCCTCCTATTAAGAATGTGCGGATGGGATGGGTTTTACTCAGCAATACCTTGCCTGCCAGCGCGCCGCCGATCGTATGTACGGCGGTAGGAATGCAATTGATGGCGACCCATCCACCCTTGTTGATCTTGTGCATCAAGATCCAGTCTACATAATTGCCGAAGTTGTGCTGGTCGACGAAGGGCTGGTCGAAGCCCGGAATATTCGTCCCGCGGTACAAGATCTCCGTTATGATCAGCAGGCCTGCGCAAACGGCTATCTGTGCCGGGACAGACCACTGAAAGATCAGGAAGGCGATCAGCGTTGTGAAGGAAAGCTGGGTCAATACATTCCAGAGCTCGAACGATAGGCCGCTTCGTTTGACGGCATAGAGCAGCACCCCCCAGAAGAAGAGCCATGCGCATCTTTTTAAAACTTTTTGGAAGCGTTTATTCCAGGTCATTCCTTTTTCCTGTTGTTTTTGCAGGGAAAGAGCCATGGCGACGCCGGCCATGAACATAAATGCCGGCTGGACGAGGTCCCAGAGACGGAGGCCGTGCCAGGGATGATGGAAAAATTGCTGTGTCAGCGGGTAGAAGACGCCGCCTTCCGCGTTTTCCGACAGGTGTTCGTAGAGACCGGTGGATTCGAGAGTGAGGAGGATCATGATCAGGCCCCGCATGAAGTCGAGGGAGAGGAGGCGCTGGGGGGCAGTGGTGTTTGGCATGGCGGTGTCTGGCATACTTTAAATATAAAAAAATTTGGCGGTTTGGGTTTTCCCGTAGATATTTGCCAAGCAATGAAACAAGTAATTAATCAACAGTGGTGGTGGCATACGAACTCCAAACGGGGCAAGTAAGGCTATTATCATAGTTGTTACAACCATATTGGGGCCCCGATTTTCGGGGCCTTTTTCTTTTTAAGCCTTAAGCCGCCACGGGCGGCTTGTCCGAAGGACAGACATTAGCGTTTTGCTGGAGATGCGCTAATTTTTGTGGAAGTGCATCTCCAGCACATTTTAAGCCGCTCATGCGCCATGAAAAAAATAGAAATCAAGACGAATTGTAAAAAGCTGTTATCGGACATCTACACGCCGGTAGGCATCTATCTACGGCTCCGGGACCGGTTCCGGGATACGGTCCTGCTGGAAAGCACGGACTATCACGCAGCCGAGAACAGCTACTCCTTTATCTGTATCAATGCGATCGCCGGCATGGAAATCACCGATACGAAAAGTATCGAGTTCAAGCTGCCAGGGCAGAAGCCGGAGCGGGTGCCTCTTAAGAATCTGTCGGACACGCCGAAGCTGCTTTGGGAATTTATGCAGCGGTTCGACATAGAGGCGGCGGCGGAGCGGCCGGTTCGCGCGACGCAGGGGCTGTTTGGATATACGACCTTCGACGCGGTGCAATTTTTCGATACGATCAAGCTGAAGGAGCGTGGGACGGCGATACCGCTGATGCGGTACCGGTTGTACCAGTACGTGCTGGCGATCAATCACTTTAAAGATGAGCTATACATCTGTGAGAATAAGATCAGCGGTATAGAATCGGAGCTGCCGGTGGTGGAATCGCTGATCCGGAGCAAGGATGTGCCGGTCTATCCTTTCCAGACAGTAGGAGAGGAGACGTCGAACCTGACGGACGAGCAGTACCGGCAGATCGTGAAGCAGGGGATTGCCAGCTGTCTGCGGGGGGACGTTTTTCAGATCGTATTGAGCCGGCGTTTTCAGCAGGGTTTTAGAGGGGATGAATTCAACGTCTACCGGGCATTGCGGAACATCAATCCTTCGCCCTATCTCTTCTTCTTCGACTATGGCGATTATAAATTGATGGGGTCTTCGCCGGAGTCGCAGATCATCCTGCAGAATGGCGAGGCGATCGTACATCCCATCGCGGGCACGTTCAAGCGGAGCGGGGATGAGGCGACGGACCGGCAGATGGCGGACAAACTATTAAAAGACGCCAAGGAAAATGCGGAGCACGTCATGCTGGTCGACCTGGCGCGGAACGACCTGAGCCGGAACTGTGACGATGTAAACGTGGCGCACTACAGACAAGTGCAATATTACTCCCACGTCATTCACCTGGTGAGTGAAGTCCGGGGTAAGCTGAGGGCGGGGCACAATCCGTTCGAGCTGCTGGCTACGACTTTCCCGGCGGGGACGTTGAGCGGGGCGCCGAAGTTCAAGGCGATGGAGCTGATCGATTCTTATGAGCCTACGGCGAGGAGCTACTACGGAGGCTGTATCGGCAGCATCGGATTCGACGGGAGCTGCAACCATGCCATCATGATCCGCAGCCTGCTGAGCCAGAACAATACCCTGACCTACCAGGCCGGCGCCGGTGTAGTAGCGGCGAGTCAGCCGGAAAGCGAATTACAGGAAGTGAATAATAAATTGGGTGCGCTGAAGTCGGCTATTCTTTATGCGGCGCAAATCATTGAATCAAAATAAACGATCGCGATGCGTATTCTTGTTTTTGACAATTACGACTCTTTTACTTATAACCTGGTACACCTGGTCGAGAAGCTGTTGCAGCAAAAAGTCGAGGTTCATCGCAATGACCGTATTCCTCTTGAAAAGGTAAAAGACTATGATAAGATCATTCTTTCACCGGGGCCAGGGGTTCCTTCCGAGGCGGGGCTGTTATTGCCATTGATTCGCGAGTATGCGGCTTCGAAGCCGATCCTGGGGGTTTGCCTGGGACATCAGGCGATTGGAGAGGCGTTTGGCGGGAAGCTGGTTAATCTAAGCACTGTTTATCATGGCGTGGCGACGCCGGTGAAAATTTTAAAGCCGGGGGCTTTGTTCGAGGGATTACCTGAGACGTTGGAAGTGGGGAGGTATCATAGCTGGGTAGTGAGTGAGGAAGGTTGGCCGGACGAGCTGGAAATAACGGCGCGGGATGAAAAGGGATTTGTAATGGGGCTGCGGCATAAAAGCCTGGACGTGCAGGGAGTTCAATTCCACCCCGAGAGTGTATTGACGCCGATGGGAGAGAAGATATTGGCTAACTGGTTAAAACAATAACATGAAGAAGATATTACAATACTTATTCGAGCATAAGACCTTTGGCCGGGAACAGGCCAGGGATGTGCTGGTCCGCATTGCCCGCGGGGAATTCAACGAGAGCGAGCTGGCGGCATTTATCACGGTCTTTCTGATGCGCAGCGTTACGATCGATGAGCTGCAGGGGTTCCGGGATGCGTTGCTGGAACTTTGTGTGCGGGTCGATCTTGACGGACAGGAGACGATCGATATCGTCGGTACGGGCGGAGACGGCAAGAATACTTTCAATATCTCGACCCTGGCTTGCTTTATCGTTGCGGGGGCGGGCCATAAGGTGACCAAGCATGGAAACTATGGGGCGAGCTCGATCAGCGGGGCTTCCAACGTCATGGAACAGCTGGGATACCGGCACAAGAATGACCCGGGTCAGCTGCGCAGGGAGATCGAACAGGCGGGTATCTGCTTTTTGCATGCGCCCTTGTTTCATCCGGCGTTGAAGGCGGTAGGGCCGATCCGGAAGAACCTGGGGGTGCGTACTTTCTTCAATATGCTGGGGCCGATGGTCAATCCGGCCTTTCCGTCGACGCAGCTGGTCGGGGTGTATAACCTGGAGATGGCGCGGATCTACAACTACCTTTTGCAGCAGATAGAGGGGAAATTCACCATCATCCACAGCCTGGACGGTTACGACGAGATTTCGCTGACGGGGGATACGAAGGTGATTACCAATAAGGGGGAAAAGATTATGACGCCGGAAGAATTAGGGAAGAGAATGGTAAATGCTACCGATATTTATGGTGGCAATACCGTGGAGGAAGCGGCAAAGATCTTCACCCGAATCCTGAAGGTAGAGGGCAGCTGGGCGCAGAATGCCGTTGTGCTGGCGAATGCGGCGATGGCCTTACATGCAAGCGGCGGATTTGCGGACTATAATGCGGCGTATGGGGCGGCGGTGGAGAGCCTGGAAAGTGGGAAGGCCTATGGAGCGCTGGAAAAATTAATAGCATTACAATGAATATCTTAGAAAGAATCGTCGAGCATAAGAAGAAAGAAGTGGCCGAAAGGAAGGAGCTAAGACCGGTAGCGGTATTGGAAAAAGAAGCGTTTTTTACGAGGGAGGTGCTGTCGCTTCAGCAATTTTTGACCGACCCTGCGAGGACGGGTATCATTGCCGAATTCAAGCGGCGCAGTCCTTCGAAGGGAATCATCAATGACCAGGTGAAGGTAGAGGCTGTGACGAAGGGATATGCGGCGGCGGGAGCCAGCTGTCTTTCGGTCTTGACGGACGAGCAATTTTTCGGAGGCACCAGCGAAGATTTGCGGCAAGCCCGGGTGAATGAGATTCCGATCCTGCGGAAAGACTTTATGATCGATGAATACCAGATTGTGGAGGCCAGGGCTATCGGGGCGGATGTCATTTTATTGATTGCGGCCTGCCTTACTCCTTCCGAAGTGCGCCGGCTGGCCCGGTTTGCGGGCTCTCTGGGTTTGGAGGTGCTTTTGGAAATACATAATGAAGAAGAGCTGGAGCATATTTGTGAGGAGACGCCGATTGTGGGCGTCAATAATCGGGACCTGAAAACTTTTACGGTTGATGTGGAACGCTCGATTCGGCTGAGCAAGCAAATCCCATCGGGAAAGCTGCTGGTGGCGGAGAGCGGCATCAACGAAGTTGCTACGATACTACATATGAAAAAGGCTGGATTCCAGGGCTTCCTGGTAGGAGAACATTTTATGAAGGAAAAAGACCCAGGCGCTGCGTTTGGGGCCTTTGTCCGGGAATTATCGGGAAATTAAAAACATATGAGAGTAAAAGTATGCGGCATGACCGAGCTCGACCAGGTCAAACAATTGGACGCCATGGGTGCGGACTTTGCGGGCTTTATCTTCTATCCGAAGTCTCCCCGTTATGTGGTGCGTCACCTGGCGGGTGAACAATTGAAGAAAGCGAAGCTTCGGCTGGGGAAGGTCGGCGTATTTGTCAACGCGACCTATGACGAGGTGATGAAGCAGGTCGATGCCTATGGGCTGGACATGGTGCAGCTCCATGGGGATGAGACGCCGAGGTTCTGCGAACAGCTCTCCAACTATATCACGGTTATCAAAGTATTTCGGATGGGTGAAAACGATCCCATCGACTGGCTGATCCGGCCTTACCAGGACTTTTGCGATATGTTTTTGTTCGATACCGAGGGCGTGGGTTATGGCGGCACGGGGAAGAAGTTCAACTGGGATACGCTAAAGCCTTCTCATATCGATAAGCTGTATTTTTTGAGCGGGGGTATCGAGCTGTCGGATGCAGACAGGTTGAAGGCTTTTTCGAAGGAGCCGGTAGCCCGCAAGCTCTTTGCGATCGACGTCAATAGTAAATTCGAGACGAGTCCGGGGGTAAAGGACCTGAAGAAAGTCAGGGCTTTGCTGGATTCGGTAAAATCTCCCAATGCGTAAATAAAAAATTTATGGCGACTTATCAATCCCCGGACGAGCGGGGCTATTATGGAAAATTCGGCGGGGCTTTTATCCCCGAGATGCTATATCCCAATGTGGAAGAATTGCGCACAAGGTACCTGGAGATCATGCACGAGGCGTCTTTCCAGAAGGAATTTCAAGGTTTGCTGAAGGACTATGTGGGGCGGCCTTCGCCGTTGTACCTGGCGAAGCGGCTCAGCGCAAAGTACAATACCGAGATCTTTTTGAAAAGAGAAGATTTGAATCACACGGGTGCGCACAAGATCAACAATACGATCGGTCAGATTCTGCTGGCGCAGCGTTTAGGCAAGCGAAGGATCATCGCCGAGACAGGAGCTGGTCAGCATGGTGTGGCGACGGCGACCGTCTGCGCCTTGAAAGGGATCGAGTGCATCGTATATATGGGGGAGAAGGATATCGAGCGGCAGGCGCCGAACGTGGCCCGGATGAAGATGCTGGGCGCCAAGGTGGTGCCGGCTACGAGCGGCAGCAAGACGCTAAAGGATGCTACCAACGAAGCGATCCGGGACTGGATCAACAACCCGGTGGACACGCATTATATTATCGGGAGTGTGGTGGGACCGCACCCTTATCCGGATATGGTGGCCAGGTTTCAGAGCGTAATCAGCGAAGAGATTCGTCAGCAGCTAAAGGAAAAGACGGGCAGCGAGCTGCCAACCCACGTGATCGCCTGTGTCGGCGGCGGCAGCAATGCGGCCGGGACTTTTTATCACTTTCTGGACGAAGGAGAAGTAGAGCTGATCGCGGTCGAAGCGGCGGGACATGGCGTGCACAGCGGGCATAGCGCCGCCACCACGCAGCTGGGCAAGCCCGGTGTGCTGCATGGAAGCCGCAGCTATGTGATGCAGACCGAGGATGGGCAGGTGGTGGAGCCGCATAGCATCTCTGCCGGCCTGGACTATCCGGGGATCGGACCCTTGCACGCGCATTTGTTCGACAGCGGGAGAGGGACGTTTTTGAGCGCAACCGATGATGAGGCTGTTGCGGCTGCTTTCCAGCTGACTCGCCTGGAGGGGATCATTCCGGCTTTGGAATCTGCACATGCTTTGGTCGCGTTGGACCAGCTGGAGCTAAACGAGAAAGATACGGTCGTGCTTTGTTTGAGCGGAAGGGGGGACAAGGATATGGCTACTTATATGAAGGCGATGGAGGAACAAACTTTTTAATCATGAGCAGAATAGCTGAACTTTTTAAACAAAAGAATAAGCGGGTATTGAATGTCTATTGTACGGCCGGTTTTCCCAAGCTGGACAGCACGATGGAAGTATTGAAGGCCTTGCAGGAGAGCGGAGCGGATCTGATCGAGCTGGGGATGCCTTATAGCGACCCGCTGGCGGATGGGCCTGTGATCCAGGCCAGCAGCACCAGGGCGCTGGAGAATGGGATGACGATGTCGACGTTGTTCAAGCAATTGAAGGAGCTGCGTCCGGCGGTGAAGACACCGGTGCTGCTGATGGGATATATGAACCCGGTGCTGCAATATGGTTTCGAGCGGTTTTGTGAATCGGCGGCTGGGGTTGGTGTGGATGGATTGATTTTGCCCGATCTGCCGATTTACGAATTCGAGACGGAGTATGGTCCCGTGATGCGGCGGTATGGATTGGATTTTGTGTTTTTGGTGACGCCGGAGACTTCGGAGGAGCGCGTGCGCAGGGTGGACGCGTTGAGCACAGGCTTTTTGTATGCGGTATCTTCTTCTTCGACGACGGGTAAAGACACGAATATGAGCAATCAGCAGGGGTATTTCGAACGTCTGGAGAAGATGAACCTGCGCAACCCGGTGCTGGTAGGTTTTGGTATCCGGGACAAGGCTAGCTTCGATGTGGCTTGTCAGCATGCCAATGGCGCGATTATCGGGACGGCCTATATTAAGGCGCTGGAGAATGGGAAGCCGGTAGCTGCTGCGACAAAGGAATTTTTGGATGGGGTTTTAAAATAGGAATATGGGACTGGCAATCGTAAAATATAATGCAGGAAATATACAATCGGTTCTGTATGCGCTGGAGCGTATTGGGCGGCAGGCGGTGGTGACGGATGACCCGGCGGTCTTGCGTTCGGCCGATAAGGTGATCTTTCCCGGGGTTGGGGAGGCTAGCACGGCGATGGAGTATTTGAGGGCTCGCGGACTGGACGAGCTGATTGTGGGCCTGAAGCAGCCGGTGCTGGGGATTTGTCTGGGGATGCAATTGATGTGCAGCTATAGTGAAGAGAATGATACGTCGTGTTTGGGGATATTCGAGACTTCTGTTCGGAAATTCGATGGGAGAGGGGCGGAAGTAGGCGTGGGGGCGGGGTTGAAGGTGCCGCAGATCGGCTGGAATAATGTGTTCGACCTTCGGTCGAAGCTGTTTGATGGAGTACCGGAGAATAGCTATTGTTATTTTGTGCATGGGTATTATGCGGCATTGAGTGAGGATACGATCGGGAAGACCAAGTATGGACTGACGTATAGTTCGGCGCTGCACAAGGGGAATTTTTACGGTGTGCAGTTTCATCCTGAGAAGTCGGCCCAGGTTGGGGAGAGGATACTGCAGAATTTTATCGATGGGGTATAGTAGTGTTTTTGGAAAAAAATGAATTTGTATATACAAATTGGATTTGCATGAAAATGGAAGTTATTCCGGCCATAGACATCATAGACGGAAAGTGTGTCAGGCTCACGCAGGGTGATTATTCGCAGAAGAAAATTTATAATGAAAACCCGCTGGAAGTGGCGATGGAGTTCGAGGACGCGGGGTTGAAGAGGCTGCACCTGGTGGACCTGGATGGGGCGAAGGCAGGCGCGGTGAAAAACTGGAAGGTGTTAGAGGTGCTGGCGGCGAAGACGAAAATGGTGATCGACTTTGGCGGGGGAATCAAGACCGCAAAGGACGTGGAGATCGTTTTTAATTCGGGCGCGGTGCTGGCAACGGTGGGCAGCATAGCGGTGAAGGACGGTGCGCTGTTTGTGAGCTGGTTGGAATCCTATGGTGCGGACCGGTTTTTATTGGGGGCGGATGTAAAAAACGAAAAGATTGCGGTGGGGGGATGGCTGGAGACGACGGACCGCTGGGTTTATGATTTTATACAGGAGTATATCGGGAAGGGCGTGCGGCAGGTATTCTGTACGGATGTGAGCAAGGATGGGCTGCTGCAGGGACCTGCGCTCGATTTATACAAGAATATCGTTGGGAAATTCCCTGACCTGCACTTTATCGCCAGCGGCGGTGTAAGCGGGATGGATGACGTGCTGAAGCTGGAAGAAGCGGGCTGTAAGGGAGTTATTATCGGTAAAGCGATCTACGAAGGACGCGTGACACTACAAGAACTATCGAAACTATGCTGACAAAACGAATCATACCTTGTTTGGATATCAAGGATGGCCGAACGGTCAAGGGGGTCAACTTCGAGAATATCCGGGATGCGGGCGACCCGGTGGAGCTTGGGGCGCTGTATGCGCAGCAGGGAGCGGATGAATTGGTGTTCCTGGATATTACGGCGACCAATGAGAAGCGTAAGACGTTGCGGGAGCTGGTGAATCGTATTGCGCATCATATCAATATTCCGTTTACGGTGGGCGGGGGGATCAGCAGCGTCGAGGACGTCAGCCTGCTGTTACAAAATGGAGCCGATAAGATCTCGGTAAATACGTCGGCCTTCAAGCGACCCGAGCTGATCTCGGAGCTGGCGAAGGAATTCGGCAGCCAGTGTGTGGTGCTTGCGATCGACACGAAGCAGGAAGAGGATGGACAGTGGTATGTATATCTGAATGGCGGGAGGGTAAAGACGGACCGTCTTTGTATGAATTGGGCAAGAGAGGGAGTCGACCGGGGGGCGGGAGAGATTCTGCTGACCTCGATGAACAATGATGGAACGAAAAAGGGATTTGCCCTGGATATAACCAAAGAACTGGCAGGTTCTTTGAGCGTACCGGTCATAGCTTCCGGCGGGGGTGGAACCAAAGAGCACTTTGTCGACGTGTTGGGAGCCGGGAAGGCAGATGCGGCGCTTGCGGCCAGCATCTTCCATTTTAAGGAAATCGGAATCCCGGAGTTAAAAGAATATTTACAGGAGCATAATATAACTGTTAGACTATGAGTCAATTGTCAGTCAATTTTCAGAAATCGCCGGATGGGCTTGTGCCGGCCATCATACAGGACTCGGACACTTGTAAGGTGCTGATGCTGGGATATATGAATAAAGAGGCCCTGGAGCAGACGCAAAAGGAGGGCAAGGTTACTTTCTTCAGCCGGAGCAAGCAGCGGCTCTGGACCAAGGGGGAGGAGAGCGGGAATTTTCTGCTGGTGAAAGACATTGCGGTCGATTGTGACAACGATACGCTGCTGATCAAGGCCGAGCCGCTGGGACCGGTTTGTCATACGGGAGCCGATACCTGCTGGGAGGAAAAGAACCACCGGGAGGATTTTCTAGCCGTCCTGGAAGAGACGATTGCGGAGCGCCGGCTGGAAGCCGACCCGGACAAGTCCTATGTAGCCAGTCTTTTTAACAAGGGAATCAATAAGATAGCTCAGAAAGTCGGAGAGGAAGCCGTGGAGCTGGTTATCGAGGCCAAGGATCATGATGACAAGCTGTTCTTGAGTGAGGCGGCAGACCTTTTGTTCCATTATTTAATCCTTCTTAACGCAAAAGGGTATAACTTACAGGACGTAACCAATGTGTTGCGTGAAAGACATAAAAAATAACGATTATATGAAGTTGCTTTTTGGTGTATTGCTGGCGCTGCCTGTATTTGGAATGGCGCAGGTCGGTGGAGGTGGTAATGGATTCACCATTGCGGGAAATGTAAAAGGGGTGGCGGACAATTCGAAGATATTCTTAACGGATGCGTCCAATCCTACGGATACTCTGGCAGAGACGGTAGTAAAGGGAGGAGAGTTTAGTCTTAAAGGAAAGATTTCCGAGCCCAATCTGTACGAATTAAATTTCGGCGCTATCAAGAAGAAGGCTCCGTTGTTTATCGGAAGTGATAAGATTACCATTACCGGTTCGACCGAGAACCTGAAGGAATTGAAGGTAACTGGTTCGCCTTCGCATGATGACTTCGTAGCCTTCCAGGAAATGTTCAATCCTTATTTTGCGAGGATCAACGCGGTGATGACGGTGGCCAATTCGCCGGCGGGGGCTCCCAAGAGGGACTCTTTGTTTCGTGTGTATAAGGGTATTACGGATACCATTTTCGTTGCCGTGGATCAATTCATCGAAAAGAGGAAGAGCTCCTATGTCTCGCCCTTTATCCTGGTGGTAGTGAATCAGCTGACTGAGGATGTAACGGCGCAGGATAAGCGTTTGCATTCGCTGTCGCCCGAAATACAAAAGGGGTATTATGCGCAATATTTGCAGAAGGTCGTCGACGAAGCCAAGATCGGCGCGATAGGTACAGAGGCGATCGACTTTACGCAAAACGATACGTCCGGTCACGCGATAACCCTTTCGTCCTTCAAGGGTAAATACGTGCTGGTGGATTTTTGGGCCAGCTGGTGCGGGCCCTGCCGGATGGAGAATCCGAACGTGGTGAATACGTATCAAAAATTCAAGAGTAAGAACTTTACGGTCCTGGGTGTTTCGCTGGATAAGTCGAAGGAACCCTGGATCAAGGCGATCAAGGATGATGGGCTGGCCTGGACGCAGGTGAGCGATTTGAAATACTGGTACAATGAGGCCGCGGCAAAATATCATATCCAAAGTATCCCGCAGAATTTGCTGGTCGACCCGAATGGGAAGATCGTAGGCAGGAATCTCCGGGGACCCGACCTGCAGGCAAAGCTGTGCGAACTGCTTGGCTGCAATTAGGAAAAAGGATACCGCCGTCCGGAAGTTTCATTCCTTTTAGGGCATGTTTTCTGTTTATTTTGCTGGCAACAGCAATTCTATGAAACAGAATATATACGTTCTTGCCTCTATCCTTTTTATTATTTCAGGCTGCAGACGGCATGTCGATCCTCCGGGCGGTGATCATGGGCCGACGCCGGATTCAAAGCTCAGGCTAAATTCCACCAGTGAGTTTATGTATGTCTACGATAGCCAGGGCCGGCTATCCAAATCTCTTTATAGCAATAGCCTGCCGGCGGGGATGGAGTATGTCTATACGGACAAAACGATTACGGGCAAGGATGTCGGTACGGATGGGAAGCCATACTTCGATCGTATCGTTTATACTCTCGGTAGCAATGGACTGGCAGTAAGTGATAAGTATGTCCTGGGTGATAATTCGACTGCGCAGATAACAAATTATACCTATAACACCGACCGGCAATTGGTAGAAGAGATTGCCGGTGAAGAGGGGAAAGCGCCAGTCAGCCGGACGGTTTATTACTACAATAAAGGAAATAGGGACAGTCTTAAAACCTTTTCCCTTAAAGACGGCAAGCTACTGACGTTTATACGGTTCGAGTACTATACGGATAAGCCTGCTGTATTGACCTACGAAAATAATGGCATCACCTACCTGGGCGCCAGCAATGCGAATCTGCTGAAAAAATACGTCCAGATCAATCCTGGCGATACAACGACTATGGATATTTCATACGTGCTGGACGCGCAAAACCGTCCTGTAAAGGGACATTTTGTCCAGAATGGACTTGCCCTTTCGGATGAAATCTATACATATATCGAACTGCCTTAGTTGATATCCTTCCCTTGCTGCAGCATCGGCACCATCTTTTCGATATTGGCCTTGTTGACGGGGTCGGGAACCTGCGCCTGCGCTTTCTTCAGGTAATCCAGCGCTTTTTTGTAGTCGCCGGTGGCGGAGTAGCCGCGAGCCATGCCCATATTAGTCGTGAACTCGTTGGGGTGGCGGTCATAGTTCAGCTTAAAGGCGTCGAAGGCTTCTTTGGATTTCTTTTGTTGTAACAGCTGCCGGGCGTATTGGTGTATTTCCCCGATTTTTCCAAGCGGCAGTGCTTCCTTCATGACCCCGTCGGCTTCTTCTTTCCGGTTGAGCAGGGTAAGAATCTGGGCCTTGGTTGAGAGAGTCTGGAAATTTTTATCGCCAAGCACGTTGGGGTTCGTAGCGGTATCAGCCCAGGCCAGGGCTTCCTGGAGGTTGGTATTGCGCTGGGCGCAGAACTGGGCGGCCTGCATCCAGGCATTCCAGTTGAACCCCTTGTTGCTACGGAGCTCGCGGCGATAAGAGGCTATCTGATCCTTGACGTAGTCTACTTCGATTTTGAAGGGAATGCTGAGCTTTTCCCACTCGAGGGCGACGGTGGCGGAATTTTCTTTCTGGTCCATGAATTCGTATTTCAGCCATTCTACCCCTTTATCCATCGCGACGGGTTTTACTTTTACGCGCAGTGCATCTTCCTTGGGGTCGTAATAAAAGCTGCCCCAGGAAGTATAGTTATGTGAGAAGATGAGGGTGCATTCGGAGGGGCCGTAGGCGATGAAGAAACCGTATTTGCCTGCGGGAAGCGATTGCCCCTCGATGGTGACGTCGTTTGCGAAATCGAAGATGGTGTTCTCGTTTGCTCCTGCGCGCCAGGGTGCGGCTTTGGTGGTGCCGAAGCCCTGGTCGGAGAAGCCTTCCGGGACGAGCTGTCCCCAGATCTTTCCTTCACGGCCTTTGACGGCGGGACGATCGTAGCTGATGGTAATATCGGTTAGGCCTATGCGCTCGGTAACGGCGGCGTGCTTGTTGCCTCCACTGGGTAGGGAAGTGAGCTGGGCATGAGTAGCAGCGGTTGTGAAGAGCAGGGCCAGCAAGATGCCGGCAGCAGGAGCGTTTCTCATACTGGAGTTTTTAGCGGTTAATGATGTTATTAAATATACGCTCTTGCTCCGCAGGCGGGGAAATTTTTACACCGATGGTCAAGATTTGGCTACTGAAGCTGTCGTTTATATAGCTGAATGGTGTTTTCGTAGCCCAGGTAGAGGGCGTCGGCAATCAGGGCATGACCGATGGAGACTTCGTCCAGGCCGGGTATGTTTGCGGCAAAATACTGGAGGTTTTGGAGGTCGAGGTCGTGGCCCGCGTTGAGGCCAAGGCCGAGCTGGGTGGCACGCTGCGCAGCGGTGCGGTAGGGAGCGATGGCTTTTTCGCGGTCGGTGTGGTAACCATGCGCGTAGGCTTCGGTATAAAGCTCTACCCGGTCGGTTCCGGTTTCGGCGGCTCCTTCGATCATGGCTATGACGGGGTCGACAAAGATGGAGACGCGGATGCCCGCCTTTTTGAATACCCGGATGATATCGGTGAGATAGTCTTTGTGACGGATGGTGTCCCAGCCGTGGTTGGAGGTAATCTGTCCGAGAGCGTCCGGAACCAGGGTGACCTGGGCCGGGCGGACGTCGAGGACGAGGTCGACGAACTTCTGCTCCTGGGAATTCCCTTCTATATTGAATTCGGTGGTGATGATCTTTTGGATGGCATATACGTCGGCGTAGCGGATATGACGTTCGTCCGGGCGGGGATGGACGGTAACGCCGTCGGCGCCGAAGGCTTGTGCGTCGATGGCGGCTTTTACGACGTCGGGATTGTTGCCGCCGCGGCTATTGCGGAGGGTTGCGAATTTGTTGATGTTGACGGAAAGCTTGGTCATGCCCAAAGTTAAAAAAAGAAAAAATATGTACTGGTATATACTGGTACAGTTTTTTTATTACTTTTAGGTCATGAAGGAACGGCCGGTAACCGATATCATCCAGATCAATCCTGCCCTGACCACGCCGGTCTACAAGCAAATCGTCCAGTCCATCTCCCGAAATATCGACAATGGGATACTTCACAAGGATGACCGGCTGCCTTCGGTCAACCAGGTGTCGGCGGAGTTTTCGCTGGCGAGGGGGTCGGTGTTTACGGCCTATAACGAGCTGCGATCGTCGGGGATTATCGATTCCATTCCAGGCAAGGGCTACTTCGTCCTGAGCACGGAGACGAGACAGAAAAAGAAGATATTCCTGCTCTTCAGCACGTTTACCCCTTACAAGGAGACGCTTTACAACTCTTTATTGAATCATCTGCCGGAAGGCTGTACGCTGGATATTTATTTTCATCACCATAGTATCCGGGTATTCGAGAGCCTGATCCGGGAGCAGTCTGCGTACTACAATACCTATATCATCATGCCGGAGGTGCACGAGCATACGCCGGCGATCTTGTCCAAGCTGGACCACAAGCATACTTTCCTGCTGGATGTCGGGTGGAAGGAGTATCGGGAAGACTACCCGGGTGTCTATCAGAATTTCGAGAAGGATATCTTTTCGATACTGGTGGATTCGTCGCCGATGGTCCGTAAGTACAAACGACTGTTCCTGCTGTTTCCGGATGGGGTGCGGACGAGGGACATTGTAGGTGGCTTTGGGCTTTTCAGCCGCAAGAAAGTGGTTCCGACCGAGGTGCGGAATAGTCTTTCCGGCATTACCATTCAGAAGGGGGATGCGTTTATCGTGGTAGACGACAATAACCTCGTGGATATTATTCTGCTTGCCAGGGAGCGGGGCTGGCA
>JAFDYG010000221.1 GCA_018267545.1 Bacteroidota bacterium
ACACAGAATTAGCAACCGAACAATTCGGAGGCGGCAACTTCATCCCCCCGGCAACAAACACAGCCGGCAACCTAACCACCCACATCACCGAAAAAACAATCAACTTTTCCTCCCAGGAAATATCCGGCAGCTTCGACCTCTCCCGAGGCGAGCTAACCTCCTACACCCACAAAAACCAGGAGCTCATCGAACATTTCCCCGAACCCTCCTTCTGGCGCGCCCCCACCGACAACGATTTCGGCAACGACTTCCCCAAACGCAACGGCGTCTGGCGCTCCGCCACAACCAACAAAAAGCTCCTCAAAGCAACCGCCGAGGACCCCAACCAATCAGGAATAAAAATCACCGCTATATTCCTATTGACCGACGTCCAAACCCAGGACACTATCCTCTACCATATCAGACCCGACGGCTCCATCCAAATAACGGAATCCATGTCCCGTCCGACAAACCTCCCGGACCTCCCCCGCTACGGCATGCTCCTCAACCTCCCCAAAAAGTTCAACCAGATCCGCTACTACGGCCGCGGCCCCTGGGAAAACTACAACGACCGCAACACCGCCTCCTTCATAAAGATCTACGACCAAGAGCTAAAAGACCAATTCGTCTCCAACTATATCCGCCCACAGGAAAACGGCTACCGTACCGATGTCCGATGGGTCGAGCTCTCCGACGGCAACGGCGCCGGTCTCAGAATCACCGGCACACAACCCATCTGCTTCAGCGCGCTCCCCTTCACCGACGAAGACCTCGACCCAGGCCTCACGAAAAAGAACCGCCACCCCGCCGACCTGCACGAAAGAAACTTCATCTCCCTCCACATCGACCTCAAGCAAAGAGGGGTAGGAGGGGACAATAGCTGGGGGGCCCTACCGCACGAACCCTATCTCCTAAAAGAACCCCATTACACCTACAGCTATATCCTCGAACCCATCCGTTAACGCATCAATTCGTCACCATGGCAAAATCTCGTTACCTCGTTCTAGCACTAGTCCTGTCCCTCTTCAACACCTTCGCTCAAAAGGCACCGAGCCCCGTCGCGCAAGAAATAATCCCCCTCATGAAAAAAGCCGCCGACTGGCAGCTCACCCATCCAACCGGCAAACCCCTGAACCAATGGGAATACGGCCCTTTCTACATCGGCCTCATGTCTCTCTATAATACCACCCACGATAAAAAATATCTGCAAGCCATAAAACAAATGGGCGACACCGTCCACTGGGAACCCCAGGCCCGCCCCTACGACGCCAACGTGCTCGCCATCTCACAGGTCTTCCTCGAACTCTACCAAATAGACGGCCAAAAGAAATACGTAGACAAATCCCGCTTCCTCATGGACGCCCCCCTAAAACGCGAGCTCAAACCCGACATCACTTTTCAAAACAATAAATACTGGTGGGAATGGTGGTCCTGGTGCGACGCCCTCTTCATGGCCCCGCCCGCTTACGCCCGCCTGGCAACCATCTACAACAAACCCGCATACATGGACTTCATGGTACAGGAATGGAAGCGCACCTCGGCTTATCTCTACTCGCCCTCCGACAGTCTCTTCTTCCGCGACGACCGATTCTTCACCATGAAATCCGCCAACGGAATGAAGATCTTCTGGTCCAGGGGAAACGGCTGGGTCGTCGGCGGCCTCGCCCGCGTCATGCAATACATGCCCAAAGACCACGCCGCCCGCCCCTTCTTCGAAAAGCAGTTCAAAGAAATGTGCTATAAGCTCAAGAGAATCCAAACCTCCTCCGGCTTCTGGAGCCAAAGCCTGCTCGACCCCGCAAACTATCCGCAGAAAGAATCCTCCGGCACCGGCTTCTATGTCTTCGCCATGGCCTGGGGCGTCAACAACGGCCTCCTGCCAAAAGAAGACTTTATCGACGTCATAAAAGCAGGCTGGTCCGCCCTCAAAGAATCCGTCCACCCCGACGGCATGGTCGGATACGTACAGGAAGTCGGCGACTCCCCCGCAAACGTAAAATTTGGAGACTCCGAAACATACGGCACAGGCGCATTCCTGCTAGCAGCAAGCGAAATGGTGAAACTGCGCTGAACCCGGGCGTCAGGCGCCCACCGAGCTAGTCGCAGACTTTTTGACCTTCGTCTTATATTCCCGGGGACTGACGCCCGTGATCTTACGGAACGTCTTCGTGAAGTTGGAAATGGTATTAAAACCACTTTGATAACAAACCTCCGTGATATTACTGTCCTCCCGAATCAGCTCCCGACACGCATAGCTAATCCGTATCTCGCTCACCACCTGTATAAAGGTTTTGTTATATCGTTTCTTGAAATACTTACAAAACGCAGCCTCATTCATACAAGCCACCGAAGCCGCTTCCGACAGGCTGATCTCCTGCAGATAGTTCGACATGATATACTCATACACCCTGTTCATCCTATCCTGCTCATTATTCTGACGCGCCGGCGCACAATTCTCGTTCGAAAGCACCTCCACATTTTCCGAAACAGCTATCTCGTTCAGAATCGTCAGAAACAAAGAAATCCGTTCAGGACCCGCAGCCGTCAACAACGACTGCATCAGCGACACAAGCCGGCCAAAAGTATCTCCGACAATCCTCAGACCATTCGACGCCCTATCCAGCAGCTGCCGTATCTGATAATTCTCGGGCAGATCGAATATCCGTATCCCATTGAAATTATCCTCGAACTTCAAAACGATCGCCTTGACCCTTTCGCCAGGCCGTATTTCGTCCTTGTTATTATGCCAGTGATGGGGAAGATTCTTGCCGACCAGCACCATATCCGTATTCTCGAAACTGCTGATGTTATTTCCGACAAACCGGGACCCCTGTCCCTCTAAAATTGCCGTAAGCTCATACTCCTGGTGAAAGTGGTAGGGCATCGTGAAACCCGGTGTAATCCTCTCTTCTATCGAGAAGGACCGGCTGGGGGATGATATGGTCTTTATCAGTATAGGCTTCATCTGGGGCGGCAATCGTTCACCACTGCTAATATAGTACTATTTACTGGTAAAAAGGCCCTGCGCAGGAGGCAAATATAGTCTTGAAAATGGCAAATTATGAAGTGGCCTTTCCCGCGATTTCTGGATTTATTTGCTGAACTTTTAGGGAAAAAAATGAAGCAGCTAAAGCAGCGACTACACAACGGAGAAGTTCTCATCGGTACATTCCTCAGCCTCGGTAACCCCATCACGACAGAAATCGTAGCCGGAGCCGGCTTCGACTGGGTTGTCATCGACCTCGAGCACGGACTCGGAACAGAAGGCGACGTAGCCTTGCAGCTCCTGGGTCTCAAAGCCTCGGGCACATCCGCCATCGTCCGCGTGGAAGGCTCCCAGCGCCAGCGCATCCACCGCGTCCTCGACCTCGGCGCAGACGGCATCATGTGCCCCCGCGTAGAAAACGCAGATGACACCGCCGCCGCCATCGACGCCATGCACTATCCACCCCTTGGGAAAAGAGGTGTGGCGAAAATGATCCGCGCCTCCGGCTACGGCCCCGGCTTCGATCAATACTATTCCTCCACACAGGATACCCTGCTCGGAGTCATCCAGATCGAAACGACCGAATCGCTAAACCACCTCGACGCAATCGCAGGCATGCCCGGCGTCGACGTCCTGTTCATCGGCCCCTCCGACCTCTCGATGGCCCTCGGAATCTTCGGCCAGACAAGCCACCCCCTGTTTATCGAAACGGTACAAAAAATTGTATCCGCGGCCCGCAAAGCCGGAAAGCAGGTGGGCACCCTCATGGCCGACCCTTCCGAATTCGACAAGTACTACGACCTGGGCATCCGCTTCCTGGCCGCCGGCACCGACGCCAGCTTCCTGAGCAAGGGCGCCCGCCAGACAGCGGCATCCTTACAAGAAGCCAGACAAAAAAAATAATTCAAGCTCGTGAAACCAACGATTGGCTTTATAGGACTGGGTATTATGGGTAAGCCCATGGCGACGAACCTCATCAACGCAGGCTATCCGCTCATCGCCTATAGCCGAAGCAATCCCGATGCAACAGCCCGCTCTCCAAAAGAGCTGGCCGCAGCAAGCGATATCATCATCTGTGTGCTGCCCGACGCTCCTCAAATCCGCGAAGTCGCATTTGGAAAAGACGGTCTCCTCGAAGGACTCAAGCCATCTTCCCTCTTTATCGACATGTCCACAACCGATGTCGCGACCGAGCTCGAAATCCAGCGTCGGTTCGAAGCAAAAGGTGTCGATACCCTCGACGCACCCGTATCCGGCGGCCAGCCCGGAGCTGTCAACGGCAGCCTCTCGATCATGGTAGGAGGAAGGAAGGAAAGCTTCGAACGAGCCCTCCCGATTTTCCAGGTCCTCGGAAAAAATATCAACCACATGGGCGGCCACGGCGCAGGACAGATCACAAAATCCTGTAACCAGATAGCAACAGCCCTCATCACCCAGGGCATCATCGAAGCCTTCACCCTCGCTGCCTCCGCCGGTATCGACCTGACCCGGCTCAAAGAAGTGATGTCCGGAGGCTTCGCCGACAGCCGCGCCCTCTCCATCACCGGCGACAAAATCATCCGGCGTGACTTCAACCCCGGCTTTAAGCTCGAGCTATATCGGAAAGATCTGAATATCGCCCGCCAGGCCGCCCTGGAACGGGCGCTTGAATTTCCCGGTACGGAACTTTTATTCCGGGAGATGGACTCGTTATTGCAAAAGGGCAAGGGCGCGCTCGATTTTAGCGCCTTGATCCAGGTGTTTGAAAAATGACCAGATAACCAGCGTTTATTATGAGGAAACTACCAACCGTATTTATTTCGGAACCCATTCACCCGGTGGGAATGGAGATGCTGAAAGGCTTAGTGAATATCGTCGTCGCCCCGGATACCCGCAGGGAAACCGCCTTTGCGCTGCTCCCCGATGCCGACGTGGCCATCCTGCGCGCGA
This sequence comes from Bacteroidota bacterium, assembly GCA_018267545.1. Taxonomy (GTDB): domain Bacteria; phylum Bacteroidota; class Bacteroidia; order Chitinophagales; family Chitinophagaceae; genus Puia. The sequence goes on from JAFDYG010000221.1 coordinate 4,895, forward strand.
CTACCCGCTTCGACAAAGAGATGATCAGCAAAGGAACCCGCTTGAAAGCCATCGTCCGCACAGGTATCGGCGTCGACAACGTCGACCTCCGTGCCGCCGGCGAAAGCGGCATCTATGTCTGCAATACACCCGGCACTAACACGGATACCGTTGCCGAACACGTCGTCGCCATGGTGCTCGCCCTGTCCAAACAAGTGATCTTTATGGACGAGGCCGTCCGGACCCAACGCTGGCAGGAACGCTTCTCCCCCGATCAGCGCGATATCCAAAATAAAAAGATCGGGATCGTCGGGCTGGGCAAGACCGGTCACGCCACCGCCCGCCTCTGCAAAGCCCTCGGCATGGAAGTGCTCGCCTATGACCCTTTCCTTACGCACGACGATGAGGCCATCCCCATGACCAGCGACCTGAACGACCTATTTCGCGAATCGGACTTCATCACCCTGCACTGCCCATCAACACCGCTCACGCACCGGTTGATCGGCAGCGCTTACCTGGGGCTGATGAAAAAAGAGGCCTTCCTCATCAACGCATCCCGCGGTGAGCTGGTCGACGAAGCCGCCCTGGTCCACGCACTAAAGGAAAAACGTATAGCCGGCGCAGCGCTCGACGTCTTCGACAACGAACCCCCCAGTAAGGACAATCCCCTGCTGCACCTTTCCAACGTTATCCTGTCTCCACACGTAGCAGGCTCTACCCGGGAATCCAACGAACGCATCGCCATCGCCGCCGTCAGAGCCGCGCTCGACACCCTCGATGGAAAAGTCCCGCAGCACATCTGTAATCTCGAATACCTGCCGGTCGATCACAAGGAAAAAGTCCTGCATGCCTGACACCCGCACAGTACCCGCCTATAACGTGCCCGTACGCCATAGCCCAGACGTTTGCGTCATCGGAGCCGGCCCCGCCGGCCTGTCAGCAGCCATCGCCGCATCCCGCCTGGGACTATCTGTATTGCTCATAGAAAAATATGGCTTCTGCGGTGGCGCTACCGTCGCCGGCCTCAGCGGCACCATCTGCGGCCTCTTCAGCAGCGGAAAATGGCCGACCCAGATCGTCTTCGGATTTGCGGACGAATTCTACTCGGCCCTCCGAGTCCGAAAAGGCGTTACCCTCCCGGTCGAATTTGGTCGTACCCTCCTCGTCCCCCACGACAGCCTCGTCTGGAAGGAAACCGCCGACGACCTCCTCGAAGCCAGCGGCTGCAAAATCTCCTACCACACCCAATTCATAAAAGCCTTCGAAGAAGACGGAAGGATCAGCTGGCTCCTCCTGAAAGACCCCGGCGGCCAGTTTGCCGTCAAACCCCGCTTCGTCATCGACGCCTCCGGCGACGCCGAAGTCGTACACAGCCTCTCCCTGCCGACTTCATTCGGTAAAGATGGCCAGGTCCAGACACCCACGATGATTTTCAAAATGGGAGGCGTCGACATGCGCGCCTTCCTCGCCATGGACCCCGCCGAAATCAACACCCTGGTCCGCAAGGCCCACGATTCAGGAGCCTACCGGCTTCCCCGGCATCACGTATACCTATTCCCGTTACCAAACATGGGTGAGGTGCTTTGCAACATGACCCGCATCACTTTCCCCGACGGCTCCGTCCCCATCGGCACCTGCGCCGAAGACCTCACCTACGCCGAAATCGAAGGCCGTCGCCAGGCCCGCGAATACGCCCGATTCCTGAAGGAACAGGTAAAAGCCTTCTGCTATTCCTATATGGTAGAAACAGGCACCCAGATCGGCATCCGGCAGACCCGGTCGATAAGGGGCAAAGGTCTCCTCACCAACGACGCCGTCATCAACGCGAAAAAGGATAAGAACGCAGTGGCCCATTCCGCCTGGCCCATCGAATTACACCAGTCGGAAAAAGTACATATCCATTATTTGGAAAACGACTTCTACGACATCCCGTTTGAAACGCTCATTCCAAAAGACGCCGTCAATCTTCTCGTCGCAGGCAGATGCATGTCCGCCGAGCACGAAGCCCTCGCCTCCGCCCGCGTCACCGCCCAGTGCTTCGGCATGGGCTACGGGGCCGGAGCCGCCAGCGGCCTGTCGCTGCTCGAAAACATACCGGCCCACGCCATCAGCGGCCGGCAGCTGCGCGACTGGATGAAAGAGCACAACCTAAAAAATACGAATGAAAAATAACCTGCGAAGCAACTTCGAAGAAGGCAGCACCCGCTGGGCCGTAAGACGCGCACAGTGGATCGCAATGGGCATCCCGGAGGAAGACTTCGACAAACCCAAGATCGCCGTCATCAACTCGTCCTCCGGCCTCTCCGTCTGCTACCAGCACCTCGACGAGCTGTCGAAGCTGGCGCAGCAATCGATCAAAGACGCGGGCGGCCTCGCCTTCGAGGTCAACACCATCGCCCCCTCCGACTTCGTCACCTCCGCCGGCAAGAAAGCCCGGTACCTTATGCCGACCCGCGACTTGATGGTCAACGATATCGAAGTGATGATCGAAGGGGCAGTCCTCGACGGCATGCTGCTCTTATCTTCTTGCGATAAAACTACTCCCGCCCACCTCATGGCCGCCGCCCGCCTCGACATACCCAGCATCGTCGTCCCCTGCGGCTATCAGCTCGGCGGTCACTGTCAGGGCAAAGACGTGGATATCGAATAGGTATACAAGGGCGTCGGTACACTACTAACCGGCGGGATGTCCCTCGCCACCATGGAAGACTGGACACGCTGCGCCATCAAAGGCCCCGGCGTCTGCGCCGGTCTCGCAACAGCCAACTCGATGCACTGCATGGCCGAATCCCTCGGCATGGCGCTCTCGGGCACCACACCCATCCGCGCCGGAAGCGAACGATTAAAATCCGTCATCCGCTCGGCCGGCGCCCAAATCATGAAGCTGGTAAAAGCCGACATCCGCCCAAGACAGATCCTGACAAAAGAAGCCTTCCGGAACGCCATAAAAGTCGCCGTCACCATCGGCTGCTCAGTCAACACGGTGCGCCACCTCACCGCCATCTCTGTAGAAGCGGGCCTCGACCTGGATATCGTAACCATCTTCGAGCAGGAAGCAAAACAGCTCGCCCAGCTAACCCAAATAAGACCCAACGGCCCCGACCGTATCGAAGACTTCGATAGGGCAGGGGGGACCCTCGCCGTCCTGCAGCAGATGCAATCCTTACTAAACACAGAAGTTCTAACTGTTCAAGGAACCTCCCTTTCCACCGTCCTGCAAAAACATATCGAGGTCGACGAAAAAGTCATCCGGCCGCTCTCCAACCCCTTCCGCCAGGAACCCGGCCTCGCCATCATCCGCGGCAACATCGCCCCCGCAGGAGCGATCGTAAAATTGTCCGCCGTCGAAGGCGCAACCCGCTTCTTCGAAGGACCCGCCAGAGTCTTCGAAGACGAAGACCTCGCAATGCAAGCCCTCGGCAAAGGCGTCATCCATGCCGGAGATATCGTAGTATTGCGTATGATGGGACCGATAGGCGGACCCGGTACCGTCTTCGCCTGTAGCTTCATGGCCGCACTAAGCGGAGCCGGCCTCGCCGCAAGCGTAGCCGTCGTCACCGACGGCGAGCTCTCGGGGCTCAACAAAGGCATCACCATCGGACAGGTCATGCCCGAAGCCGCAGCCGGCGGCCCCCTGGCGATCATCCAGGAAGGTGACACCATCGTCATCGACCTCGACGCAAGAAGCATCGACCTGCAAGTCATGCCGAACATATATGAAGAGAGACTAAAAAATTGGAAAGCCCCTTCCCGCACACTGCCCCGCGGCTGGCTAAAAATTTATGCAGAAAACGTCATGCCGATCGAAAAAGGAGCAGTTTTAGGAAAGCCTTAAATTTAAGCCATGAGCGACACCCCGATACGCAACACCCCGATACAAAGAGTAATCGTCTTCCTGATCGACGGCCTCCACTGGAAAGCCCCGGAAAGACTATCGATGCCCGTCTTCAACAGCCTGATCCCGGAAGGAACCTACATCGCACAATCGACCATGATCCTGCCGCACCACCCCACCGTAGGCGAGTATGGTCAGCTGCACAGCTCCTCCTTCCCCAACCCCGTGCTGCAGGCCGGCACCCTCTTCCTCGGTCCCAACACAAAAATGCTCCAGGAAGCTTTTCCCTCCGGTGACAACAGCCTCTTTATCGCCAACACAAAAGCCTATCTCTCCGTCAGCCGCGGCGTCACTATCAATAGCCACCACCCCGGTCTCAGCGACCAGCAGGTCCTGTAACAAATCATCGGACGCCTCGACACTTA
>JAFDYG010000222.1 GCA_018267545.1 Bacteroidota bacterium
ATACTGAAACGCCGGAGTGACACGTGCCTTCTGCACCAGCAGGATCCGGTTCTTCTTGGAACGCAGAATCTCCAGCGCATCCTTATCGAAGGCTGGCGCAATAAGCACCTCGAAGAAAATCTCGTTGATAGCCTCGGCCGTTGCCTTGTCCACCGGTGTATTACAGGCTAATACACCACCGAATGCGCTCTCGGGGTCACCCGCCAGCGCAGCATCCCAGGCCTCCTTCAACGAAGAACGGATAGCCACACCGCAGACATTCGTATGCTTGATGATGGCAAAGGTCGCCCCGCCGGATACGAACTCCTGGATCAACTGTACCGCCGCATCCACATCCACCAGGTTATTATAGGAAAGCTCTTTCCCGTTCACCTGCTCGAATAGTTCCTCCAGCTTGCCATAGAAACGGGCCGCCTGGTGCGGATTTTCGCCGTAACGCATGGACTTGGGCGCAGGTACCGACTCCAGAAAGTAGTCGGACTCCCCGTTTTGCGTGAAATATTTCGCAATTGCTACGTCATAATGTGCGCAAACTTCGAACGCCCTCGCAGCCAGTCTGCGGCGCTGGTCCAATGAAGTCTCCCCTTTTTGCTCGTCCAACAGCTGCTCCAGGTAGGCATAATCCGCCTTGGACCCGATGACAACCACGTCTTTATGATTCTTTGCGGCCCCACGGATCATCGAAGGCCCGCCCACGTCGATCTTCTCGATGATCGCCTTGTCTTCCTTGGTGCTCGCTACCGTCTCTTCGAAGGGGTAAAGGTCCACGATTACCAGGTCTATTTCCGGAATATGATAGCGGGTCATTTCCTCCACGTCGGTGGGTTGATCCCTCCTTCCAAGTATTCCACCGAAGACGGAAGGGTGTAAAGTTTTGACCCGGCCGCCCAAAATAGAAGGGTAGGAGGTGAGATTTTCGACCGGTATACAGGGCAGACCAAGCGATTCGATGAACTGCTGAGTACCCCCCGTAGAGTAGATTGTTATACCTAAAGAATGTAGTTTTTTTACTATGCTGTCCAGTCCGTCCTTGTAAAAGACCGAGATCAAGGCCGATTTGATTTTCTTATTCATTGAGCTGTTTTTGAAATGCCGCGACGCCCGGACACACAATTATGGACGCCTGGACGCCAAAAAGGGCGCCGAAAGGCGCAAAACTACGAAAGCAGTATGACTTTTGTGGTAATTAGTTAATGGAGTGACTAAGGAGAAGGCTCTAATGCGATTCCGGATTCACCCTGTAGGACAAGATGAATCCGGTCGTTTTGAATGGTTACAGTAGGTAAGCAGACGTTCGAGTTTTCTCATGCGTACTAATATTTTCCGCATTATCGTTTATAGTTATCGCATCAGCATACATACCCAAACACGCTTTAGAATGACAAAAACAGGATAAGGTGTTAATGGTTATGTATGCTGTTGCTAACCAGATAGATTAGTAGAAATAGACGGGAGTTTTTTACCGCCAGTTAGGGTAGTCTCAGCAAAACACACTTCCTTTTTTTACTAGTTGTTGAAGGATATTAAAAATTAAAAACGGGACATAGCAGCGACCTCTTTATTAAATGTCCTATAAATATTTCAAACTGCTCGAATTGCCGCACGAAAAATGACCCGTGATTTTTTTGCGTAAAACACGCAAAAAACACCTGCGTAAATCACGTGCATTTACTTAGATATTTTACTGTTTTTTATATGCCGAAAAAGCGTTTTTTTTGTCATATTCTCCCCCTGATTGTTTGATCTCCTTTATTTTACGGATAATAGTAATTTGTAATTATTTGATTTACTATTCCTTGCACGTGGCCTTGTAAAGACCTGGAGAATACTTTTACAACAGCAAATTATTCTTCAACATTCTAAAACAATCAGCCATGAACACAATTGAAAAAAAATCCGTAAATGTCGGCAATTACATCTCCAAAAATGAAATGGACACCCTAACGACTGCTTACAAGCAACAAAGATGGGCTGATAACTCCTCCCGCCTGGGAAGAGCCGATTCCATGAGCGTTTGGCTTACCGTAGAAGAATTGGAAGGTTTTCTCGATAGAGTCAAGGAGAACGGCGGCAACGGCGTTCGCCTGCACTTTGCCGTACACACGGAAGGTTACCATATCCCCGAACAAGTAGGAATGCAAACCGTCGTAATGGTTGCTAACCGCAGCAAGGACGGCTCCCTGGAAAATGCAAAACAAATCCTGACTTCCGGCGAAGTCATCGCTTACCTGCCTGCTCCCATCTGCCCTCCAATGTGCGGCGGTGGCTTCGGCGGCAAGACTTCCGGCATGGGCCAAGCTACCCTCATCGTCCGCGATGACAACAGCATGGAAGTTATCTAATGTAAATACTTTTTCTAATAAGATACGGGTATATCAGTAGCCGCCTTGTACGCAAGGCGGCTATTTTATGAAATAATGGAAATATCTGCTATCTTTCGGAAATGGGCCATGTCTCGAACTATTTGTTTTATCTCATTCCAATAGCCGCTGGTATTGCTTTTCTCGTAAGCATGACCATCTTTTTCCGGCCCGCAAAAGAACCCTATCTTAAATACCTTTCCATCTTTCTTTTGATCAATTTCCTGATGGAAGCAGGCTTGGGCTTTCTTGCACTCTCTGCTATCAATAACGTCTTTCTCAACAACATAGAAACCCTGCTGGTCGTCAGCTTCGACCTGTTCCTGGTCCGGGAAATCGTAGTTAGAAAGTCAGCCAAAACCGTCTTTATCTATGTCCTTACCTGCTACCCCCTTTTCGCCCTGATAGACATTTTCTTCATCCAGCCCGGCCTTTTCCATACCATCAGCTACGGCCTAGGCTGCCTGCTCGTCGTTGCGGCATGTATGTATTATTTTTGGGAATTGTTCCAACAGAGGAGCTCCCCCGACCTGGTCCGTCAGCCAGCTTTTTGGATCTGTTCAGGCCTCCTTTTCTTTTATACCTGTACCTTTCCGATCTATGGCTTTACCAAGCTGATGCAGGCCCTTCCGACAGCCATTATTGAGAATTTAGTAGCCATATTTGTCTTATTGAATATCTTGTTATATTTATCGTTCACTATTGCCTATTTATGTCGGCTAAAAACCTGGACATCTATGTCATCATCCTGACTGGTATCGCACTAGCCCTTCTCCTGGTAGGCTTTATTTTTATCATGCTTTTTTTATACCAGCGCAGACAGCACCGTCAGGAGAAACAGCTGGCACGAATGAAAGACCAGTACCAACAGGAATTGCTTCGGTCTCAGCTGGAAATCCAGGAAACGACCTTCAAAACTATCGCCCAGGAACTTCACGACAATATCGGACAGGTCCTTTCCGTAGTCAAGCTATCCCTGTCTATCCTGCCGCTGGAAAAGGAACACTCTGCCTATGAAAGCGTACAGACCAGCCGGCAGATGCTGAATAAAGTGATCTACGATATGGGTAACCTGACCAAGAGCCTGCATACCGACAGGATTACCCAAATAGGACTGCTCGAAGCCATGCGCTTCGACCTGGACAGTCTTCAGCGTACCGGCTTGCTCGAAGTGGACTTGTCTGTCATTGGTGAAGAGTATCAGCTTGAGGGTCAACGATCTATCTTCCTGTACCGGATGTTTCAGGAGATGATGAATAATATTTTAAAACATTCCAAGGCCACTCACGTAAATATTGCGGTTAATTACTCAATTGATAATAAATTTGTTCTGAAAGTTGAGGATAACGGGGTCGGTTTTGACATAGCAAAAAAGCGACAGGCCTCCTCCTCCAGCGGTATTGGCCTGAAAAGTATGACAAACCGCGCCTCCCTGATCGGCGCTCAGATTTCTGTTCAAAGCCAGCCGGGCAAAGGCACCTCCATTACGGTGGAATTGCCCCTGGAAAAGGATATATTATAAATGGATTATGGGAGTAGCAACAAAGAAAATACAGGTTGGTATTGTAGATGATCACAGTCTCTTACGTAAAGCGCTGGCTAAACTTATCGGCTCCTTTGAGAACTACGCTGTACTGTTTGAAGGCGATAACGGAAAAGACATCAAGACCAAGATCACTCAACACGTCATCCCGGACATTATCCTTTTGGATGTCAATATGCCCGACATGGATGGCTATGAAACCGTGCGCTGGCTCCACAAGAACTATCCCCAGATCAAAGTCCTCGCCCTCTCCATGTTTAGCGATGAAAATACCATCATCCGCATGCTCCGCCTGGGCGCCAAAGGCTATATCCTGAAGAATATCGAACCCGAAGAGCTGAAGCTGGCCCTGGATTCCATCATGAAAAAGGACTTCTACCTCTCCGAATACATCTCCGGCAAGATCATCAGCGGCCTCCACAAAGACCTCGGCAACCCCGAAGACCCCATCGTCCTCAACGACAAAGAGAAGGAATTCCTCCGCCTGGTCTGCTCCGAGCTCAGCTATAAGGACATCGCCGACAAGATGTTCATCAGCCCCCGCACGGTCGACAATTACCGGAACACCCTCTTCGAAAAGCTAAAGGTCCGCACCCGCGTAGGCCTCGTCATGTTCGCCATCAAGAACGGGCTCGTCGAGATTTAGTCAGCCCTACCAGCAATGCCGGCAGGAACACCAGGTTCGTAATCGTCGCAATCACCAGCGTCACCGAAGTCAACCACCCCAGCGCCAATATCCCGCCAAAATCGCTGAAGCAAAAGATCACAAACCCCGCTATCAGCACCAGCGACGTATACAGAATACTGATTCCCGTCTTATTGATCGTATCGATTACCGCTGCTTCAGCCCCTCCTTTCCCCTCCTGCTTGTAGTTTACCAGGAAACGAATGGTAATATCGATCGCAATCCCCAGCGCAATGCTAAACACGATCACCGTCGAAGGCTTCAACCGGACCCCGGCCCAGCCCATTATACCTGCCGTAATGATTAAGGGTATCACATTGGGCGCCAGCGAACAAATCAGGATCCGGAAGCTCCTGAACAGAAAAAGCATACAAGCCGCTATCAGCACAAAAGCCCACATGATACTATCCTTCAACCCCTGTATGACAAAGCTGCTTCCCTCCAGGTACGTAACGCTCGTTCCCGTAAACTCTACCCTGTAATGCGCCGTATCGAATAAAGTACCCGTCTTCTTCTCCAACGAATCCAAAACCAACGGCAGCCGCTTGGTCCCGATATCCGCCATGTTCACGCTGACCCGAAGCCTCTGCTGAGTACTATCGACGAAACTCCTCAAGAGCTTCGTCAGGTTATCCCCCGACTTCTTCGGTTTCGCACTGTCCCCCCCGCCCCCAAAATTCAGAT
>JAFDYG010000223.1 GCA_018267545.1 Bacteroidota bacterium
ACAAACCCGCAGCCACCAAAACCGCCTTATAACCGGCAATATTCGCCTGTGAGCTCAGCACATCCATGCTTTGAGCCCGCGTCGTCCTCGGCAGCATATCCAGACTAAAACAGGTAATACCCTGCCGCGCCCACGCACCCATCAGAGCCGCATCCTGCAAAGGCTGATAAACGCCGACCAATATTTTATTTTGTAAAGTGGACGGTACCTCGCCCGAATGAATCACTAACAACAAATCCGCTTTCTCCAAAATCTCTTCCCGACTCTTAACCTGCGCCCCGACACCCGAATACGCCGCATCTGCACAAAAAGCGCCCAGGCCTGCACCGGCCTGCACCCACACTTCCAGCTTCCGCTTCACCAAAACCGCCGCGCCCTCTGCCAGTAAGGAGACTCTGGATTCATATGAAGGTTCCCTGAGTACGCCGACGATCATAACAAAAGAGTTATGACCATAAGTTACGCAATCAGAAGCGGATAACAAAATCTTGCTTCACCTTGAACTCCTCCCGAAGAAAAACTATCCCGATAAAGAATAAGTCGACCGTAAGGTATACCCGAGAATCACTCTTGATCGCCGCCCAGGCCTCCTCCATCTCTTTACTCCAATGGATATCGTCAAAAATCAATATCCCCGGTCGCGCCACATGCCCCATCAACAAATCAAAATAAGCCAGCGTCGGCTCCCTCCGGTGATTGCCATCCACAAAAGCCAGGTCAACTCCCCCCATCTCCCCCAACACCTCCGGCAGCACCGTATCGAAATTCCCCGTCACCAGCCTCACATTCTCCAGCCCTAACCAACGCAAATTCTCCTCCGCCTTCTCCGCTACCTGCGCCGCCCCCTCGATCGACCAAACCCTTCCCCCAACCACACCGCCACCTCCAGGCGCCGCCGTACCCCCAGCTCCTCCCCCACTAACAGCACCCTCGCCCCGCGCACGCGCCGCCCCCTTTACCCCCTCCGCCAAATAAGCCGTCGACAACCCCATCGAAGTCCCCAGCTCCAGCACCCTCGAAACCCCATAATGCTTCGCAATCCTATACAACAGCATCCCCAGCTTTGCCGGCTTCGCCGCCCTCTTCGTAATATCCCCCACACTCCTCATCCGCATCGCCCGGAAAGCCGAACCCGCCCCCAAATCTTCCACCTCCAGCAACGACCGGTTGACAAGCAGCCGCCGGCGAAGCCCCTCGATCGCAGGCACACCCGCAGAATCATTCAACACCCGGATGACGAAATCGAATACAAACGGAGAATGAATCCCATGCCCCTTGCCGTTAGCAGCGGTGAGATAGTAATGGACATATTTCTGTGCAAGCCGATAGCGGGAATACATTAGCTATTTTTTCTTCTGCCACGTCTGAAAACTATAGGCAAAAGCATGTTTGTCATCTACAGGAAAGTCACGGTTCTCTACCAGTTCCCATTCCTTCTCATCGATGACGGGGAAATAAGTATCTCCTTCCACAACAGTATGGACGCGGGTCATATAAATCCGATCGGCAATCGACATGGATTCTTTATAAATCTCACCGCCGCCGATGATAAAAATCTCCTTACAATCTGTCTCCTTCGCCCGTTGCACCGCCGAAGCCAAATCGCTTACAACCACCACAGACTTCCGTTCCCCGATCATCCTCTCACCCTTATCCCCCGGCGACCAATTGCCATTCCGCGTCACAACGAAATTAAACCGCCCCGGAAGCGGCTCCCCCGCAAGCGCATCATACGTCTTCCGCCCCATGATAACCGGCATCCCCCAGGTCGTGTTTTTAAAAAACTTCATATCGTTCGGCAAATGCCAAAGCAAACGGTTCTCCTTCCCGATGGCGTTATTGGTACTGGCGGCTACAATAAGGCTAATGATCATAAAACATTTTTAATACATCCTCTCAATCCCTCGAAATGTCCCCGCACCTAAACGGAGACCAATCTCCCCACGCCTGGACGGCGACCAATGTCCCCGCGACTAAACGGCTACCGGCGCCTTAATCGCCGGATGCGACTGATAACTTTCCAGGATGAAATCTTCATACCGAAACCCAAAGATATCCCTCACCTCCGGGTTCAGCTTCATCACCGGAAGCGCAAACGGCTTGCGCGTCAGCTGCAGCTTCGCCTGCTCCATATGATTGCTGTACAAATGAACATCCCCGAACGTATGGATAAACTCTCCCGGCTCCAGCCCGCAAACCTGCGCGATCATCATCGTCAGTAAAGCGTAAGAAGCGATATTGAAAGGAACCCCCAAAAATACATCCGCACTACGCTGATACAGCTGACAGCTCAGCTTCCCATTCACCACATAAAACTGAAACAGCACGTGACAAGGCATCAATGCCATCTCCGGCAGATCGGCCACATTCCACGCACTGATAATCAACCGGCGACTGTCCGGCGTTTTCTTAATCTGCTCGATCAGCTGCGAAACCTGGTCGATTACCTGGCCATCGGCCCCTTCCCAGCTCCGCCACTGCTTGCCATAAACCGGCCCCAGCTCCCCCTCCGCATCCGCCCATTCATCCCAAATGCTGACCCCATGCTCCTTCAAATACCGAATATTCGTCTCTCCCTTCAGAAACCACAACAGCTCATAAATGATACTCTTCATGTGCACCTTCTTCGTCGTTACCAACGGAAAACCCTCCGCCAGATCGAACCGCATCTGATACCCAAAACAGCTGATCGTCCCGGTCCCCGTCCTGTCCGTCTTAACCGCCCCCTTGTCCAATATATGCTGAAGCAAATCGAGATATTGTTGCATGGGTGCAATTTACGAAACCCCCGGCTTCCCCCTCCCCCCGACTTTCGCCCAACTTTCACCCCACCCCACCCCCCACACCCCCCACCAACACATCTAATCCCCCCCCCCCTTAACC
>JAFDYG010000224.1 GCA_018267545.1 Bacteroidota bacterium
CCACTGTTGGAGAGGAGGGATGAGAAGCGGCGCCATGGCCTGGGCCCTGGACCTATACGGCTTCCAGGTTTATGTGATAGAAGGAGGATACAAACGCTATCGTCGCTGGGTGCTCGACCAGTTCGAAAAGACCTGGTTACTATCGGTGATAGGTGGAATGACCGGCAGCGGTAAGACGAACCTCCTGCATCACCTCCGCTCCCTCAACGAACAGGTTATCGACCTCGAACACCTTGCCCAGCACCAGGGCTCATCCTATGGCTCACTCGGCCGTCTCGTACAACCTACCCAGGAACAATTTGAAAACGACCTCGCCGCCCAGCTGCACAAAGCCAACCCGCAACAAAGGATCTGGATAGAAGACGAAAGCCTGAACATAGGAAAAAGAATGGTCCCCCGCAGCTTCTGGAAAACCATGCAAAGCTCGACGCTCTTCGACTTACAAGTCCCTCTCGAAGCCCGCATAGCCTCCCTCACAAAAGAATACGGTTCGCTAAACCCCGACTTCCTCGTCGAATGTACCGAACGCATCCGCAAAAGACTCGGCCCCGAACAATGTAAAAACGCCATAACAGCCATCCGCGAAAACCGAATGGAAGACTTCATCCGCCAGGTGCTCGTATATTATGACAAGACTTATCGAACCGCTCTTCAATCCCGCAGTCCCAACCTCACAATACCCGTACCCGCCCCGGACACCAACGCCATAACCAACACCGAACTCGTTCTAAAAGCCTCCATCACATCAGAAAACCAAATCACATGCTCGACACGCTAGACATAAAGCTTACCCAATATTCACACGGAGCAGGCTGCGGCTGTAAGATCAGCCCCGCTATCCTCGATAAGATCTTACACAGCTCCACCACAGCCATACCCGATCCCCGCCTCCTCGTCGGCAACGATAAACGCGACGACGCCGCCGTCCTCGACCTCGGCAACGACACCGCTCTCATCTCGACCACAGACTTCTTCATGCCGATCGTAGACGACGCCTTCGACTTCGGCCGTATCGCTTCCGCCAATGCCATCAGCGACGTATACGCGATGGGAGGAAAGCCCGTCCTTGCAATCGCCATCCTCGGCTGGCCCATCGACAAGCTGCCTCCCGAAGTCGCCCAGCGCGTCCTCGAAGGCTCCCGCGCCATCTGCGCCGAAGCCGGCATCACCCTGGCAGGCGGACATAGCATCGACTGCCCCGAGCCAGTCTTCGGCCTCGCCGTCAACGGCCTCGTCGCCCTGTCCCACGTCAAACAAAACTCCACCGCCACCCCAGGCTGTAAACTATACCTGACTAAACCCCTTGGCGTAGGCATCCTGTCCACCGCCCAAAAACGTGGCCTGCTCCAACCCGCCGACGCCGCCATCGCCCTCGAAAGCATGACCCGCCTCAACAAGCTAGGCGCCGCCTTCGGCGAGCTAAAAAGCGTAACCGCCATGACCGATGTCACCGGCTTCGGCCTCCTCGGCCACCTCTCCGAAATGTGTGAAGGCAGCAACCTTTCCGCCGTCCTAGACTTCGACAAAGTCCCCACCATCCCTTCGATAACCCACTATCTCGAACAAGGCTGCATCCCCGGCGGAACCATCCGAAACTGGAAAAGCTACGGCCACAAAATTGCCGCCCTCACCCACACCACCACACAGCACCACCCTCTCACCGATCTCCAACGCCACATCCTCGCCGACCCCCAAACCAGCGGAGGCCTTCTCGTCGCCGTCGAAGCCGAACACACCCCAGCATTCGAAACCCTTCTTAAACAAAGCGGATTACCCCCCGCCTGCTGCCAGCCCATCGGCCGGCTGGAAGAACGGAGAGATAATCCGCTAATCACTATAAGTTAGTCGCACGCAAATCACTCATTCCTCAAACTCTCCACCGGATTCGCCACCGCAGCCCTGATCGCATGCCACCCCACCGTCACCAGCGCGATCAAGCACCCCACAACACCCGCCGCAGCCAGCATCCACCATTCCACCTCTATCCGATACGCAAAATCCCGCAGCCACCTATCCATGATAAAATATGAAATAGGCCCCGCAATCAGCATCGACACCCCCACCAGTATCACAAAATTCTTCGACAACATCGCCGCAATCCTTCCCGCACTCGCCCCCAGCACCTTCCGAATCCCGATCTCCTTCACCCGCTGCTGCGTAAACAACGCAATCAGCCCAAACAGCCCCATCGCCGCAATAAAAACCGTCAGAACCGCCACATAGCTCGTAGTCTTCAAAATCCCATCCAGCAACGTATACTGCCTGCTGATTCGATTGCTAACAAACTCATAGCTAAACGACCTCCTCGACGGCATATCTTTAAAAGCCGCCTCCAGCTGCGATACAACCTCCTTAGTATGCTTCGGGTCCACCCGAACACTCAGATTCGAAAAACCCAGCTGCTGCTTCTCCGCATAATGATGCATCAACGGCTCGATATTTCTCGTCAGGTCCTGATAATGAAAATCCTCCATCACCCCGACCACCGTATATACCGCCCCCCCTTCACCCTTGGCTCGCAGCTGACGCCCGACCACCGGCCCCTTCCATCCCAGCATCTTTACCGCCTGCCGGTTGATGATAATCTCCCGCTGCCTCGACGGATCCGAAGAATTGACAAAGTCCCGCCCTTCTATAATCGGAACCTTATAGGTCGACAATAACCCCGCATCTACATACGCATGACGGAAATACTGCTCCCTGCCCGACCCCGCATCTACATACCCATTATAATTGCTCGAATAAGCAGTAGGATAATCCTCGCTCGTCGAAACCCCATGTACATAAGGATTATTGCGAAGATCGTTCAGCAGCACGTCGAACCTCGCCGCCGCGGTCTTCGGATTACGATAGGCCAGGTCCATCCTCGCTACCAGCACATTCTCCTTCTCGAAACCAAGAGCAGCCCCCTTCATATACCCAAGCTGATTGCTCAATACGATAGTGACACCGATGAAGGTGATGGCCAGGACGAATTGAAGCGTGATAAAAACATTGCGCGTATACTGCTTGCTATGGCTCCGGCTCAGCTTCCCCTTGACCACATCCGTCAGCTTCAGCGTATTCAAATACCAGGCAGGATAGCTGCCCACGATGACCACAATAATCAAACCTAAAAAAACAAACGCCAGCGCCAGCGGATAATCATGCCGCATATTTACCGCAATGCTCCCAAACCGGTCCCCGATCATAGTATTGACAGCCGGCAGCAACAGCGATCGGAACAGCACATACGCCATTACGATCGACCCCACAATCAAAATTGCATTCTCTACACAAAACTGCATGATAATATGCCATTTGCTGCCCCCCATCATCTTCTTCACGGCCACTTCTTTATTCCGGGAGAACAACGTAGCGGCATTCAGATTGACCAGGTTCGCAATCACGACTAATAGAATGAAGACGATCATCCCGACAATCCCCTTGATCATCACCTGGACAAGGCTCCCCGACTCATTCTGGACATATTGGCTATAGGGAGTCACATGCATCGTCATACCCCTGCTCTCTTTGTTATAATGCGTCTTTACGACCTGGTTCATCTGCGCATTCAAAAGAGCAGTATCGGCACCCGGCTTCAGAAGCAGATAATTCTCGGCAAATCCATTATACCAATCGGCCGACCCGGCAAAATCCTTATTGTCTCTCAAAATAGCCACCGGCAGCAGCACCTGCGGCCGGAAAGTGGTATTGGTAGGCGTATGCTCCAACACACCCCGCACGGTCAACAACAACGTATCATCCATCACCACCGTCTTCCCAAGCGCATCCCCCTTCCCAAAAAACTTCTCCGCCACCTCATGGCTCAGCACGATGCTGTTTTTCTCCTGGAAAGCCGTAGCCGCATTCCCCGCTTCCAGCGGATAAGAAAACACCTTGAAAAACCCGCTATCCACAAACATCGTAGACTCCTGGAATTCCTTATCACCCGCCTTCAGCCAGGGATAATACCAGCTTTGGATATGCGTACCCGCCTCGACCTGCGGCGAGCCCTTCAGCACCTCATAAAGAAAAGGAAAAGTAGTCTGCATCGACTCGCCGCCATCCTTCCCCCTCGACTTCACATAATACATCCGCGACTTGTTCGCAAATTGCCCGTTCGTTGTCAGAAACTGGTAAAGCATGACGGCCAGCGTCATGATCGAAGCAAGGCCCAGCGTGAGCCCAATCAGATTGATTACAGAAAAGCTCCGGTGCCGCAAGAGGTTGCGCAGCCCGGTCCGAAAGTAGATTTTAAGCATGTGCGGTAGGTTAGGTCACAAACCTCCATCCAGCCCCATGCCAAACTCCCAATCCTATACAAATCAAAAACTTACATCCAAAAGACCAAAATCATCTGTCCGCTTTTACAACCCCACTGTCCGTTTCGAAAGCCCTCTTAACCGAGGGCTTTCATCATTTCCTCTTCCCCAAAAACTCCCTCGCCGAATTCAACTCCACCCTGCCAGATCCAGCAGCAGCAACCGCAACCAGCTGCCTATAATACAAACCCGCATTCGCCGTATCCCCCAGCAGCTCCGAAACCTTGCCCGCACCGTACAAACTATTGAACCGATTCGGACTCTTCTTCAACACCGCCTGATACTCCACAAAAGCCTCCTTCTCCCGGTGCACCGCGACCAATAGATCCGCGTACAGCTCCCTCGTCGGCAACACCTCCCCCGGCGTAACCGGATGCTTCGAAGTACTATCCTCCAAATCCGCCGCCCTCCTCATAAACGACAGAGCCTCCCCATCCACCCCCTTCGCATGCGCTATCCACGCCCGCCCCGCCGTCATCTGTATCTCCACCTGCCTCGCCTTATACGCATCATTCAATTTCATCAAGCTCGAATGCAACGTATCCATCCTCGCCAGCTCCTTCTCCGCTGCACCCACCTCTTTATTATGAACATCCCCCAGCAGCCTCCCAAAATGAACGATAGCCTCCTGCCACGGAAACTTCGCCCACGGAAACGAAGCCGGCTGAAGCGCCAGCCCACAAGCACCCGCCCAATCCTTATTTTCAAGCACAAAACGACAAGGAGAAGCAGCAAACGTATAAGCCTCTTTAAAATTGACCGGAAATACATCCTGGATCGTCCCCAGATATTTCAGCTGCTCCCCCGCCGCCGCATTATCCCCCTTCTGCAGATACCCATACACAAGATAATCCAGCCCATGCAGCTCCTCATCCCAGTGCCCCTTTATACCCACCGACTGGGCGTAACATTTAGCAGCTTCAACCGACTGTAAATTCGACTGAATACACTCATCCCAAAGACCCAACCGGGTAAAAATATGTGAAGGCATATGCAGCGCATGCGCGGACGAAGGCGCCACCTTCGCATACCTCCGCGCCGCCGCCAGCCCAAGACCGGCAATCCCCGGATAATCGTAGGTATGAATGATATAGTGAATGATCCCCGGATGATTCGGGGCAGAACTATAAAGACTATCCAATATCCCGCCTGCCTTCTTCTGTTTTGCATACGTCTTATCCGTAGGCTCCGCGGCCGCATCCAGGGACAAAGCATAAAATATAGCCCCCTCCTTATCCTCAGGATACTTCCCATGCAATTCCTCCATCGCCTTCTCGAATCGCAGACTTCGCGTATGCGGGTCCGTCTTGCTCCAATCCTTATAATAAGCCGCCACCGCACCCACAAACGCCGCCTCCCGCGGAGACCCCGGCTTTAAAGAACCAGCTATAGCAACCGCCCTCGACCCCTTCTTCAAATCATTCTCCGTCGGCGGCTCCCACAAAGGATGAAAATTGCACATCGCCACCCCCCAATAAGCCATCTCTGTCCCCGGAGATTCGTCGATGATCTTTGCAAAAACCTTCTCCGCCTCGTCATACTCGAATGAATGCAACAGCTCCACCGCAGTATTGAAATCGGCCTTGACCTGCTTGCTCCCTGCAATATCGAAGTCGACAATCCCAAATTCCTTGTCCGGCGGCCCACAAAGCACCACCTGCCCCGTCTTCAATTTCAACGAATCGATCGCTTCCTTCGACGGAGCAGGAACCGCAGAGTCCCCGCCACACGAAACCAGCAGCATCACCGGAATCCCCAAAAACAGGTATTTAATCATCATCATTCTTAAATATAGTAATTTGCCCGTAACATTTCTATCCCGGACTTCGTATAGCAACAGGAAAACCCAGGCAAAGGCAAATAAAAGCCACTAATCAATCCCCAGCCTCGCCCGCAATAAATCCCGATAAGTGCTGCTCACCGGTATCTTCTCATTATTTATAGTCACCTGGTACGCCTCGATCATAGAAATATGTTGAATCGCCACCACATACGATTTATGAATCCTGATAAACTCCGCCTCCGGCACCAGTCCAAAAACATCACTCATATTTTCCCGGATAAGAATATTCCTGTCTTTGAGATGAGCAGTGATATAATTACCATCCTTTTCCAGGTAAAGAATATCCCCCACCTTCACCTGATAGGTCTGCGGACCGCTCTTGATAAAAATCGTCGCATCCTGCCCAGCCCTTGATAGCTCCGCCCCGCTCCGTACGCCAGCCCTCCCCGGCAAGGCCGCCATCGCCTTATTCACCGCAGCAAGAAACCGTTCAAAGGAAATAGGCTTCAACAAATAATCGATCGCATTTACCGTATAGCTCTCCACGGCGTAATGGCTATAAGCAGTCGTAAAGACGATCATCGGCCTGGGCGACAAGGCCTGTACCATCTGCATCCCGCTGAGCTCCTGCATATTGATATCCAGGAAAATCAAATCGACCTTCTCCCTGCCCAAGTACTCGATAGCCTTGACCGGCTCCCGAAACACGGCCTTCAGCTCCAAATGATCGCTCTTCGAGCAATACCGCTCGATTACTTCGAGCGCCATGGGTTCATCATCTACGGCTATACAAGTCATCAAGCAAGTTCTATTTGAAGGTTTACGATATACTTCCCATCCCCCGGTCCCGCCATTAGCTCGTGCCTTCCCGGATAGATCAGCTCAAGCCGGCGCTTTACATTTTCAAGGCCAATTCCGCCTTTATCCTCCTCCAGCCTTTTAACCGGGCCGTGGTCGGTATTCTCACAGCTAAAGATAAGTTTTTTCCCCTCGACGGAAATCCCAAGAGCAATGACCGAGTGACGCCCGATCGCCACTCCATGCTTGAACGCATTCTCCAGGAAAGGCACGAACAGCATCGGCGCGACGAACACTCCCGACGCTACCGCCGACACAGGATGATCGAAACGAACCGCAACCTCCATCTCTGCATATCGAAGCTTGTTCAGCGCAACACAATCCTTCAGATAAGCAATCTCCCGTTGTAGAGAAACGGTATCCGTATTGCTTTCATAAATCATATAACGCATCATATCCGATAGTTTGGAGATGCTATCGGCCAGCTCCTCATTCCCCTTCCGCTGGGCCATCGAGAACAGATTGTTCAACGTATTGAAAAAGAAATGCGGGTTTACCTGCGATCGCAAAAACCGGTTCTCGGTATCCAGCTGATGCGCCTCCGCCTGACTGCGCCGCAAGTCGTTCCTTATCCATTCCTTGATAAAGAAAAAGGCCACGGCAATCCCCAGCATCGAAAGGAAGATAGCCGCCATCACCCCCTGCAGCTCTATCCAATCATTCGCTGAATAAGGTGTCGGTGGCGGAGGTAAACCTGCCATAGCCCTGCTGCGCACCTGTTCCGCCGACGGAGCTACCCCAGGCGGAATCAGCAGACGCACCGCACAATAATTCAGCACAAACAGCAACGATGTCCATCC
Source organism: Bacteroidota bacterium (assembly GCA_018267545.1). GTDB lineage: Bacteria > Bacteroidota > Bacteroidia > Chitinophagales > Chitinophagaceae > Puia. Next base: position 7,746 of record JAFDYG010000224.1, read on the forward strand.
AGTTACAGCCGCTATCCCCAGTCTCCTGCTTTTCATCTGTATTACCCTTGGAAGCAGCAAAAAAGTATTTCCATAAAACAGCAGCAGCAACACTCCGAGAACTACATGAGGATAAGGAAACAGCTGGTGTCCATTCAGGCTCATCGTGGGGCCATTCCCATACCTGGTCACCATTTGAAAATTCGAAGCGGTCAGCGCCTTCAACGCAAAATATACCCCCGTCCAGCACAAGACGTGGATAATGACTTCGACAAGGGACCTGACCTTATTACGACGCATGGGACAAATATAATAGATAACCCTTCGCCCCCGGCCAGACTGGGTCAAACAAGCGATTTTTGAGATCCCCCGCATCCCGCCGCCCTAAATAACAAATCCCACCGTTTCACATCAACCCTTTTTCCGGCCCCCAATCATTGCCTAGACTTGCCGGAAATAACAATTACAAATATGAAAAAGATTCTCCTCCTTGCCCTCGCTATAGCAGCGATAACGCACGCCTCCGCACAAGCACCCGACGAAGCCGTGCTGACAATCCACTACAAGTTTGCACACATCCGGGACACGAACAACAGGGACCATCCCTACACCGAAAACATGGTCCTGCTGGTCGGAAAACGATCCGGCGTCTACAAAAGCGCCGAGAACCGTGTGCAGGAACAGACCTCCACCAACCCCGACGGCACAACCCGAACGGACGTGCACCATTTCGGCACGGTCGCCGAATACTATCAATATCCCAATGAAAAGCGATTGTTAAGAAAAGACAAGATCCTATTCTCTGACTTTCTCATCACCGATGCCCTGCCCACAATCGACTGGCGTATCTCTAACGACACCGCTACCCTCGGCGGCCTGCACTGCCAGAAAGCAACCACACACTTCAAAGGCCGGGACTATATCGCCTGGTTCTGCCCCGAGCTGCCCCTGCATATCGGCCCCTGGAAACTGAACGGCCTGCCCGGTGTCATCGTCGAGGCGCATGATACAAAAAACGAAGTTCGTTTTACCTTCGACGGCATCGACAAGACAGCATCAGAACCCATCCTCCCCCCGGATAAAGGCGTCAAGACTACCGACAAGGAATATACCCGGCTCCAGGAAACCGCCCACAAAGACCCACAGGCCTTTCTAGACGGCATGACAAGCCACGACGGCGGCCCCGCTAGAAAGATGAAGATCGACGTAAAACCCGGCCCCGGCCCCGTAATGAATAACCCGATCGAACTCCCCGAAACCAAATGAAACGCATCCTCACAGGTCTCGCACTAATCATGGCCTCCCTCCCTGCCCTCGCCCAGATCATAACAGGCACGGTAAAAGACAGCACCGGCGCAGCGATCCCAAACGCCAGCATAAATCTTAAAAGCAGGCTGCAGGACATTATCCTCGCCTATACCACAACCGACACCGGGGGCGCATATCGCTTGCGCCCCCCAGCCGGGATAGCACCCGCCGACCTCTACCTGGAAGTCCGCTGCATCGGCTATAAAGACCAAACAAAACCGCTCACCATCCTACCCTCGATCATAAACTTCAGTTTAGCCATCTCTCCCAGCGAGCTCCCATCCATCGTCGTCCACAACAACCGCCCAAGACTCCGCACCAGCGGCGACACCCTCAGCTACAAAGTATCCGACTTCACCAACCCCCAGGACCGGGTCATCGGAGACATAATCAAAAAACTTCCTGGCATATCCGTCGCCTCCGACGGAACCATCAGCTACAACAATAAACCTATCTCCCGCCTATACATCAGCGGAGACAACCTTCTCGACGACAAGTATACCATCGCCACCAATTCGATTCCCCAGGACATCGTCGACCAGATCCAGGTCATCGACAACCATCAGCCGGTCAAAGTCCTGCAAAACAAAGTCACCAGCAACGACGTGGCGCTTAACCTGACCATAAAGAACAAAGCCAGGCTCCACCTACTGGGCCAGGAAAGCATCGGCGCAGGCTTGCCAGGCAACTACGACGTCACCCTCAACGCCATGCTCTTTAAAGACCGTTTCAAGGCCCTCGACTATATAAAGGGGAACAACACCGGAGACGATCTTCAGCGAGAGCTGGTCTCGCACAACGCAGCCTCCACCAACCAGGAGCTTGGTAACGAGCCCCCCGCATCCTTGCTTTCCCTCGGCTCCGTAAATACCCCCGCACTGGCACGAAACCGATACCTCTTCGATCGTTCGGGTATGATCGGCGCCAACAACCTGACTACCCTCAAAAATGACCTCCAGCTCCGCCTCAACGCCTGGTACCTGCACGACCGCCAGCAGCAGGACTATAGCCAGAAAACCACCACCTTCCTCCCCGGAGATACCATTCAGTACAGCGAGACACAGCACAACCGGCTTGTCCCCGACCTTTTCCACACCCAGCTCACCCTCACATTAAATAAAGAAAAAGTCTATCTCAACGACGTCCTGCTGTTGGATGATAACCACCAGACCAATTACTCACACCTAAATACCAATCGCTCTCAAGCCGACCAAACATTCAGCGACAACACCCTCAGCTTCTCCAACGAATGGAACGGAATGCTCTCCACTTCATCAAAAAACATCATCCAGCTCTATTCCTACATCAGTCATTTCTCCGAACCCGAAACCCGGACCATCGGCCCCAACTACAATCCTGAAATATTCAACCACGGCCTCCCCTATCTTCAGCTCGTCCAAAATGCCAACGTCCCCACCTGGTTCACCTATAACTATATCTCCTACAAAATCCCCGGCGACCTGATAACCAAAAGTTTCACCACCGGCCTCAGCTGGCAGCAGCAGCAGCTCACCTCCACCCTAACCCCTGCGTCTGATAGCTCTGCAAATAATCTTTCCTGGACCAACCAAAAAGGATTTGCCGAAGCCGCACTCGACATGCCCGCCCCTGACGGACCACTTAAAGCTCACCTGAGCCTGCCGCTAACCATCCAACAGCTCAGCTATTCCGACCCCGGCTACTCCCTCAGCAAAAACATGACCCGCGTAAATTTCGACCCTCGATTAGCCTGCAAATACATGGTGGGCGTCGAGGACTTTATAACACTTCAATACAACTATCGAAACGGCATCGGCACCGTCGAAGACATTTACCAGGGAACCATCCTCAAAGACTATCGAACACTCTACGCTAACAGCTCCGACCTCACCCTACGCCAGCTCCAGCGTGCAACACTAGGTTATAACTATAGAAAAGCGATCAAACTCCTTTTTGCCAGCATAAACCTCTCCTATGACCACACCAACGCCAACAATATCAGCGCAAGCAAAATCACCGACAACCTTCAGCAGCGCATCGTGCTCCCCTACCCCAACACCAGCAGCTCCTGGACCATCAACGCTTCCTTCAGCCAATACTCATTCAATGCACATACTACCTTTAGCAGCGATCTGCAATGGCAAAACAGCCGGTCGGTAGAGTTCCAGAACGGAGCCCTCCTACCCTTCAATACAACGACAATAACACTAAGCGGGGGAACAGAAACCAAACTAAACGATCACCTCAACTTCAGTTACCGGGTTACAGCCGCACAAACCCGAATCCAGGCGACAAATCACATCGATCAGCTTCAGCAGCTGGCATCCATCTACTACATACCAGTACCAGTGCTGCAGCTCAGTACCTCAGGAGAATACTATCTTACAAACAGAAGCGGCAACCCCAGCCTCAAATATTTCTTTGCCGACGCTTCCGCCAAATATCACATTACAAAAAGAAACATAGACCTTCAACTGACAGCATCCAATCTCTTTAACATAAAAACCTATAACGCCCTTTATCTTACGACCAATACACTCGTCGCCAATTCATATACCCTTCCGGGCAGGATCATCCTATTTAAAGTCTTATTTAACCTTTGACTATTTTATCGCCCCAAACGCCGCAAAACAAGAGTTCTTATGCAATACGTCTATCTTACTAAATCCAACCTTCGCCAACAAATCCAGCTGATAATTCAGCGAACGCGGCGTATCCTCATATCGGACATAATCTTCTACTTTCCGACGATATTCCGGTCCGCCCAGCGTCTCTAAATACTCCCCATACTTATCCTCGAAAAGCTTCGTAATAACCTCCGAGCTATGCGTGATAAGATCCGATACCCAAAAGCTGCCCCCCGGCCTGAGCGTCTTATATATCTTGGCAAACATCCCCTCCCAGTCCTTATCATCCCGCAAATGATGCAAGGTAGCCGCCGCCAGGACAATGTCGAAACGACCATCCGGCAGGTCCAGATTCCGCATGTCATCCTGGATAACAGTAACCGTCCCCTTCGTACAAGATAAAACCCTTTCTCTCGCCTTCTCCAGCATAGGCAGACTCAAATCATTCAGCGTACAATTCAGTCCCGGAATCTTCCCCAGCATCTTCAACGTATAATTCCCCGCACCACAGCCGATGTCCAGCAGCTCCGTAGCATGCGGAGTCGCATACCTCGCCGCCTCCGTACACAGCTCCATGGTCAGCGGTGCATCGATAGTAGTCAGCTGCCCCGTCTCTAGATTGGAGAACCGTTCCACATCCTTATCGAATCTTTCCCCGATTTCCCTGTTCGTTGCATTCTTTGAATAATCCGTAGCCATAATTGATTTTATATTACTATTCCATCCTCAAATGATGCGCAGGATTGCTCGTAGCCGCCTTCCACGTCTGCGACACGATCGTCACCAATCCGACCAATAGCAAAAAGACAAAACACAATAGTATCGATACCACCCCAAAAGAAGCCCTATTGGCGAAATTCTGAAGAAACAAAAAGGACAGGAGATACCCCAGCGGACCCGCAATCACGCCGGAAACAAACAGAAGCTTGACAAATCCCTTCCCAACCAAAGCAAGCAGCTCGGGCACGCTCGCCCCAATCACCTTTCGTATGCTAAGCTCCTTTTGTCGGGTCTCCACCGTATAGATCACCAACCCCAAAAGCCCCAATGTGCCGATAGTGATCGTAATCAGTCCCAGAAAGCCAAGCAACGAAAGCGTGCCGGTCTGTTTACCTCCATCTTCCATCCGCTGCTGATACCAATAATAATTGAACGACTTGGTAGGATATAGCTTCTTCCACGAAGCCCTTACCCGATCCAAGACATCCTCCCCCTGCTGGCTGACCTGTACATCCAGAAAAGCGTAGGCATTCTTCTTCATACGCAGGAGCATCGGTCGTATAAAATTCCCCGTCCCCTGAAAGTAGAAATCCGCCACGACACCTTTGATCTGCACTTCCGTAGTATCATCGAGCCGTATAAGCTGGTTTATCGCATCTTTATTATCCTTGAACGACATGACCCTCGCCGCCCTTTCATTGATTAGCACATACGCTTCCTTCTCCGGGCGCTCACCCGCGGAAAAATTCTCCCCGGCAACAAATTTCAAATTCATCATCGGAGCGGTCTTCTCATCGACCATATAATAACTCATCTGGATCGGCTCCTTACCCTTCGCACCCAACGCTACCGGCGTGCTCCCCGCCCCATTATGGACGGAAAAATTACCCGATACCGCCGATACCCGCAGCACCCCATTGTTCTGCATAACCGCATTCCCAAGCAGATCGGGGTCCGCCCCGTCCAAACTAACAGAAAGAACATTCTTATAATTGAAACCCGGATCGATCTCCGCCAAATGCGAAAACTGTTTATAAAACGCCGACAGAAAGATCAAAACCAACAACGAAAGACTAAACTGAAAAACGATAAGCGTCTTCTGCAACGAAAGGTTCCCAAACAGCTTTTTCGTACGGATATTCTTCAACACCTCGACAGGTTTGAAAGAAGACAATATCCAGGCCGGCAACGCCCCCGCAAGCACCCCAGCAAAAACACTAAACACCAAAAAAATAAGGAAAGTCCATCGATCCAACGTCACATCCGGCATAAACTCATACCCGTCATTAAAAGGCTTATACTTCAAAATCGCCGACAGGATCAGCAGACTCAGCACAAGCGCCACCAGCGCAAACACGATCGACTCGATAATATACTGGATAAAGATCTGATACCTTCTCGCCCCATTTATCTTTCGAACTCCCACCTCCTTACTCCTCGTCAGTCCCCTGGCGATCGTCAGATTGGTGTAATTAAAACATCCCGCCAGCAAAATCAGCAACGCAATCCCACACTCCGCCCAGATCTTCGTCCATCCCGCTCCCCCGCCGATATCATTGTAAAGATCGAGGGACGAAGGAGTAATATCGCTCAACGCCTGAAGCTGAAACGCATAAGTAACATCCCCCGTCACCGTACCATTCCCTCCCGTCAAGCCCCCCGCACCTGCGCCTATCCTCGCAATCCTCTTCTCCTCCATATCCCTCGAAACACCCGGCTTCAGCTCCACATAAGTATAAACCGGCTGAAAAGTATTCCACGACGAAACCTGCAACCCCGTCTTTCCCCCCTTCTCCAAAAGCGGCAGCGAAGAAGACGACAAAAACACATCGAAATTCAAATGCGTCTTCTCACTCTGCGGAGCAAGCACCCCCTTTACAATAAACGCACCCAGCTTATCCAAATTGACGATCTTCCCCATCGGCCTCTCACTCCCAAACAAATTCGAAGCCGCCTCCGCACTAAGCACAATACTGCCTGGCTGGTCCAGCACATCCTGCTTACTCCCCTCCGCCAGCTGAAACCCAAACACCCGAAAAAACGACGATTGCGTAAAAGCCCCCTGCATCGACAAAGCCTTATCCCCATAGCTGACATCCTGCCTCATCGCCGCCGATACATTAACCACCTCGGCCACCAGCGTCGAATCCTTCAGCAACGGCAGCAAAGGCATCGGAGTCGAAGCTACATACATCCCCTTCCGCTGCTTATTAGAAATGTTATTGATAATCCGATACGTCCTCTCGACCGCCGGATGAAACCGGTCATAGCTCAGCTCATTCTTGGCCCGCAAGATCACCATCATACACACTGACATGCTCAATGCAAGCCCGAAAATATTGATAAACGAAAACACCCGGCTCCGCATCAAATTTCTCACCGCTATCTGTAAATAATTCTTAATCATATGTTACCCAGTGGCCAAAACCAATGCCATTTCCGCAAATCACTAACAATCAATAAAATAGGAAATAAAAGCCTCCAATAATTGTACGCTTTCGATCTCCCTCTGTCCGATAATGCTCAACCACCCAGCTGATACTCGAGCACAAGCACCCCATTATCAAACGCCCGCGACTGTTTCAGCCCAAACTTCTTGAATTCCCGACCGTCATCAAAAAGCCTCAACCCGCCCCCGACAGTAACCGGAACCATCATCAGCCGCAGCTCATCGATAAGATCGTGATGAAGCAACGACTTGGCAAGCGTCGCACTCCCATAAATAAGAATATCCCCTCCATCACTCTTCTTCAGCTCGGCAACCTCCGCCATATCGCGAAGGATCCGACTGTTATTCCACTCCGCCTTTTGCAGGCTGCTGGACACCACATATTTCGGCAGCTGGTTCATCCGATCGGCAAACGCATTTCCAGTCTGACCAGGCCAGTACCTGACAAACCCCTCATACGTGGTCTTACCCAACATCAAGGCCTCCACGCCGAAAAGCTCTTCCATCTTGTACGTCCCGCCCTCCGCAGACCTGTACTTTGTCTGCCAGCCGCCATGAGGATGAGGAGTTTCATCACCGCCCGGAGCCTCCACAACTCCATCCAGTGTAATAAATTCAGTAACGATAATCTTTCGCATACGCTTTTTTTATAAAGCTAGCAATCCCCGCCCGATAACCCGAGGGGTAAAAATGACATTCAACAAGGGCAAATGCGTCGCAATTATACTATTTTAGAAGAAAAATAGCCCCTGGCCCGCATGAAGCTTCGTTTACTTTTATCTTTTATTCTCGTCAGTCCCCTGTATTTGATAGCACAAAATAAAGACGTCGATCGCATTGCCCAAACGCTAACCGACGACCAGATTCTCTCACCCCTAAAATACCTCGCCTCCGATCAGTTAAGGGGACGTCATATCGGATTACCGGAAATCGATACCGCCGCTGTATATATTGCCGAACAGTTTCATAGCGCCGGCGCCAAACCCTTGCCGCAAGACAGCGGTTATTTCCAGCCATTCAATCATCACTTTACCCCACTCGAAAAGTTTCACATGGATCCGCAGGTCGCCTCAAACATTACCTATTCGCTGCGGCATCAACGTCCGCTAAAAAACATCATCGCCTTCATCCCCGGCACCGACCCAATCCTGCGCAAGCAATACATCATCCTCAGCTCTCACTATGACCACGCAGGAGTCGCCGACTCAGCTATAATGGAGGAAGGTAAGATGGATAGCATCTTCAATGGAGCAGGAGACAATGCGGCCGGCACCGCCGCCGTAATCGCCGCGGCAAAATACTTTGCCCGATACCCAACCAAACGCTCTATCCTGTTTATTTGCTTTACCGCAGAAGAAGAAGGCGAATTTGGAAGCAGGTACTACGTACAAAACCCTGCTGTCCCCCTCGATCATACAGTCTACAACCTAAACATCGATAATGCCGGCAATAACACAACACACGCAATATGCCTGTTTGGTCTCGGCCGAACCAGCGCCGACTCCCTCGTCGAAAAGGCATGCACACAATACGGCTTGACAGTATTACCCGAACCCGCCGGCCAGGACCTGTTTAATCGCAGCGATAATGCTCAGCTAGCTCAAAAAGGTATTCCCGCGCCGTGCTTTAGCCTGGGGATGACGGCCTGGGACGAAAAAGTACTGGCCCGTTACCATCGCCTCAGCGACGAAGTCGGCAACATGGACCTTGACTACATCGCCAAATTTATCCGCGCATACATCCTCTCCGCTCAATACATCGCCAACACTCCCTCCCAACCCAAATGGGCCCCAGGTGACCCCTACGAAAGCGACTGGCAAACACTGTTTAAAAAACCGCAATAAAAAAGGGCCATCTCATAAAAGATGACCCTCCAAATTCGTGTCTTAAACTATGTGTACCGGGGACGGGAATCGAACCCGTACTCGCATTGCTGCAAACAGGATTTTAAGTCCTGCGCGTCTACCTGTTCCGCCACCCCGGTATTTCAAAAATCAACCCGCCGCTCTCCAAAACAAATATCTCAATTCCTCCATCAATCAAGAGCGCCTTCCCATCAAATATACGCCTAAACAAAAAATTCCACCGACCTGAAGATCGATGGAATCTAGAGCGGAAGACGAGGCTCGAACCCGCGACCTCAACCTTGGCAAGGTTGCGCTCTACCAACTGAGCTACTTCCGCATTTAAAAAATTTATTCGAAAGAACTTTTCTTATAAACCCCTGATTCACTTACGTTTCTCATTGGGGTTGCAAAGATAACAAAAGTTTGATTCCAGCAAAATTCTTTTCAAAAAAATGTGCAGGGCCTCCCAAATTTACTTGTACTGAGGAGTGTACAAAGTGTTGCTAGGTACATTCACCTGCGGCTTGCCCTTGTAACGATGAGCCCACAAACCATACGAGCCGCCTACAACCATGGCAATCACGCAAAATACCTGCAGATAAAACAAGAAAACAGAAGAATCTACCCAGCTATTGGCGATGTCCTTTAATTTCGGGTCTTTTATCTCTATTGGTTGATCCATAACTATTTATTTACTTGAACGCGAAGATACGAGTTTTATGCAATCGTCATAAAAATTCAGGCAATCAGCCATAAATTTCGGCCCAAAAATCTACTTCCCCCCCTTCACAATTTCCCCAAAAGTCTTCCTCCCCTTCACAAAGTATTGCCACACAACACTCCCCGAGTACCACCCCAGCAATACCCCCTTCCTGCTCTTCGGAAACACACTCTCCTTCCTCTTAAAAACCACCCACTTCAAAAAAGCCAGGTGCGCCTCCAAAATCGCCCAAAAATAAACCGCTTCCCCCGCCACCAACGACTTCCAGGCCGAAATCGAATCCAGCAGGAACCGAAACGGTATCTTCCACAACAGCTGACCCAGCGGCAGGTTCTTGGCCATCATGATCAGGTTATTCCGAAAATTCAAAAATACCTTCCGCTCATTCCCCTTCGGCAGCGTCCCCCCGCCAACATGAAACACGACAGAAGCCGGACAGGAATACACCCTATAACCCGCCAGCTGCATCCTCCAGCACAAATCGATCTCCTCCTGATGGGCAAAAAAGTAGCCGTCCAATCCCCCCAATTCATGGTAAAGCCGCGCCCGTATAAACAAAGCCGCTCCTGTAGCCCAGAAAATCGGCTCCGCCACATCGAACTGCCCGTTATCCTTCTCACAAACATCGAAAATCCGCCCCTTCGCAAACGGATAACCCAGATAATCCAGCCATCCCCCCGCCGCTCCGGCATACTCGAACAGCTCCTGATCCGCATACATCCTGATCTTAGGCTGACAAGCCCCAATTGTCGCATCCCCTTCCAACAGGGAAAGCATCGGCTCAATCCACCCCGGAGTCACCTCCACATCCGAATTCAGCAGCACATAATAATCGGCATCCACCAGCTTCAACGCTTCATTGTAACCAGCCGCAAACCCCCAATTCCGGGACAGCCGAATCACCCTGATCGAAGGATAATGCTCAGTTAAAAAAGCGACAGAATCATCGGTTGAATTATTATCAGCAACGATCACCTCTACACCCGGGAAGGTGCTGGCCATCACAAAAGGTAGAAATTTTTCCAGATACTTACGTCCGTTCCAATTGAGGATAACGATTGCTGTTGTAGGCGTCACTGCACAAAAATAAGGGAATGACCGCGAATAAGGTAATAGACGCTAATAACCGGAATAGGCATAAATTCGGCCTATGATTCGGTCAATGCTAAACTGGAGGTCGCTGCTGGCCCTCGTCGCCATCGTCATCGTAAGCGCTACCATTTTCTATTCCCAATACCTCGCAGGGAAGATCGCCGCGGACGAACGTCAAAAGGTATCCCTCTGGGTCGCCGCCAGCAAAACCATGCTCAGCAACCCCGGCATGGACATGACCCTTCCCAACCTCATCCGCAACGGCCAGCAAACCATCCCCATCATCGAAACCAACGAACAGGACAGCATCACCGGCTATATCAATATCGACTCCACACAAGCCTCCCGGGACAAAAACTACCTCTACCACAAGCTCAAAAAGTTCAAGGCCGAAAACCGCCCCCTCATCATGAAGCTCAGCGATACCCCCTATATCGCCAATCTATATTATTACGGTCACACCTCCCTGCTCGACGAAGTCCGCTATTACCCCCTCGTACAGCTCTTCATCGTAGCCATCTTCATCTTCTTCACCCTCTATAGCATCACCATCCGAAACAAAGCAACGACGAATCAGCTCTGGGCAGGCATGGCCAAAGAAACGGCCCACCAGCTCGGCACCCCCGTCTCCTCCCTCGAAGGCTGGGTCGAAATGCTAAAAGAAAGCAACACCGACGCCCGCACCGTCCAGGAAATCCAAAAAGACGTCGACCGCCTCAAACTCGTCTCCGACCGTTTCGGCAAAATCGGCAGCATACCCCAGCTCGAAGAAAAAGACCTCGTCGGGCAAATCCGTAACATGATGGAGTATATCCGCAAACGAGCCGCAGGCAAAGTCCAGTTCCACTTCCAGGCCCCCTCCCTCGGCCCCCTCCACTCAAACCCCCAATCCCCCACCAAACCAACCCTCCAATCCACCGACCTCTCCACCCCCTCCACTCGAACGCCCAATCCCCAGCTAAACCACCCTTTCAACTCCGAACCCGCCCCCCTCTACGCCAACATCTCCGGCCCCCTCTTCGACTGGGTCATCGAAAACCTCCTCAAAAACGCCCTCGACGCCATGGAAGGCAAAGGCTCCATCACCGTCGCCATCCAAAACCTCGAAAAAGAAATTTACATAGACGTCACCGACACCGGCAAAGGGATTGCAGCCAAAAACCTCCAAAAAGTCTTCAAACCCGGCTTCACCACAAAAAAACGCGGCTGGGGCCTCGGCCTCTCCCTCTCCAAACGCATCATCGAACAATACCACAAAGGCCAGCTCTTCGTCCGCCAGTCCGAAATCGGCAAAGGCACCACCTTCCGCATCATCCTAAAAAAATAACCCAAAATCCCTCTGCCAAACGCGCGAGTTCGAATCTCACCCCGCGCACACAAATTCCCCCGCAAAAAATCCCCTACTCTTTTGAAAATAAACCGAGAACCCGTACATTTGCACCCACTTCAAAAAAAGTGAAGGTTGCGTGGGTGGCGAAATTGGTAGACGCACTACTTTGAGGTGGTAGCGCCGCGAGGCGTGTGAGTTCGAATCTCATCCCGCGCACTTAGAGCCTTGCAAATCAGCAGATTGCAAGGCTTTTTTATTACCCGTATATCATTCACGCAAACAATGACCGACACAAAACAAAGCCATCCAAACGATCCCCTCCACGGCCTAACCCTGGAAAAAATCGTAACCCACCTCATGGAAAGCTACGGCTGGGAAGCCCTCGGCCAACACATCCGCATCAAATGCTTTACAACCAACCCCTCCGTCCAATCCAGTCTAAAGTTCCTTCGCAAAACCCCTTGGGCCAGAACAAAAGTCGAAGACTTTTATAAATATTCCCTTCGGCACAAAAAGCTGAAGTAACCCCTACTTCCTCTTAGCCCGCCTCGTCTTCGGCTTGCCATACTTCTGTTTCATCCTTTCCGCCTTACTCACCACCACATTCACCTTTTTATTCTTTTCCTTCTTCTCATGAAAAGCCCCCCCACCCTCTTCCGGCTTTGGCATTTTAAGAGGTATCGCCTTTACAAAAGGCTTTGGCTTTTCATCTTCCGTAAGAACCGTCGAAATTTCGACCCCCTCCGGCAATGAAACATTCAGAATCGAAAGGTTCATCAGCTTTTCTATCGCTTCCCGATACGGCCGTTCCTTTTCAGTGATGAAGCTGATAGCAATCCCTTTCCTGTCCACTCTTCCCGTTCTTCCAATCCGATGGATATAATTCTCCGCAGCATCAGGAAGATCGAAATTTATGACGTGAGATACCTCCGCCACATCCAGTCCACGAGCTACGATATCAGTAGCAATGACCCAGTGATATTCGCCGCTTTTAAACTTATTGATGGTATTGAACCGATAATTTTGATCTTTATTCGAATGGATAACACCCACAAGACCCGGAAAATTTTCGGCCAATCGCTCGAATAGCTCATCCGCCAGCTGCTTGGTCGCGACAAAGATCAAAACCTTTGTCATCTCCTTATCCATCCTGAAGAACCATTCCAGCAGGTTGACCTTGGTGTTGAAATTGGGCACTTCATATGCCTTCTGATCTATAGTTTCTACAGGTGTGCCCGCCGGCGCCGCCTCGATCCTTTCCGGCCCATTGAAATAGGTACCCATCAAGGCCTCCACTTCTTCGGTAATAGTAGCGGAGAAAAGTAAGTTCTGCCTCTTCACCGGCAGCAGATCCAGGATATTGATTAGCTGTGTCCGAAATCCAAGATTGAGCATCTCATCTACCTCATCGATCACCACCTTCTTGATCCCATTTAATCTCAATGAACCGCTCAGGACCAGGTCGTATAATCTTCCCGGCGTAGCGACAACAATATCCATCCCGTTTTCCACCTCCAGTCTTTGTGTATTGATATTCACACCGCCATAGACACCGACGGCCTGAAGAGTCAGATAGGGAGTGAGCTCTTTTATCGATTGTACGACCTGCGCAACCAGCTCACGGGTGGGAACAAGGATCAGCAATTGCGGAGCCCGCGTCTTTGACCAGGTCAATTGCCGGAGACAGGGCAGCAAATACGCGTACGTCTTCCCCGTACCCGTCTGAGCTATCCCACAAACGTCCCGGCCGGACATAATTACAGAAAATACCTTTTGCTGAATAGTGGTAGGAGTATGTAAACCCAGGTCATCTAAAGCTCTTAACAAGGGTTTGCTCAGATTTAACTCACTAAATGTCATGTGGCGGCTATTAAGCGCCAAAGATAATTCAATTACCAGACGATTTCCGCCCATACCTCAATATCACCAACCCCGACTTCAACCCCTTCGAATCCTTCAACACCAACCTCCGACGCTCTAAACTACCAAACAACGCCTTCCCGCCACCCAGCAAAGTCGGATTCAACGCAAACCTATACTCATCCACCAAACTCAGCTTGATAAGACTAAAAGCAAACTCAGCCCCACCCCACGCAATTATATTCTTTCCCTCCTCTCCTTTCAATCGCCCACCTCTCCCACAAGATCATGCGCTACCCTAGTATTCTTCCAATCCGGCTTGAAATCCCCCCTTGTAAAAACTACGTGCTGCGAAGCATCGGCCAGCTTTGCAAACTTCAATTCATTCGGGTCACTATCCGGATTCCGCAGCACCGACTGCCAATAATACCTCGAATAATCCGGGTACATCTTCCTTCCCAATAAATAAGTATCCGCCGCTTCGATGTCTTTAAATAAATCCACCCACTCCTCATCGCTATTGATCAACCAGTCCATATCCTCACCAGGACTGGCGACATATCCATCCAGGGTCACCTGCACGGAAAGAATAAGCTTTCTCTGACTCATGGCTAACGTTTGAAAAGTAATAGTTAAAAGCCTCAATTCTTATGCCTACCTTTCTATTATGAAAGCCCCCACCATCCTGATACTTATCCTTCTTAACCATCTCCCAACCCAATCCCAAACCCTCGACACCCTAATCGACGTCGGCGGCTACAAGCTGCACTTCAACATAATAAAAGGAACCAGCACCATAAAAGGAAAAAACACCCCCATCCTCTTCGACGCCGGCGGCGGCGAAGACGCTACCACCTGGAAACAAATCCTCCAACCTATCGCCGATCGCACAGGAGCCACCCTGATAACCTATGACAGAACCGGCTTCGGCCAAAGTACCTTCGACACAACCCGCCACGGCATCCTAAACGGAATCATCGGCCTCGAAACCGCCTTGAAAAAACTAGGCTACACCGGCAGCATCCTACTCGTCGCCCACTCCCAAGGCGGCCTCTACGCCCAGCTATACGCCTCCCGGCATCCCCAAAAGGTCAAAGCCGCCGTACTCATCGACGTCACGACAACCTGCTTCTATAACCCAACAAGACTCGCCGAAACACAACAAATGATCGACCGCCAAAGCACCCAAACCCTAAAAACGACAAAACCCGGCGTCTACTACCAGGGCGCCGACTTCAGCAGCAATATCGAACGAATGAGAAAATCCCCCTTTCCAACCACCATCCCCATAACAGACTTCGTCTCTGACCGCACCCCTTTCAAAGACAGCACCGAAGCGGGCGACTGGAAACGCTGTCACCATGAATTCGCCGCAGCCTCCCCCAACCGGACCGGCATCCTCGCATCCAACTGCGGACACTTTATCTTCAACGACAACCCTCCCCTCGTAATCGACGCCATCGTCAAGGCCTACAAAACCCACATCTCCCCAACCCCATAAACCCAGCCCACACCAACTAATCACTCAACGGCTTCTTCCAAGCCTTCGAATAAATATTGAACAACGGTATATCCACCGACACAAATCCCCCAAACCTCAGCACCTGCTTTTCATCCAGACTCACACTACTACCCCCCGCCTGGTTATAGCTGATAGACCTAAGCTGCGGCCCCTTCTGAGCCCCCAGCCCAATCGATAACGGCGTATTCAATATCCTCCCCAGCACCACATACCCTCCCGGAGCCAATAGATTCTTCCAGGTGAAATCCGGCAGCGAGCTGCTCTGTACACTATCCGGCGTACTCAGTTTGAAACTTGCCACAGCCCCCAAATCGATAACCGAAACAAACAACGACGCAGCCCCGATCACCTTACTTCGAATCCCCCAATTAAAACCCACCCCCACAGGCAGGCTGACACCCAGCGTCGGCAATGAAAATTTTACGTGGGATGGATTCCCCGAATTATACCGCTCCGCATAGTACCCCGCCCCGATATAAGAATTTATCGAGATGCTGAACGAGCTATAATGCTTGATCGAGGAGCTACCGGTCGGCAGTATCGCAGCATCCAACGCGGCCGAAAGCTCATCCGTATTCTTTGCCTCCGATACCGCAGCCATAAACGAGCCATATTTCAACAATTTCTGCATAAGAACACTCGCATCCCCCCTGGAGGAATCGATAGACAACAAATCCGTCGTCATAATCAGAAAGTTCATCACCGCCGAAGAATAATTGCTTTGAGAAATATTATTCGCCACCTGCAGCATCGACTGACAAGCCGCCAGCACCGACTGTAACCGCGCAACCTCGGTCGCATCCATCCGAACAAAACCGCTGACATCCTTTAACACCGTTTGCAGCACCTTTATAGATACATCCCCGATATACTGAATATCGTCCACCGTAAGCGGCTTCCCTCCGTCAACTTTCGCCTTGATCGCAGCAAGACCTCCCTGAACATTCTGATAAATATTCAGCAATCCCTTAAAAATAGCAACCACCCCCGCCTTATTATCCGGCGTCACCAACGTCCCGATCGACTTTCCATTGATCGTCAGATTCTTTACACTCTCATACAAAAGCCCGAAGAATATATTTGACGTCACCGGGTCATTCAGCACGTCCCGCTGAAAATCGCTAAACGAAATCCAATCCTTCCCCGTACCCGCATCCCTCACCGACTCCGAAACCGTCGCAAACATAGCCATCGCGGTATAGACATTCTCGTTGAAACCCTTTATCGCCGGGTCAGGATAGAGATACCGTATCGAATTAGCCAGACCTTCTTTCTTTGAAATACCAGCGACTAGATTACCCACGGGAATCGCCAGATACACAAATCTCAAATTCGGATGCCCATCGATATACGCCTTGATCCTATCCGAATAAAGAAACGGTTTGATCTGGGCATTCAGATTGGTGATATCCTGAACAAACGCCTGCCGTAATGTATTTAGGAAACCCGCATATAAATAGGCGTCGATATGCTGTATAAAAGCCGCCGTCTGCGGAAACAACGTCGCCAGCTCCGGATTATCCTTCAGCTCCTGCTTCATCTGCTGAAAAAAGGTAGCCGTCAGCTCCTCCTTCGCCCGCTTGATAATCACCTGCGTCAACGCCCCCGCAAGCGCCTGCGGACTGAATGCATTGAAAGGCTGCGTACCCGAACCCTCCAACCGCTCCCTAAAAAGGGGATTGATCACAGCCTGCGGCAGGTAATCCCCCAGTCCAAAAGGATTCCCCTTAAGAGCCGCCTGCAACGAGGTGAAGCTCGATACCGTATCCCCATAATATTTCTTGAAAATCGGCCCCCACTTCGCCGCGTCCCCAGCCCTGAACACAACAGGCGGCCCCACATCGATAAATGTCTTTAGCTGCCTCGCATCCTCATAGATATTATTGAATGACTGCCCCCATGATGCATGACTGCAAATAAAAGCGATAAGGAGTAGATAGACGTGTTTCATAACACTAAATTTACCCCTCGCCGTTCGAACACGATACCGTAAAAAGCCCCTTTTTTCAAAAAATCTACTTAATACCCAAATACCTCAGCAGATCGTTCAAGTCCTTACCCTCACCATTAGGCGATATCCCCAATTGCTCCGCAGGCGACTGCGCCCTATTCACCCAAAAAGTCGGATAGCCGAACTGCCTGGCCCCACACGCATCCCAACCCGCAAAAGCGACGAATAAAATTTCCTCCTTCGTCAACCCAATCGTATCGACTCCGATCTGATAAGCCCTCGGATCAGGCTTGAACCTCCTGATACGATCCACGCTCAAATAATGAGAAAAATAGGAGTCAATCCCGCAATTCCGGGCATTGACCCGCAGCATCTCGTCCGTGAAATTAGATAGGAACCCCAACACGTACCCCGCACCCGTCAGCTTCCGCAACGTATCCGACACTTCCGGCCAAGTCCTCAGCTCATAAAACTCCTTCACCATCGATCGATGCTCGACCTCGCTCATCGACACCCCCAGCTGAAGACAAGCAAAGGACAAGGCATCCGATGCGATATCGAAAAAGTTGAGATAGCTTCCCGAAATACTCCTCAGCCAGCTATACTCGAACAGCTTCGCACGCCAGACGCCAAACAGCTCTTTACCCCTGCCCGGAAACAATCGCTCCGCCGACTGAGCAATACCCCCCGCATCCCAAACAGGAAAAGCATCGAAAAGAATCACCTTCACACCCGCCCCTCCAACAACCCCGGAACCCGTCCCCTGCGCAACAGACGCAACAGAATCCGCCCCGGAACCCGCCCCTTCATCCACAGAGCCCTCCTCCATCCCCTCCATTCCCCACCTATCGAGCGTCCCATCGAGCGCCCACGTCCCCGCCAGTCCCCACGCCCCAGCGATAGACGCTCCTGCCGCAAAAAATCTCCTTCTGTTCATAAACCAAAAGTACCCACAATAACACTTCATCAAAATTCATATATTTGATACATCAATTCAATTTTATTGAACTATGGAACACCTCGACCTCGACGTCCTTAGAACCTTCGTCTCCATCGTCGACCTGAACGGCTTCAACAAGGCCGCCGAACAGGTTCACCTCTCCCAATCCGCCATCAGCATGCAAATGAAACGGCTCGAGGACCAGACAGGTCACGCCCTATTCGAACGAAAAGGAAGACAGCACACCCTCACCCACCAGGGAGAAGTATTGCTCAGTTATGCAAGAAAAATGCTGGAATTAAATGACGAAGCACTCCTAAATCTCAAAGAAAGCAAGCTAAAGGGAAAGATAAAAATAGGCCTGCAGCTGGACCTTGCCCAATCTCATATCTCGAACGCCATCTACCGCTACGCCAGGCTCCACCCGGAAATGACGATCGACTTGAAAGTCGACGCCAGCGATACCCTCCAGGAGCTCCTCACAAAACGCAAGCTCGACCTGATCTTCTACCTCTCCAGGGAAAAGAATCGCACCTTCGATTCAGTCCCGCTAAGCACCCACCCTTTAGAATGGATAGGCGCCCCCTCCTATTCCAACCAGTCGCCTATTCCACTTGTCACACTCGGCCCCAATTGCAAAATGCGACAGGCCATTTCGGCAGCCCTCACAAACGCCGGAATCCCCTGGCGTATCGCCTTCACAAGCTCCAGCCTCCCATCCGCCTGGGACGCCGTATCCGCCGGAATCGGCATAACCGCCAGAACAAGAATCGGAATGCCCGCCTCTCTAACAGTACTCCCCAAATCCTTGGGTCTCCCTCCCCTGCCCGCCGTCCAGGCTTATCTATGCACCTCTCCCGGAGAAACTTCCCGCCTTGTCAATAAAATCAGGGAATTTTTTTCACACTTCCACTCCTGAAACCCAAAAAACACGCCTTCACCACCCTGGTCTCATTATTGAATCCAACAACCAAAACAATCAATCATGAGAAGCATACTTTATGTCATCGCCGTAATCTTAGTCATTGGCTGGGCCGTTGGTTTCCTGGGTTACCATGCCGGAGGCATCATCCACGTTCTTTTGGTAATAGCACTGATTTCTATATTACTGGGAGTTATCCGGCGCGCTTGATAAAACACGCCTGCTCCCTCGCATGAGAAGACACTGGGAAAGATATATATCCTATATCTTTCCTATATTTATTGTATCCATGCGAACCCAAACCTTTAAAAAGCTACACGCCGAAGGCCTCCTCAGCGACGCCGCCCTGCAACACATCGAAGCCTTCGAAGCCACCAGGCTCTTCTCCCTCTTCTGGGAACTTCGCCTACTTCTATATTTAGGCATCATCCTCCTCACCGGCGGACTCGGCATCCTCGTATACAAAAACATCGACACCATCGGCCACCAGGCCATCCTGGCCTTTATAGCCATAGTCACCATCGGCAGCTTCTTATACTGCTTCCGAAAAAAAGCACCCTTCAGCTGGAACCAGGTCGAATCCCCTAATGCCTATTTCGACTACATCCTGCTGCTAGGCTGTCTCAGCCTCCTGATCTTTCTGAGCTACCTCCAATACGCCTACAACGTCTTCGGCGACAACTACGGCCTCGCCACCTTTATCCCGATGGTCATCCTCTTCATAACGGCCTATTACTTCGATCACCTCGGCATACTAAGCCTTGCCATCACCAACCTGGCCGCCTGGGCAGGCATTGCCGTTACCCCCATGACCATCCTGAAAGAAAACAATTTCGCTACTCCCCGGCTCATCTATACGGGTATCCTGCTCGGCTCAATCCTGCTGGCCATGGGTGTGCTCTCGAAACAACGCCGGGCTAAACCCCACTTCGAAACTACCTATACTAACTTCGGTCTCCACCTGTTCTTCATTGCAGTGCTGGCCGGGTTCTTCTCCGAAGACAACCTCTACTTCCTTTGGTTCCTCGGTCTCGTCGCCGCCGGCTTCTATCTATATACCAAGGCCATGGCCCGCCGCAGCTTTTACTTTATTCTCATGATCATTCTCTATGTCTACATAGGACTAAGCGGCCTCATCACCCGCCTCCTGAGTCAAATGTCCTGGCGCGATGCCACCCCGCTTGCCCTTGGCTTCTTCTATTTCATCGGCTCCGCCATCGGCATTATCCTCCTGCTGATCCGCATAAACCACAAACTCAAAGCCCATGATAGCATATAACCGCGAGTCCCTCGACAACCTGGACATTCAAGTCCAGGCCATGGAGGCCTTTGACAAAAAGCTCCTTCCCGCCGAAGAGTACGACCGCATCCGGGCCGCCCATCCCTACCACTTCTACCTACCTAACTTCTTTGTCCGCATAGGTCTCTTTATCCTCACCATGATAGCCGCCGCCTGCGGACTCGGACTATTATTACTGATGGGCGTTGGAAGCGGGGGCTTCGGGACCATCGCGGTCATATACGCCGCCCTAGCCTACGGAGCCCTCGAGCTCTTCATCCACGGTCAGAAGATGTACGGATCAGGTGTTGACGACGCCTTATTATGGCTCGCATCCATCTGCTTCCTGAGTGGCATCGCAGCCGCCGACGACTTCGATCTTCATCCTGCCACACTCAGCCTGATCACACTGCTGGTAGCGTTCATATGCGTCTTACGATACGCCGACCGCCTGATGACACTAGTCGCCTATGGCGCCCTGCTCTGTCTCGTATTCTACACGGCCGCCGCTCTGGGCCCCATTGCCAGAGCCATCCTTCCCTTTCTGATCATGGCCCTGTCCATCGGTTTCTACCTGCTCTTCACCTCACTGGAAAACAAACATAGCCTCCGACACTACCGCTCCTGCATCCTCCTTCTTCGCGTCGCCTCACTCCTCAGCCTATACGCAGCCGGAAACTACTTCGTCGTCCGCGAAGCAAACGAATACATCTCCCACCATCCCGGCCCCATCGCCCTCGGCTGGCTCTGGTGGCTATTCACCATCCTGATTCCCATCTTTTATATCGTAAAAGGAATTCAAAAGAAAGACGCCCTATTTCTATGGACAGGCATGGCCCTCGTAACCGCAACCGTCTTTACCGTTCGGTACTACTATCACATCATGCCGATGGAATCGATCATGATCATTGCCGGTTCCCTCCTCATCGCCGGCGTATACGCCGTCCATCGTTATCTACGCACCCCAAAACACGGCTTTACCTCGGCACAGCCAGACTACAAACATCCGCTCACCGACCTCCCGGCAGAAGCTATCATCCTCGCAGAAACTTTCAAAAACACCCCAACAACAACAACCGGCGTCCAATTCGGCGGCGGAACCACCGGCGGCGGCGGAGCCGGCGGTCAATACTAAAACCTAATCCCGTTTTTTCTTATACATCTTAGGAGAAACCCCCTCCATGCGGACAAAAAACTTATAGAAATGACTGGAATCCGAAAAACCAAATTCCTGGCTAATCTCCGTCAACGTCTTATTGCCGATCTCCATATGCTCCTTTATCAGCTGAATCTTTAATGACTGTATATAATCCGTCAAAGAAAGCCTCATCTCCTTCTTGAAAGTAGCCCTCAAATGTGACCCCGATACACCAAAAGTCTTGCTTAAATAATCGACCGTTAACTTCTCGGGAGAATAAATATGCTTGTGTATGAAGTTTTGAATCCGCTCGACCATACCGATCCCATAATTCGACTCGATATCCCCCGCATTGCTCTTGAGAATTAAAAGCATGCTCCTTACCAAATGCACATGCAGCTCCGTAACCTTCTGCTCATGCCCCTGCCACTCCGAAATAGCCACATCGACCAGCCCCTGCAAAGCATTCAAACTCCTGCTCGCATTCCACTGCTCATAATTCTCCTGCCGCTTTCTCAACAAACTCTCCAAAAGAGCATCCCAATACTCCATAGCGCCAGGAGTAAGATCACTCTTCAAAACAGCAGGCAGAAACAAAATCACACTGAATTGAGTCTCCTCCTTTATGACCAGGTCATGCTTATCATCCGGAGAAAGAAAAAAGACCGCCCTTCCACTATACACAGTCTCTACACCATTCAACAAATGCACCCCAGCCCCGCTACGTATAAACATCAATTCATAATAGTTATGATTGTGCAGCGGAAACGGCCAATCCGACGTCGAGAAATGCCGGATAAAGAGCGGCTCAAACTGAATTAGTCTCATTTTACCAAAATAACAGCCAAAAGTACAATTACAAGCCCAGTTCCAGCCATAATTTTGCCCCAACCATGACACAAATAGCCATCTTCAGCGACATCCACGCCAACCTCCCCGCACTCGAAACCGTATTACAAGACATAAATCGCCGAAATATCCACCAATCCTACTGCCTCGGCGACCTCGTAGACTTCGCCCCCTGGGGAAACGAAGTAATCGAACTATTCAAGACCACACACATCCCCTGCCTCATGGGCAACCACGACGAACGAATCGCATTCGACCTCCCCATCACCCCCCTCGCCCATCACGACAGCAAAGAAACCCAAAACAGACTCCTCGCCATCAACCATTCCAAAGCCACCATAACACCCGAAAACAAACGCTGGCTCTCCCAGCTACCCCAGCAAATAGAACTAATCTTCAAAACCCAAAAAATCCTATTGGTACACGGCAGCCCCGCAAGCAACGACGAGTATATCTTCGAATCCCATCCCATCCCCAACCTCCTGCAACTCCTAAAAAACCGACACTCCAACGCCCTCATCATGGGCCACACACACCTATCCTACATCAGACATTCCAACACCCTGTTCGTCAACTGCGGCTCGGTAGGAAGAACCAAAGAAGCAGATCGAAAAGCCACCTACTGCATACTCACGATCACCGAAGAAGCCATAAACCCGGAAATAATAAAGCTCGACTATCCCATCGACTACGTAGCTCAAAACATCTATCAAAGTCCCATCCCCGACTTCTACGCCGACTTCCTGCTAAACAAGTAAATGACTACTTTTACCGCCAATGATCACAACCCAGCAATGATCACACACCAACAATGAGCACACCCCAGAAATACATGGAAAGATGCCTTGAGCTCGCCCAAAAAGCAGCAGCAGAAGGCGAAAGCCCCGTAGGCAGCATCCTCGTAAAAAACGGCACCATAATCGGAGAAGCATCCGAAATGAGCCGCCAGCTAAAAGACATCACCCGCCACGCCGAAATGCTCGCCATCCTCGACGCCATAAAAAACAACCACGACGTCGCCGGCTCGACCATCTATAGCAACGTAGAGCCCTGTATCCTCTGCTCATACGCCATCCGGCACTATAAAATCGCAGAAGTCGTCTACTCCCGTCCAGCCGGCGAACTCGGTGGAACAAACCCTCCCTTCGATATCCTTACCGCCCACTTCAACTCATGGGCCGCACCACCCATCATCACCAACCTGCCTGCAGGCAATATTGATACCTTGCCAACTGGGCAATCTCCTACATAGAAGTGTTTCGAAAATACCCTGTAGCCAGAGTCGTCCGCCTGAACACACCATAGTATGGTAATTGCACCATGTCTTTTAAAAACGTTATGGAAAACACAGAAGGCGCAACTACAAAAGCAATCGAAGCACACACTTCCAAAATTCCCTCCGACATCTTTCTCTGGGCAGCGCTAGGTTCGATGGCAGCGTCCGCCACCTTGAAGGTTTGCGGACGTAAACACACCGCGTTATTCGTAGGACAATGGGCCGCCCCCTTCCTATTATTAGGGATTTACAACAAAATCGTAAAAGTCGCAGGTCACGACCAGCAGGACAATGGCCAGCAAGCGCCAGATAAACCTGATGACTACTAAACACGGCTAAGTTCTAACTCCTTCCCTTTTCCATCGACCGGTCCTCTTCCGGCAATCGACCCGAAAAAATTCATTTAACCTTAACCGCCCCCAACCCCCGATGCCCCTATATTTGCGGCTCAATCAAGTCTATGTTTCATATTATCTGCCTGCTGCTGGCACTCTCGACAACACCCCCTTCCCCAAATAAAATCACCGTCGTCGCCCACCGCGGCGACTGGCGCAACGCCCCCGAAAACTCCCTCCGCGCCTTCACCCTCGCCGCCGACATGGGCGTAGACATGGTCGAGCTGGATCTCAAGAAAACCAAAGACGGCGAAATCATCATCCTCCACGACGAAACCCTCGACCGCACCACCAACACCAAAGGCAAACCCTCCGACTTCACCCTCGCCGAAATAAAAACCTTCCACCTCAGAAACGGCCTCGGCCGCGTCACTAACAACACCATTCCCACCTTACGCGAAGTCATGACCGCCCTCAAAGGCAAAGTCATGGTCAACCTCGACAAATCCTACCCCTACTATCCCGAAGCCTTCGCCATCCTCAAAGAAACCGGCACCCTCCAGCAAGCCGTCTTCAAATCCGAAGTCCCCTACGCCGACCTAAAAGCAAAATACGGCTCCCTCATCGACAGCATCATCTACATGCCCGTCGTCGACCTCGACAAACCCACCGCCCGCCCCATCATCGAAGACTACCTGAAGAACATGCACCCGTACGCCTTCGAATTGAACTTTAAAACCGACACCTCTTCCATCCTCAAAGACAACGCCTTCATCCGTAGCACAGGAACCAAAGTATGGATGAACTCCCTCTGGGCCTCCCTCAACGCCGGCCACGAAGACGACCGCGCCGTCGAAGAAGGTGACACCACCGGCAGCTGGGACTGGCTCATCTCCCACGGCGCCACCGTTATCCAAACCGACCGCCCCGCCCAGCTCCTCCAATACCTTCGCTCGAAAAAGTTACATAAATAAAAAAGGGGCCCTCAGGCCCCTTTCCGCTTCTTTTCTCTGTACTCCGAAGGGGTAATCGAAAACTTCGACTTGAACACCGTCGAAAAATACGCCTGCGACGAATACCCCACCCTCGACGCTACTTCCGAAATACTATACTGCGGGTCCGCCAGCAAAAACTTCGCCTTTTGCAATCGCACCGTCGAGATATAGTCGTTTACATTATACCCCATCAACGCCTTTACCTTTCGATACAGCTGCACCCTCGAAATCCCGATCTCCCGGCAGATATCATCCACGGAAAAATCCTCATTCGGTATATTATTCTCGACAATCGCGATAAATTCATTTACAAACCTGCGCGTCACTTTACTCGTCGTATTCGGCCGCACCTCCACCGGAATCTCACTCGTATAATGCTCCCGCAAAACCGACCGGTTATTCAACAGATTCTTTATCGTCTCCTCCAAATACTCCAGATTGAACGGCTTAACGATAAAAGCATCAGCCCGCAGCTTAATCCCCTTGATCTGATCCTCTATCGCCCCCTTCGCCGTCAACAAAATGATCGGAATATGGGAGGTTCGCAAATCTTGCTTCAACATCTCCGTTACATGAAGACCATCCTCCCCGGGCAAAATAATATCCGATATAATAAGGTCCGGCACGACATCATACGCCTTCGCAATCCCCGACGAAGCATCCTCCGCCTCATGCAGCTCATAATTGCCCCCCAGCCGCTTCTTCAAAAACACCCGCAAATCATCATTGTCCTCGATCACCAATAAAGAATGCTCCTTCTGCCGCGAAGCCGCCGCCACCGTCTCATCCGCAAACGACATCGGCTGTATATCGGAAGTATAGATCTTGATATCCTCCATCGTCGGCAACAGCACCGGCAGCTCCGGCGCCACTTCCGTCTCACCCAGCTGCTCCCTCCGCACCGGCAGACTGATAGTAAATGTCGACCCCTTCCACTTCGAGCTCTGCACATCGATCGTCCCATGATGCAGATGAATCATTTCTTTCGTCAACGAAAGCCCCAGCCCCGTTCCCTTGAAAGCCTTCTTATTCCCCTGGTAGAACAGGTCAAACGCATGTTCCAGCTCTTCCGGCGTCATCCCAACCCCCGAATCCTGAACCGTAATCACAACCTGCTCCCCCGAAACATTCCTATCGATACCCACACTGATGGTCCCATGCTCATTCGTAAACTTAAACGCATTCGACAATAAATTGAACAGCACCTTATCCAGAATATTCACGTCGAACCACATTCGCAGGTCACGAGCCCTGCTCGTAATCGTAAACGAAATCGACTTCCGCCGGGCAATCTCCTGAAACGAACCCGCAATCTCATTCACGAAATCCGTGATATTATTTTCCGTCACCACGAGTCTCATCTTATTCTCCTCGATCTTCCGGAAATCCATCAGCTGATTGATCAGCCGCATCAATCGCAGCGCATTCTTCTGTACCAGCTCCAAATTATGCTTGATGGTGAAATGCAGCTTGGGAGAGGACAGCACATCCTCCAACGGCCCCAATATCAACGTCAGCGGCGTCCTAAATTCATGCGAGATATTGGTAAAGAAATTGAACTTGGCCTCCGTCGCCTCCTTGGCCTTCGCCGTCATCTCGATCAGCTGATTCCGCTGTAACAAGATCTCCTCATTCTGCCCCGCCAGCCGCCGATTGATACGCCGGTTGTTCCGAAGCGCAAAAAACGCGATCCCACCCAATATCAGCGTAAGCCCCAACGCTATAACCGTCAGGTACAGCAGCGTCCGCTGATTATGATAGATCCGCCGCTGCTCCTCCAGCAACGAATACTGCTTCTCGATATCCCTCGTCTGATCATTGATACGGTCCGTCTGCTGCTTCATCACCCGCACATTCGAAGAATCGATCACAACAGTCGGCATGATATATTCTTTATGGTAGGGCTGCTTCTCCAGGATCGAAAACGCCGTCTTTATCGCCTCCTCTCCCCCCGTCGGCGTCAGAAACGTCGCCTGCAAAACCCCATCCGCCACCAGCTGAATCCCCCCATCCGGCCCCGGCAGCCCATCGATTCCAAAGAATCGCGCCGATCTTTCTATCCCCAAACTCTTATAAACCTCATAAGCCCCCACCGCCATCGGGTCATTCTGGGCAACTACCACATCCGTCGGCTCCAGCTGATCCTTTATTTTAAGAAAGGCCGCCGTCGACCGGTCCTGTAACCAGCTCCCATAAACCCGCGCCTTGATACGAATATTCGGACTCTGCCGGATCCGGTCCTCGAACCCCCGCTGCCGCTCCACGCTAGGCGTCGACCCCAATAAACCGATGGCCTCCACGATCTGAGCTGTATCATGTACATAATGCGCCACATAATCACCCGCCATACGCCCCAGTTCATAATTATTGATCCCGATGAAACTCGTAAACAAGTCCGAACTCGTCTTCCGGTCGATAACTACCACCGGAATCCCCCGGTTATACGCCTCCTCGACCACCGACGTCAGCGGCTTGGCCTCATTCGGCGACACCAGCAAAATATCGATATTCTGATTCAACAGCTCCCGGATTTGCCGTACCTGCAGATCACTCTTGTCATTGGCGCTCCGCTAAATCAGCTGCGTCCCCGGATGAAACGAAAGCTCCCTGGCCATCGCCTCGCGCGTAGCCCTTTTCCAATTCTCGGTTCCCGTACACTGGGCAAACCCGATCCGGTAATGCTTTTCACTGGAAGAAGGAGAACAAGAGAAAAATAGAACACTTAACCCCAAAAGGCAGACAATAATAACACGTGTTCTCCACATGGCAATTAGCAAGGCAATCATACGGATAAAATTGAGCGTTTTACCGAAAAAGACATTCTAAACCCGTATCATTCTTTTTCAAAAGACCTAAAGCGTATAAAAAACACAGTGAACAATTCCTAAAAAACCTGTTCCAAAACTATAAAACAATACCCCGGCCTTCTTACAATTTACAAAAATAATCAGCTCAGTCCCACTCATTTGTACTAAAAAATCCATTTTGAACAAGATAGAAATGATTTCAAAAGGCAAGCCGCAGCCCCGCCCATATCTTACCTCCCGAAAGCTATCGCCAAAAGCTACTGCCATATGGGAAGGAAAAACGTATTCATCTGGTCACTCGTCATCGCACTCGGAGGATTTCTATTCGGCTTCGACACCGCCGTCATCTCCGGGGCCGAACAATCTATTCAGTCTTACTGGAAACTAACCGCCCTTCAACACGGCCTCACCATCTCGATCGCCCTCATCGGCACCGTCGTAGGCGCCCTGACCGGCGCCATCCCAACCGATCGCTATGGCCGCAAAACAACCCTATATATCATTGCCATACTCTACCTGCTGTCCTCCATCGGCACCGCCGCCTCCACCAACTGGTACGGATTTCTCCTATTCCGCTTCCTCGGAGGCTTCGGCGTAGGCGCATCCTCCGTCACCGCCCCCATCTATATCTCTGAAATCTCACCGGCTAAAAGACGCGGAAAACTAGTCGGTCTCTTCCAGTTCAACGTCGTCTTCGGCATCGTAGCCTCCTATCTCTCCAATTACCTCATCGGCCAGATCGCCGACAACTCCTGGCGCCTCATGCTCGGCATCCAGGCCATCCCCTCCGCCATTTTCCTCCTCCTCCTCCGCTGGATCCCCGAAAGCCCCCGCTGGCTCATCCTCCATAAAAACAAAATCGACGAAGCCCGCGACACCATCCGAATCATCGACCCACAACGCACCGAAGAAATCATCAACGAAATAAAAACATCGACAGACCCCACCGAACGCCCCGCACTCTTCTCCCGGCGCTACCGCACCCCCGTCGTCCTCGCCATCCTATTCGCCGTCTTCAACCAGGTCTCCGGTATCAACGCTATTATATATTATAGCCCCCGCATCTTCGAAATGACAGGCCTGGGCAAAAACTCCGCCCTCCTCTCCACAGCAGGCCTCGGCCTGGTCAACTTCGCCTTTACCCTGCTTGCCATGAATTTTATCGACCGCATCGGCCGCCGTACCCTCATGCTCATCGGCTCCTTCGGCCTCATCTTCACCCTGGCCATGGTAGCCTGGTCCTTCTACGGCGAACACTTCAACAGCTGGGCAGTCCCCTTATTCCTATTCATCTATATCGCCTTCTTCGCCTTCTCGCAAGGCGCCGTCATCTGGGTCTTTATCTCCGAGATCTTCCCCAACTCCGTCCGGGCCAAGGGCCAGACCCTCGGAAGCGCAACCCACTGGATCATGGCCGCCATCATCGCCTTTTCATTCCCCTGGCTCGCCGAAAAGGCCGGAGGCGGCAACACCTTCCTCTTCTTCTGTATCATGATGTGCATGCAATTGCTCTTCGTCTGGAAACTGATGCCCGAGACAAAAGGAAGGTCCTTGGAACAAATAGAATATACCCTGGTTGCTCACTAAAGCACCCAGGCCATAATAACATCGATTGCCAATGCCAAAAACACACCCCATCGTCTGTTTTGGAGAGATCCTCTGGGACATCCTCCCCAACGAGACCGTCCCCGGCGGCGCACCCATGAACGTCGCCTTCCACCTCAAGAAACTCGGCCTCGAACCCGCCCTCATCACCCGCGTCGGCCTCGACAACTACGGCAAACGCCTCATCCAGCTCATGGAGAAAGAAGATATCACGACCGAATTCTTCCAGATGGACTTCGAGCTCGACACCGGCCGAGTCACCATGACACCCGGCGAAGGCGACGACATCCACTACGACATCATAAAGCCCGTAGCCTGGGACCATGTACAGTGGGACCCCCAATTCCTCCCACTGCTCACCCAGTCCTCCTGGTTTATATACGGCAGCCTGGCCGCCCGCAGCGAAGCCAGCCGCAGCGTCCTCTACCGCCTCCTCGAAGCCGCCCCCCACAAGGTCCTCGACATCAACCTTCGCCCCCCGCACTATACTCGACCCGTACTCGAAAAGCTCCTCGAAAACGTAGACATGCTAAAGCTGAACCTCGGCGAGCTCGAGCTCCTCACCGGCTGGTTCTCCAGCTACCGCTCCGACAACGACCGCATAAAAGCCATCCAGGACCGCTTCCATATCCCAACCATCATACTTACCAAGGGCAGCAAGGGCTCGACCATGAGCTACGAAGGCGAGTTCTATGAACACCCCGGCTTCACCGTCGACGTCGCAGACACCGTCGGCAGCGGTGACGCCTTTCTCGCCGGTCTCCTATACTCCCTCATACAGGGCGTAGGCCCGCCGGCAGCTATCGAATTCGCCAGCGCCATGGGGGCGCTGATCGCGAGCTACAGCGGCCCCTGCCCACAGTATGATATCCGGCAGGTACAAACGCTGATCAAAGGTAACCAACCCCACTAAAAATTCAAGCAACCTTCATGCATAACCAACAAACAACAATTATGAGAAAAGTATGGATTTTATTGCCACTGCTATTGCTGGTCATCACCAGCTTTGCACAGCAAAAAATCATCACCGGACAGGTGGTCAGAAATTCCACCAAAGAACCCTTGCAAGGGGTGACGGTTCTCTCTAAAACCAAGTCCGTAATGACCGACTCCGCCGGACGGTTTTCGATTTCCGCCGCACCCGGCGAGACCCTCACCCTCAGCTTCGTTGGAATGAACAGCCTGACCGTAAAAGTCGGCGCCTCCTCCAGCGAGCTCAGCCTCGCCATGATCGAAGGGATCAACGACCTCAACCAGGTCGTCGTCACCGGTTACAAATCGGAAAAGAAAGTCGACCTCACCGGCGCCGTATCCGTGGTGAACCTCGCAGCAGTCAAGGACATCCCGACCACAAGCCCCATGCTCGCCCTCCAGGGACAGGTACCCGGCCTCTACGTATCGGCCGACGGCTCCCCCACCGGCGGTAACGGCAACCCGCCCACTATCCTCGTCCGTGGCGTCAACACCCTCGGCAACACAAACCCCCTCTATATCATCGACGGGGTACCTACCACACGCTACGAAGACTTCTCCAATCTCAACTCCGCTTCCATCGCCTCCATTCAGGTGCTGAAGGACGCTTCCGCTTCCTCCATCTATGGCTCCCGCGCTTCCAACGGCGTCATCATCGTCACCACTAAGGACGGCGGTGGTTCCGGCGAAAAGCTAAAGGTAAGTCTCAACTCCAGCCTCACCTGGCAGACCGAACGCCCCTGGCAGGAGAAAGTGCTGAACTCCGAACAGAGAGGACGCGCACTCTGGCAGGCTGCCGTAAACGACGGCACCGACCCAAATAACCTCGTCAATCAGATTTATACATTCGACTGGAACAATGACTACACCAACCCCGTCCTCAACAAGGTCAATATCGCCCCCTTCGTAGGCGGCAGCCAGCTCGAACCCGTCGGCAATACCAACTGGCAGAACGAGCTTTACAAAACTGCCCTGCTCACCACCAACGACATCGGCATCTCAGCAGGCAACGCCAGAAACGCGATCTCCCTCAACTTCGGCTATCTCGACAACAGCGGCCTGCTCCAGTATACTACTTTCCGCCGGTACAACGCCCGCATCAACTCCCACGCCACCGGCTTCAACGGCCGCCTGCGAATCGGAGAGAACCTGCAGCTATCGAGAACTTCCCAGGTAGGCTCGGGCAAAGACCCCGGCGGAGCCTGGACTCCAACCCTGGCGCTCATCCTGGCCCCCACCATACCGCTTAGAAAAACCGACGGCACCTTCGGCGGCCCCATCGGCCCCGGCTACACCGATCGTAACAACCCCGTAGATATCCAATACCTCAACCGCTGGAACACGACCGCAAGACTACAGGCTTACGGCAATATCTATGCGGAACTGGAAGTCATAAAAAAACTCGTCCTTCGCACCAGCTTCGGCTTCGACTACTCCGACGAGCCCTCCCGCTACATCACCCTCATCGGCGATGAAGGCCCGGTCAATTCGTTCAATAGCCTGACGATGACACAGGGCAAAGATTTCACCTTCACCTGGACAAATACCGCTACCTATAATCTCGAAATCGGGCAGCACCGCCTGAACCTCCTGGGAGGCATCGAAGCCGTCCACAACGACTACTCCGTCATCAACGGCTCCGTCACCAACTTCGCCCTCCAGCAGCTCGACTACTTTCAGCTCGGAGCCGGCACCGGCACACAGACGACCAGCGGCAGCGCCACGGGTTATCGACTCTTATCTCAATTCGGTAAAGTGTTCTACGGCTACGGCGACCGCTACCTCGCCTCCTTTACCATCCGCCGCGACGGGTCCTCGAGATTCGGTACGAATAACCCCTACGGCGTATTCCCCGCATTTACCCTCGGCTGGCGTATCAACAACGAAGAGTTCTTCCGCAATATCCACTCCGTCTCCAACCTCAAGCTGCGCGGCGGCTATGGCGTCGTGGGCAACCAGGCCATCGGCAACCTCTCGGCCTATACGCTCTTCCAGCCCAACTACGGCACTTCCAGCGCCGCCTATCCCCAGTGGCTCAACACGGGTACCGCCTATGACCTCAACGGCATTAACACCGGCACCCTGCCCTCGGGATTCGTACAGGTACAGCTGGGCAACCCCAACCTGAAATGGGAACAAACAAAAGAAACCAATATCGGCCTCGACTTCGGCTTTATGGACGAAAGCCTCACCGGTAGCTTCGACTGGTTCGACCGCAACACCAGCAATATCCTCATCCAGCCCCCCGTTGCAGCCGCCGTCGGTGAAGGCCAGCAACAATGGCTCAACGGCGCCAGCATCAACAACAAAGGATGGGAGCTGGTCGTAAGCTATCAGCACAAGACACCAAGTAACATCCACTATAGCATAACGGGTAACCTCAGCCATTTCTCGAACGTCATCACCAAGCTGCCAGAAAACGTTCGCTCCGCCTATCCCGGCGACCCGAACCACTCTATCATCGGACATTCCCAGTATTCCGTCTTCGGCTACAAGGCCAGCGGAATCTTCCAAAGCCAGCAGGAGGTGACCGCACATGCCACACAGCCCGGCGCAGCGCCCGGACGCATCCGCTACGACGACCTCAACGGTGACGGTAAGGTCGACGTCCTCGACCAGGACTTCCTCGGCACCACGCTGCCGAAATATATTTATGGCCTCCGGCTATCGGTAGACTATAAGAATTTCGACATATCCATCTTCGGCTCCGGCGTCTTCTCCGTAACCAACTATGACCCCGCCAAAGGCTTCAACACGACCATCGCACCCAATACCAACGCAGGCCCCGGTGTATTCAGCGCCTGGACGAAACAAAATACCGGCTCGTCCATACCCGCGCTCACCGTCCTCAACCTGAACAACGAAGGCCGCACGTCTAATTATTATTTTGTAAACGGCGCCTTCTTCAAGCTCCGCAATGCAATGATCGGCTACACGCTGCCAAAACAGCTGGCATCGAGAGCGTTCATGCAAAGCCTCCGGCTGTATGCCTCGGGACAAAATCTCTTCGCCATCAAGTCCGGTAAGCTAACGTCCAAAGACCCCGAACGGACCAATTTCAATTCCTGGCCCGTACCGACCTCCTTTACCGTCGGTATAAACGCCAATTTCTAAACATCAAAAAAAGTATTATGAAAACCATATGGAGTTACGGTCTTCTGTTAATAGTGCTACTGTCCAACATGGGCTGTAAAAAATATCTCGACTACAAACCCCAGGGCGCCCTTTCTGTCAGCGACCTGAACACCCCCGCTGCAGTCGACGGCCTGGCCACAGCCGCCTACGCCGGCATCGCCAACGACTGGTGGGACGCACCCATCACCAGCAACTGGGAATGGGGCAGCATCCGCTCCGACGACGCCTACAAAGGCGGCGGAGACATCGGCGACCAGGGGCAACTCGACCGCTATGAACAATTCTATCTCGTAGACGCCTCCAACAACGGCTTCGGCAGCTTCGGCTTCACCGGCGCCTGGGTCCGCGCCTACGCCGCGATCTCCCGCTGCAACGTCGCCCTCCGTGCCCTCAACCAGCTCACCGACGCGCAGTTCCCCAAACGGACCATCCGCATCGGCGAAATGCGCTTCCTCCGCGGTCACATGTATTTCTTGCTAAAGGTCCTGTTCCGCAACATCCCCTATATTGACGAAAAAGCAACCAACGACGACATCGTCAAGATCAATAACACCCTCAGCAACGACGATCTCTGGACCAAAATTGAAGCGGACTTCCAGGAAGCCATCAAAGACCTCCCCCAAAAACAACCCGGCGAACCCGGCCGCGCCAACCAGCTCTCGGCCAAGGCATACCTGGCAAAAGTGATGCTCTTCCACGCCTACAAACAGGATGACAACTACGGCGTCACCACCATCGACCCCGCCCTGCTTACCCAGGTCGTCAGCCTCACCAACGACGTCATCAACTCGAAGGTCTATAGCCTCAATACCGACTTCGCGTATAATTTCCTCGATGGACACGATAATGGCCCCGAATCCATCTACGCCATTCAATACTCCATCAACGACGGTACGACGATCGGCGGCAGACTCAGCATGTCGACCAGCCTCAACTATTTCGCAGGCGCCCCCCAATACGGCTGCTGC
Source organism: Bacteroidota bacterium (assembly GCA_018267545.1). Lineage (GTDB taxonomy): Bacteria > Bacteroidota > Bacteroidia > Chitinophagales > Chitinophagaceae > Puia. The sequence continues at coordinate 42,352 of JAFDYG010000224.1, forward strand.
GCCTTCCATATCCCTTCACAAAACCTGGTCAACGCCTTCAAAACCGACGCCAATGGCCTTCCCCAGTTCGATCACTTCAACGACCCCGGCACCGAGGTAAAGGATAGCATCGACTTCTGGACCAACGGCATCGACCCCCGCATCGACCATACCGTCGGCATCGACGGTCACCCCTACAAATATGACGCAACAGTTCCCTACCGGCACAGCTGGGAACGCCTCTCCGGCGTCTACGGCGGCTTCGGCAGCATGAAGGAGCAGCAGCTCGCCACCTGCGCCTGCTTCAAAAAGCTCGGCCCCTTCTATGGCACTTCCGTCAATATGGACGTCATCCGCTACGACGACGTGCTGCTCATGCAGGCGGAAGCCCAGATTCAATTGAACAACCCGGCCCCTGCCCTCGACCTCATAAACCAGGTCCGCACAAGAGCAGCAGCCATCTCACCCCTGGTCAAAAGAACGGACGGCACCAATCCCTCCAATTACCGCATCAGCACCTACAAACCCGGTGTCAATATCCCCACCTGGGACAAGGCTACCGCCTTCAAAGCCCTCCAATGGGAACGAAGGCTCGAATTTGCCATGGAAGGCTACCGCTTCTTCGACCTCGTCCGCTGGGGTACCGCAGATGTCACATTAAATAATTACTTTACGATAGAAAAAGTAAGACATCCGTTCCTGGTCAACGCAAAATTCACAAAGGGTAAGCACGAATACTTCCCCATACCACAGGAACAAATCGTCTTTACCAATGGTCTGTACAAACAAAATAAAGGATATTAACATGAAGCAAACGATGCTATGCATTGGCCTGACGCTCGCAGCCGGTCTCCTGCAACCGGCTGCAGCACAAACGCCAACACCACAATGGCGCCCGGTCTACCATTTCACTCCAGCAAAAAACTGGACCAACGACCCCAATGGGCCCATCTACTACAAAGGAGAATACCTGATCTATAACCAGCAAAATCCCTTCGAAAACAAATGGGGACACATGAGCTGGGGACACGCCACATCCAAAGACCTCCTGCACTGGAACCGCCTCCCTATAGCCATCCCTGAGAAAATCGACAGAACCAAAAAGGACACCACCTGGATCTTCTCCGGCTCCGCCGTCTGGGACAAAGACAACACCAGCGGCTTCGGCAAAGCCGGCGGCCCCGGCCCCCTCGTCGCCATCTACACGGCCCACCAGCCCAATCTCAAAAAGGAATCGCAATACATCGCCTACAGCAACGACGGCGGCCACACTTATACCAACTACCCAGGCAACCCCGTCATCGACCTCAACAAGCACGACTTCCGTGACCCCAACGTCTTCTGGCACACGCCATCCAAACAATGGATCATGACCGTCGTCCTGCCCGCCGAACACAAGGCCCACTTCTATGGCTCGCATGACCTCAAGAAATGGACCCTCCTCAGCGAATTCGGGCCGCAAGGTTATACCTCCGCCTATTGGGAATGCCCATCGCTCATCGAGCTGCCCGTCAAAGATCAGCCCGGTAAAACCAAATGGCTGCTCATGGTCTCCGCAGCCGGCGGCCCCCGCGGCGTCTTTATGCAATACTTCATCGGAAGCTTCGACGGCAAGACCTTCACCAACGAAGCCCCCTCCGACAAGGTCCTCTCCGTCGACGACGGCGACTGCCTCTACGCAGCCATCCCCTGGAACAACATGCCCGACAATCAAAAAGTCCTCATCGGCTGGATGATCCCCGGCAAGCAACAAACCTATCCCTGGACAGGGCAGTTCAGTATCTCCCGCGACATGAGCGTCGAAAAGACACCCGACGGTTGGCGCCTCCTCCAGGAACCCGCAGCCATCGTCCGCAAAGCCCTGCCAATCGCCAGCCAGCGAAAAGGCATCATGCTCAGCTCCAAAGGAACACCAATAACCGAAGCCAAAAACAACGCCTACTGGCTCGACGCTTCCTTCGGCACAAAAACAGCATCGACAATCGGCTTCAAAGTAGCACAAGGCCCCGGCGGCACAGAAACCATCATCGCCTACGACAAAGCCACCCACTCGGTCTACATCGCCCGCCCGGAAAAACCGAAAATCAAAGCAGAGTTACCCGCCGGCACAGAATTATCTAGCCTGCAAATCCTGCTCGACAAATCTTCCCTCGAAGTCTTCGTCAACCACGGCGAAAAAGTATTGACCTGCTATATCTACCCCGACGAAAAATCAACCGGCGTCACAGCCTTCGCAGAAGGCGGCGACGCCCTAATCGCACATCTGAAAATATGGAACTTGGGAACCGCATCGCACTAATCTGTCTCTTACTGACACAGACACCGGCGCAAACCCTGCCCGAACTTTCATTCATTAAGAGCCTGCCCCAAAACAGGCTCTTAACCTTTACCCTCGTCGACCCCGGCTGCGACCACTGCCAACACCTCGTAAGCAAAATGAACGACTCCTCCGCTACCCTCAACAAAACGGCCCTCTACATGGTATCGACCTCCACAGAAAACAAACTAAAAACTTTCGCCAAAAAATTCGGTCCCCGCCTAAAAGCAGAGTGGCTCACCGACCCCCAATCCGAGTTCATCGTAAAATTCAAACCCATCCGTTCCCCCGCCATCTACCTCTACTCGCCAGACAAAAAATTGCTTGATTATGAAGACAACCCGGAATCTCTTTTTCGCATTCTTCTTACTATACGCCTGTCACCCCTCTCCAAAGGAGAAGGTAATACTCCAAAGCCTGCCCGCCACTCAAACCCACATTGACTTCACCAACACCCTCCCCGACCGTCCCGGCCTCGGCATCCTCAGCTATATCTATTACTACAACGGAGCCGGCGTCTCCATCGGCGACATCAACAACGACGGCCTCCCCGACATCTACTTCGCCGCCAATTCCAAAGGACACAACCGCCTCTACCTCAATAAAGGCAACCTCACCTTCGAAGACATTACCACAACGGCCGGCGTCTCCGGCTCCTCCGACTGGTGCACAGGTGTCACCATGGCCGACGTTAACGGTGACGGCCGCCTCGACATCTACGTCTGCTCCATTGCCAATATGCAAGGCTTCCGGGGTCACAACGAATTATACATCAACAACGGCAACAACACCTTCACCGAAAGCGCAAAGGCATACGGCCTCGACTACTCCGGCTTCGCCACCCAATCCGTCTTCTTCGACTACGATCACGACGGCGACCTCGACTGCTTCATCCTCAGCCAATCCCAACACCCCAATCAAAACATCTCCGACACCAGCAAACGCCGCGAATATGACCCCAACGCCGGCAACCGCCTCTACCGCAACGACACCCCGCCCACAACCCCAAACACACCCCACTTCACCGACGTCAGCGCCACCACCGGCCTATACCGCAGCGCCCTTTGCTATGGCCTCGGCATCGCCGTAGGCGACCTCGACAACGACGGCTGGGAAGACATCTACATCGGCAACGACTTCCACGAAAACGACTTCTACTACCACAACAACCGCAACGGCACCTTCACCGAATCCGGAGTCCAACACTTCCGCCACTACAGCCGCTACAGCATGGGCAACGACATCGCCGATTTCGACAACGACGGTCAGCTCGACCTCATCACCGTCGACATGCTGCCCGAAGACGAATCCACCCTAAAAACCTATGGCAACGGCGAACACCTCGATATCTACGAACAAAAGATCACCCACAACGGCTACCAAAACCAATACTCCCGAAACTGCCTCCAGCATAACAACGGCAACGGCGCCAGCTTCAGCGACCTCGGACTCATCGCTGGCGTCTCCGCCACCGACTGGAGCTGGAGCCCTCTCTTTGCCGACCTCGACAACGATGGTAACAAAGACCTCTTTATCTCCAACGGCATCGTCAAACGCCCCCTCGACCTCGACTTCGTTCTGTTTTTCTCCAACCTCAAAAACCCAGCCCAATACGGCAGCCCCGAAGAGCTGCAACGCGCCATGCTCGACAAGATGCCCGACGGAGCCTGCCACCCTTATCTTTTCAAAGGAGACGGCCAGCTCACATTCAAAGACCTCAGCAACGAATGGGGCACGTCCAGTCTCAAAGGCTATTTCAACGGCGCCGCCTACGCCGACCTCGACAACGACGGAGATCTCGACCTCGTCATCAACTCCATCAACAGCCCCGCCCTCCTGCTTCAAAACAACACCCCCAAACAACACTATCTCACCCTCTCCCTAAAAAGCCCATCGCTCAACACGTCAGGCATCGGCGCCAAAGCCTACGTCTTCACCAACGACAAAACCCAATACCAACAGCTCATGCTCACCCGCGGTTTCGAATCCTCCTCCGAACCCCGCCTCCACTTCGGCCTTGGAGCAAATCCCTACGCCGACAGCATCCTCATCATCTGGCCCGACCTGTCCACCCAAACCCTCCGCCACATAACCGCCGACACCAACCTGACCATCGCCCAAAACACAGCCACAAAACAACCCACGCCCCCAAGCCTCTCCCAACCGCCCGCCACCATCACACTTAACTGGCAACACCACGAAAACACCTACAACGACTTTAAAGAACAATATCTCATTCCCCACATGCAATCCACCCGCGGACCCAAACTCGCCATCGCCGACGTCAACAACGACGGCCTCGACGACCTCTTCGCCTGCGGCGCCCACGGCCAACCCTCCAATTTGTATATACAAATTCAAAAAAATCGTTTTACACCTATAGACACCCCCCTCTTCAACAAAAACAAACCCTCCGAAGCAGTCGACGCCCTCTTCTTCGACGCCAACGGCGACGGACACCCAGACCTCTACGTCGTCAGCGGCGGCAACCAGCTCCCCGACGGCGACAGCGCCCTAAACGACCACTTCTATCTAAACGACGGCCACGGCCACTTCACCGAACCCAAAAACGCCATCCCCTCCATCCCCCTCAACAAATCCTGCATCGCCACCGCAGACATCAACAAAGACGGCCATCCCGACCTCTTCATCGGCGGCTCCACCTCGGCCAAAAGATACGGTCTCACCAACCAACCCTCCTACCTCCTCATAAACGACGGCCACGGCCATTTCCAAAAAACCACCCTCTTCTCCGAACCCGGCATCCTCACCTCCGCCGCCTTCGACGACTTCAATAAGGACGGCTGGCCCGACCTCATCGTAGCCGGAGAATGGATGAGCCCAAAAATCTTCTATAACCACAACGGCTCCCTCACTACATCCACCCTCTCCCTCCCCTCTGGCTTGTGGCAAACCATCATCACCACAGACATCAACGATGATGGCTACCCCGACATCCTCGCCGGCAACTGGGGCCTCAACACAAAACTCTCCGCCGGCAAAGACGGCCCCCTGCATCTCTACATAAAAGACCTCGACAACAACGGTACCATCGAGCAGCTCATGACCTATTCCATCCACAACGAAGAATACCCCTTCCTCGGCAAAGACCAGCTCGAGCTGGCCCTCCCAGCCCTCAAACGCAGCCACCTCCGCTACGACGAAGTCGCCGGCAAAACCATCCAATACCTCTTCGGCAACCAGCTCGACAGCTGCAAACGCCTCCAGGCCGAGACCCTCTCCTCAGCCTGCTTCATCAACAATAAAAAAGGTGGATTTATAAAAATAGACTTACCCGCCCAGCTCCAGCTTGCCCCCATTTCCAGCTTCCTCCCAACAACCAACCATCAATATCTCGCACTCGGCAACTTCTACGGCGTCCAACCCTACGAAGGCCGCTACGACGCCATGAACCCCACATTCTTCAACTACGACACCGCATTTCATATCCAAACCATCCTTCCCCAACCCGCCGGCGAATGGCGCGACGCAAAACCCATCACCGTCAACGGCAAACCTCTCCTTATCCTCGCTCGCAACAACGACAGCCTGATCTGGCTACCCAATCCAAATACCCCTACCCCTCCACGAAATGCCAGCACACCCCCGCAATATCGATAATATTAACCTCCTTCCCATAAGGCTCCTGCGTCACCTGCCCAATCCGTATCCCATACTTCTCCGGCAGCCCCTTCTCCAGCACCATCTGCCGGAACTCCTCCGCATTATCCACCGCCACCGACACCATAAAATTCTGCGCAAACGGAACATTATCGAAATGCTGCAAAATTTAATAGTACTTCTCCAAAATCTTAACCACCTCCACATGCCCCTTGCTCCTCGCCCACGCGATCGGCAGCGACCACTCCGCCCCCGAAACAAAGGGATCTGCCCCCCGCTCCAACAAAAACTTCACCATCTCCACTTGTCCCCACCTCGCCGCCAAACCCAGCGGAGTCGATTGAAACGCATCATCCACCGGATCGATCTCCGCCCCATCCCGCCACAATAACTCCGCCTTATCGATCGCACCCTTCTGCGCCATATCGTGCAGCAGCCGCACCCGCTGCCAGTTCATCACATTGGGATTCATCCCCCTCTCCATGATAAATACAGCATTCTCGTACGTCTCGAAGTAATAAAATTGCGCCCATTTCAAAATATCCGGCACCGTTGCCCCATAACGCAGCAACAGCTCGGCCATTTCAAAATAACCATCCTTCACCGGCATCGTCAGAATACCCTCACTCCAGAAATACGTATTGTCAAGCGCAAACTCAGGATGGTCGTTCAAAATACTCCTCGCCTCTTCAATCCAGTTCTGATCGACGGCCTTCTCGAATGCCGTCTGCACCGCCGTCCGCCCATAATCGATCCTCCCATTATCTTTACGAAAACGAACCCTCCCGCAACGCGCATACTCATCCAGCAAACTCTCGATTTCCTCGAATCCTCGGTCCCCCGCTACCGTCTGCAAACTATCCAAAAAGGGATAAATCCGGTAGTCCGGATCATGCGCCCCTTCCTTTAATAAATACTTTACCAGCTCGACATGTCCCTGCCTTACCGCAAAATGAATCGGCGGGGCATAATTATACTGGGCATACAACAGCCCCTGGCATTCGGCCCCCAAAGACTTAACCTCCTCCAGATCTCCGCGATAAGCAGCACGCAGCACCCTCCACACCTGCGTCGTAGTAGCCACCTGGTCACCCCCAACGGTCATGGGTAGATATAATTTCAGCTCCGGAGGTTGTATCATTATAATAAAACTTTTAGATCATTCCAGCCATACCCGCCATGAAACTCGCCATTTGTCGCATAAATCCTCTTCCCACCCATCGCCTCATAAAACCCACCCGACGGATTCTGCGGAACCCCAAAAAGAACCATGTTATCGATGCCCATCTCCACCAGCCTCTTCGCCGCCTCATTCATCAACATCCGGCCGATTCCCATCCGTTGATAATCCCGCAGCACATACAGCTTATTCAGTTCCCCCCGGTACTCCGGCAAATCCTCATGCCCATATCGCTGCGCCTTTACAAAACCCACCGCCTCCCCACGCTCATCCTCCGCCAGCAAACAAAACCAGTCGTCCCCCTTCCCCTGGAACATACACCCCCATTGCCACATCCTCTTCTCCACACTTGGCCCCCTCGCCACCACTCCATACGTCTCATTCCAGCTCCTCACATGCAGCTCCGCCAATCGAGGCGCGTCCTCCGCAGTAGCCTCCCGGATCTGAAAATGACAGCTGAGCCCCCTGGCCTCCAGCTTTCGCTTATTCAGACGGGCCGAAGGCCTAAATAACCCCCTAAACCTACGAATAACCGTATTCAAATTATTTTTCAATAACACCTTATTCCCCCAATACCACCTGCATAAAAAATACAAAACAACCTCCACTAAGATAAACACCAAATACAGTAACGGCAAGCCCCACCGCAACCCCTCCGGCAATCCCGAAAACGGTGCAGTCAAATAGCGCCCCTGCAGGGTCTCCCCAACCCTCAGCCAGTTCACCAGCAACGCAGCCGAATGAATCAATAAAATATGCAGGATGTAATAAAAAAGCGGTACCCGCCCATACACGATAAACACACGCGCAAGCCACCCCTTCGCCCGCTCTGCATACGGCACCAGCACGATCAGCGGCCCAAGCGTCATCAGCAGATACAGCTGCGACGCCGGGTACTTTTGTTGTCCCAGCAACCTGTACAGAAACGGCTGAGGTCCCGGCCTCTCCAAAGCCAAAATACTTCCTACCACCAAAAACAGCCCGATAGCCGACCACCCAATCCACCTGCACCACCGATCCCTGAGCGGCGCAGGCTGCTGCAATAAAGCGCCAAACCCATAGCCCGCCATCATCACCCCAATCCAGGGTACGATTACGTATAACACGCTGATACCACCCGGCGCATCCTCGCTGATCGTATAGATGAAATTCCACCAATCCCAGTTGCCCGGCGCCAGCTTAAATACCTGCTGCAAAGCCACCAGCGCAAGCCCCAATATCCAAACTACACGCAACGGCAGCCAGATAAACGCCGCGATCAATACCATACACCAGCCCAGCATCCAGATGACACCGGCCAGCTTGAATTCCATAAGATGTACATTGAAAGACCAGAAGAACCGGAGCAGCGTCATTTCCAGCAACACCAGCCATAAACCACGGAACAGCAAATACCGCGACAAAGCCGCCTTCCCATTTAGCCGCTGGCCGTATAAAAACGCAGAAGCGCCGGCAAAAAAGGCAAATCCCGATACGCAAAAATGTGTCACCCAACGGGTGAAGAACACCGCCGGGTCCGGTCCTCCCGCAGGTATCCCCGAATAAACCCGGACGTGATCGATAGCCATCAAGACCATAATCACCCCCCTGAGCAGATCGATAGAAGACAGACGCTTGGTCAACATAATGACCAAATTACCCCTGCCTCCCCGGCCCAAAAAAGATTTTTGACAACCGTCCTGCCCTCCGGGTCATCTGGAATAAATTCCGTGATATTCCGGCCCACATCCCCCCCCTCCACCCCCCCTCCCCCCCCCCCCCC
>JAFDYG010000225.1 GCA_018267545.1 Bacteroidota bacterium
CCAGAGCCCCAGCCCCACCGCCCCCACCCCCAGCCGCTTTAACCCCCTTTTAACCTCTGTTACAACCGCGTTAAACTACATCTCCTTAAAATCCGACGGCATCCCTTTTGCATAATTTTATCATAATAAATTGTCCCTTTATGCATAAGAAAATAATCCGTCTGACACTCGGGGCGCTACTAGGAATGACCCTCCTCAACAGCTGTAAGAAAGACCCCCTCAACAATCTCTCCAACGACGAGTCTCGCATCTACATCACCAACTACGACACGACCGCCAGCTTCTCCGCCTACGCAACCTTCGGCATCGCCGACTCCGTGGACTACATCCAGGATAATCAGTTCGTGGGCCGCGACCGAACTACCTTCGACAGCACCGCCGTTACCGTCGTCGCACAAATGATGCAGCAGCGAGGCTACCAGCAGGTCGCCGTTAAAAGCAATCCCGACCTGGCCATCAACGTTTCCCGGGTCTACAACACCTCCACCGGGGTATTTAGCTACAACGACTACTGGGATTACTATGGCGGCTTCTACGACCCCTACTACTGGGGCTATCCCGGCTATGGCTACTACGCTCCCTACGCGGTCGGCGTTTATTCCATTCAAACCGGCGGCCTGGAAATCGACCTGCTCGATCTCAAAAACGCGGCCAGCAACAACAACAAGATCAAAGCGCTCTGGACAGGACTGGCAAGAGGCGAACAGGTATTCAACTCCGCCAATGCCGCCAGCCAGGTTAACGCACTCTTTCAGCAATCACCCTATTTAAAAAAGTAAAATGAGCACTATGAAATATGTCCTCATCGCAGTTACCCTGCTCGCGCTGGGCACTGCGGCCCAAGCCCAGCACGACCTGCAGTTCAATATCAATTATAATGTCAATATTCCGTCCGGCTCGTTCCGCGACTTTATCGACAAGCCCGCCTACAAAGGATTTACCGCCGGCTTCGCCTATCCCATCAACGACCAGCTCCGCGTAGGACTCAGCGCCGGGTATAACGATTATTATCAGAAATTCCCGCGGCAGGTCTACTCCGAAGGCTCCGGCTCCGACATCTCCGCCGTCGTCAGCAATTCCGTACAGCAGATCCCCATCCTGCTAACGGCCGATTATACATTGACAAAGAAAGGATTTGTACGGCCCTATGTCGGCGTTGGAGCGGGCGTAAATTTTATCAGCCTGGACCAATATCTCGGCGAGTTCGACGACCCGCATACGAATGGAAAGCTGGCAGTCCGCGGCGAAGCGGGGATCCTGATCCCCCTCAGCTCCTGGAAAGCCACCGCGCTCCGCATCGGAGGCAGCTACAACTATGCACCGTATAATAGTTATGGAATCAACAACCTCAGCAACTGGGGAATACACGCCGGCATCAGCGTCCCCATACATTAATTCAACTGAGGATCGATCGGGAAATTAACCATCATTTCATACTCCCCTCCGAGATGACGAAGAGCATCCTTCCAAATTTCGGAGGGTTTCTTATGAAACACCAACCTTCGGCTGGCCTGTACCGTAAGCCAGGATTTCTCCTTCAGCTCGTCGGCCAGCTGTCCGCTGCCCCATCCGGAATAGCCGATATAGAAACGTATCTTAGCCATATCGATCTCCCCCTGACGGATCAAATCGATAGCCGTTTCGAAATTGCCGCCCCAAAAGACGCCATCGATGATCTCATACCCGCCCGTGATCTTATCCGGATATTGATGCAGAAAATGAATCGTATCCATCTGAACAGGACCACCCAGGTATACCGGTATCTTCTTCAGGTCCTCCAATCCACTGACCAGCTCGTCCAAAGAATATTCGTAGTCTTTATTCAACACAAACCCAAAACTGCCTTCATCCTGGTGCTCACATAAAAACACCACGGTGCGCATGAAATTGGGATCTTTTAAAAAGGGATCAGCGATCAATAATATGCCAGGTGCTGGACTATCCATATCATCTAAATTAAGTAATCCTGTGGGATAACAATTTGAAGAACTTCAAAAAATTGAAGAAATAATTCCCACAAAAAATGATCTTTTCAAATGGCATTGATCGTGAAAAGCTCGTAAACTTGCCGGCAGCTGCAACGATTTCCGCAAACCTGCCGCGCCGCCACCACTGCCAACCTCCCAAAAAAGAGAAGCCGCCGGAGGCGATATACTTAAATATAGCGCTTTTTAGCTTGAAATCCCCTTTCTTTGTGAAACCTTCGTTAAATCCTTTTCTCTGAAAGGGTTTTAAAGGA
>JAFDYG010000226.1 GCA_018267545.1 Bacteroidota bacterium
CTAATTTTACGGATGGATTGGCAACAAGCGCAAAAAGACCTCATTACAAATCTAACCCCCATCTACGGTGACCGCGAAGCCTCGATCATCACCGACTGGGTCCTCGAAAACCTCTCCGGCTGGCGCAAGCTCGACCGCCTCCTCCACCGCTCCGAGCCCCTTCCCCCCTCCACCCTCGCCCAATACACCACCTATACCGCCGAACTCCTCAACCACCGCCCAGTCCAATACGTCCTCCACGAATCCTGGTTTGCCGGCATGCGCCTCTACGTAGACGAAAACGTCCTCATCCCCCGCCCCGAAACCGAAGAGCTCGTCGACTGGGTCCTCAATTCCTGCCTACCCGCCACAGGCCCCACCCTACCCACCAAAAACCCAACGCCCCACCCCACAAACCTACCCACCACCACCACCTCAAATCCATCAGCACCAAGCCCCACTCCACCCCTACCCTCCACAAGCCCCACCATCCTCGACGTCGGCACCGGCAGCGGCTGTATCGCCCTCGCCCTCGCCAAAAACCTCCCCTCCTCCAAAATCCTCGCCTGCGACACCAGCACCCAAGCCCTCGCCGTCGCCCGCCGCAACGCCCAAAACCTTCACCTCCCCCTCTCTCTATTCGAGCTCGACTTCCTCGATCCCAACACCTGGCACCAATTCCCCCCCATCGACTGCCTCGTCAGCAACCCGCCCTACATCCCCCTGAACGAATCCCCCACCATGTCCACCCACGTCACCAGCTATGAACCCCACTTAGCCCTCTTCGTCCCCACAAACGATCCCCTCCTCTTCTACCGCGCCCTCTGCCAGTTCGCCCTGCAACGCCTCTCCCCCGGCAACCACGTCTTTATGGAAATACACGAAGACCACAGCCTCGCCGTCGTATCCCTCTTCGAACAAGCCGGATTCACCCAGGTCACCCCCCGCAAAGACCTTCAGGGCAAAGACCGTATGGTAAAAGCAACAAGGTAACAGTAATATATTTTCTATCTTAACAGCGCTGCTCTAAGTTTGCGCAACATTTACTCTAGAACAATGCATAGCAACCAACTATCACTGCTCGTAGCTTTTATATTTTTTTCAATATCCTCCATCGCACAAGCCCAATCCGGAGCCGCCCAACCCCCAGCACCCGCCAACGCGTCGTCCTCCCCAGCCCCTGCGCAGCCCACCCAACCCGACGCCCTCCTCCACGACTCCGGCTGGTCCTACCACCTCCAATTCACCGGCATCCTCCAATGGCACCCCAGCTTCCACGCGCCCTACGCCGGACAAAATAGCATGACGTCCCCACAGGAACGCGCCTACTCCGTCACCACCACCGCCTTCCTCGGCCGCCGCCTCTGGCACGGCGCCGCCCTATACTTCAACCCCGAGATGGCCGGCGGCAAAGGGGTCGGAAGTACCCTGGGGATCGCCGGCTTCCCCAACGGCGAAACCTTCCGCATCGGCAACCCCGAACCCACCGTCTATGTCGCCCGTATCTTCCTCCGTCAACACATCAACCTCGACCCAAATCATTTCGAAAACCTTACCGACGACGGCAATCAGGTCGCCGAACGCGTCTCTACTTCCCGCATAACCCTCACCGCTGGGAAATTCTCGGTCGGCGACTTCTTTGACAATAACAGCGTCAGCCACGACCCCCGCATGGACTTCATGAACTGGGCCCTCATGAGCAACGGAGCCTACGACTACGCCGCCAACACCCGCGGCTATACCTACGGCCTCGTAGCCGAGCTCGTCAAACCCGGCTGGACCCTCCGCTTAGGCACCACCCTCGAACCCATCGAAGCCAACGGCCCCGAGCTCGACTGGCACTATACCCATACCAACAGCGAAAACCTGGAATTCGAAAAACGCTACTCCATCCACAGCCACAAAGGTACCGTCCGCCTCCTGGCTTACTACAACGTAAACAAAGGCCCACGCTACCGCGACGCCATCAACGATAAGCTCAACGGAACCGATACTACCCTCAACGTACTAACCGGAAAAGCCTATGGCAACAAAAAACCCGGCCTGGGCCTCAACATAGAACAGGAACTCACCCCCTCCACCAGCGCCTTCCTTCGCATGGGATGGAACAACGGGAAGAACGCCACTTGGGCCTTTACCGAAATAGACAACAGCATCAGCGGCGGCATCCGCATCTTCGGCCAGGGCTGGAAACGCCCCGCCGACAACATCGGCATAGCCCTCCTCACCAACGGAATCTCGCAAGATCACCGCGACTTCCTCGCCATCGGAGGCTATGGATTTATAATCGGAGATGGAAAACTGCCCAACTATGGGCGGGAAAACATAGCAGAAGTATTCTACGAACTAAAACTCTTTACCAACCTCTGGATGACTTTCGACTACCAATTTGTCGATCACCCAGCCTATAACAAAGACCGCGGCCCCATACACTTCCTGGCCGGCCGCGTCCACATCGAATTTTAAACCTACTGCGCCCCATTCTTATCCACCGCCAGCACCGTCCTGGCGCCCAGCTCCCTGGCCACCCTCATCACAGCCACCACATCGTCGATCGGCACGGTCTTATCCGCATTGATCACGATCGAAGGCTGATCCGTCTCCTTCGCCAAAAACGGCTGTAACCGCATCTTCAGCTCCTCGATAGACACCCGCGCCGTCCCAACATAAAACTGCTTATTGGCATCGATCGACACCACCACCGTCTGCTTAGCCTTCGTATCACTCTTCGACTTCGGCTGCGACAGCTTCACCACATTCGGATTGGCCAGCGTCGAAACGATTAGAAAGAACAGCAGCAGGATGAACAGAATATCGTTCAACGGCCCGGTATGCACCTCCGCCTCTTCTTTATGTTTACGTCTCAGCTTCATCGGGCCTCCTCCTGTAATATGTCAATAAAATCGGCGCTCGCCGCTTCCATACGGTGCGTCGCCTTGTCGATCTGCGAATTCAAAAACCGGTATCCCACATATGCGATAATCCCGATGATCAACCCCGAAGCCGAAGAGATCATCTTCACATAAATACCACCCGCAATATTGGAAATGCTATACTCACCCGTAGACGCAATGCTATAAAACAGCTGGAACATCCCCGCAATCGTCCCGAGGAACCCGAACAACGGAGCCACATACCCTATCACGGACAAGACTGCTACATTCCGCTCCATCTTGTACAGCTCCAGGTTAGCAACATTCTCCATGCTATGATCGATCGCCTCGATCTTCTTGCCTACCCGCTGCAACCCCTTATCGATCATCCTCGCCACCGCCGCATTCGTATTCTTCGCAAGGCTCCGCGCCGCCGTAACATTGCCATTAATAACATGGTCCCGGATAATATTCATGAAATTGTCGTCGATCTTGGACGCCTTCTTGATCGCCAGGTAGCGCTCGAAAAACACGAAAATGGCAATCACCAGCAATATAGCCAGCGGAATCATCAGCGGACCACCCTTGATCAGGATATCCCACAAACTTTCCTTTTGCTGGGCCGCCATCATCGCCACCCGGGCAAGACTGTCCTTGATCTTTGCCGAGTCTACCAATACCTGCAGAAAAAATAAGCTCATTCCAATATC
>JAFDYG010000227.1 GCA_018267545.1 Bacteroidota bacterium
GTCCTATTTTTGTCGATATGAAGGTTCTCATCATAGAAGATAATCAGGAGCTGGCCCGGAATATTCACGACTACCTGGCCAGGGAGGGGTATATCTGTGAGTCCTGCGAGACGCTGGAAGAGGCGAGGGAGAAGCTGGGGGTTTTTCAGTATGACTGTATTTTACTGGATATCGGGCTGCCGGATGGAAGCGGCATCAGCCTGCTGAACCTGATAAGGGCTGAACACCAGGAAAGCAATGTCCTCATCATCTCCGCAAAGAATGCCCTCGACGATAAGATCATCGGGCTGGAAAAGGGGGCGGATGACTATATCACCAAGCCGTTTCACCTGGCGGAGCTGCACGCGCGGATCAGGGCGGTTTATAGAAGAAAGAACCTGGGCGGCGCCAGCATCGTCGAATTCAACGAAATCAGCCTGAACACCGATACCTTCGAGGCGAAGATCAACGGCGTCTTGCTGGATACGACGCCAAAGGAATTCGACCTGCTGCTGTACTTCCTTGTCAATAAGAACAGGGTCTTGTCGCGGCAGTCGATCGCGGCGCACCTTTGGGGGGACTATACGGATAACCTGGCGAATTTCGACTTCGTCTATCAGCATGTCAAGAACCTGCGCCGGAAGATCGCGAGTGCGGGAGGTATGGATTATATCAGCACCGTATATGGCCTGGGCTATAAATTCAACTCACATAAGCAGGGCGACAAACCATGAAGCTGACCACAAAATTTACACTCTGGTATTTTGGCATCATGCTGGTCGTTCTTTTGATCGGCGGCGCGATCGTGTATTATGAAATACAGTGGAAGATCAGCCGGGTGGAAGTGGTCCGGCACGAACGGCTCAACGACATCATTGCACAGCAGATCCGGCAGGGGGGCAATTACGAGGAGCATCCTACGCGGAAGAGGGCGACGGTAAGACTGATTCCGGTGGACTCGGTTCCCGCGGGTGTCTCTTCATTCTATACCCGCGGCATTGGCTGGAACCCGGAATTTCAGGCCAACGAATACAGACTCGTCGTCACTTCCTTTTACACGATCAACGGGGCTCACTACAAGGTCTCGACCTATTCCTTTATTCCTTCCTTTTATCAGCTATTACCAGGAGTGGTGGATTCGTTCAAGTGGATCCTCCTTTTATTATTGGTGCTGGTGGTCATCTCCAGCGGGCTCATCTCCAAATATATTCTTGCGCCGTTTAAGCGGACGATACGGGTGATCCAGTCTTTTGACCTGAAACAACAGGATCAGCTTCGGCTGCCGGTCACGCGTACCTCCGAATTCAGGGAGCTGAACGAGTT
This sequence comes from Bacteroidota bacterium, assembly GCA_018267545.1. GTDB lineage: Bacteria > Bacteroidota > Bacteroidia > Chitinophagales > Chitinophagaceae > Puia. Next base: position 1,303 of record JAFDYG010000227.1, read on the forward strand.
TTTGAAGAAGATGACGGACAAGGCGCGTGAGGACTATCAGTCGTTGAAGGAGTTTACCGAAAATGCGTCCCACGAGCTGCAAACGCCTACGGCGATTATCCGGGGAAAGCTGGACCTGCTTATGGAGTCGGAGATCCGGGATGAGCAGGCCATCCTGATTGCGGAGACACAGAACGCGCTGGAGCGGCTGAGCCGGATCCACAGCTCGCTGACTCTGCTCACGAAGCTCGAGAACCGGGAATATGCGACCAAGGAGCCGGTCAATATCAGCCGGCTGGCGAAGGAGGCGATCGCTTCTTTTGAAGAGCTGATACAGATGAAGTCTCTTACTCTTTATACGGATATAGCGGAAAATATATATATACCACTTCATGCTTCGCTCGCGGATCTCCTGCTGACAAATTTGATCAGCAACGCCATCCGGCACAACTCGATTGTGGAGGGGCGGGGGAGTATCCGGATGATCCTGCATTCGGAAGGGCTGGTGATTGCCAATACGGGCAGGGAGCCGCAGGTGCCGACTAATGAATTATTTGAACGGTTCAAAAAAGGGAACCCCGGTAGCGACTCGATTGGTATCGGGCTGGCTATTGTCCGCCAGATCTGCGATCTGAGCGGTTTTGATATACTTTATGAATTTCGTTCCGGTTATCACGTATTGGCCATTAGCTTTCAGTCTCGCACTTCTGCTTCAAAATTGCTTCAAAATCTTTCGGTCTCTTTGTCCTGATTTGGGCGGAGCCCAATCTTATAGACATTAGCCACGCATTGCAGCCATAGGCCCGCAGCCAGACCTTCCCTCTTACGACCTATGCGGGAGATTAAATTTTGATTAAAGAAGAATGAAAAACAATAGCGCATCTATCATGTCAAAACAGTTACTTTTTGGCCTGTCGTGGGTATTGGTATTCAGCTTGTCCTCCGGGGGCGCAAGGGCGCAGGTGCTGACGCTGAAGCAGGCAGTGCAGAACGCACTGACCAACTACGGAACCATACGCGCCAAGGCCAATTATGTCAAAGCTTCACAGGCGAATGTAAAAGAAACGAAGCGGGAGTATCTCCCCGATGTAAACTTTGCCGTCCAGCACGATTACGGAACGGTGAACAGCGTATTCGGCCCTCTTGGGGCAAACAAGGTACCGGGGACGGCAAGCTCCGGTCCTGTTTTACCCTCTCAAAATTGGAATGCTGCGTTTGGCGCACTTTATCTGACGAACGTCAACTGGGACTTTTTCCAGTTTGGCCGGGCAAAAGAACGCACGAAGGTCGCGCAGACCATCCTGAACCGCGACCAAACCGATCTGGACCAGGAAAAATTCCAGCAGAGCATCCGCGTATCGGCGGCCTATCTCAATTTGCTGGCGGCGCAGAAGCTGGCGATTTCTCAGCAGCGCAACCTGGAGCGGGCCCTTACCTTTCAAACCGTGGTGACAGCCAGGGCTAAGAGCGGGTTGAATCCCGGCGTAGACTCTTCGCTGGCCAATGCGGAAGTCTCCAATGCGCGTATTGCGCTGACCAACGCCATCGACTTCCAGCAGACGCAGGCCAACCAGCTGGCACAGCTGATGCAGGTGCCGGCGCAGCCCGACTTCTCGCTGGACAGTCTCTTTGTATCGAAAATTCCTTCCTCTTTGTCGGCGGCTTCGGCGCAGCCTCTGACCAATCACCCGCTGCTGAAGTTCTTTCAGGAGCGGATCGACGTCAGCAATGAGCAGGCAAAGTTTATAAAGACTGCCAGCTATCCCGTCTTTTCGCTCTTCGGCACCTTCCAGGATCGCGGGACGGGTTTTGGAAATAACTACAGCGCGCAGAATCTCAGCGCATATACCTCGAGCTATCTGAAAGGCGTGAGCTTTGGGTCGGCCAACTATCTGATCGGATTAGGGGTGACCTGGAACCTGACGAGCACGGCCCGTGTCCGTCAGCAAGTGGCGACGCAGCAGTTCATCTCGGAGGGTTTGAAAGAAGAATATGGCCTGATTAACCAGCAGTTGCAAGCACAGCTGGTGCTGTCCGAAACCCGTATCAAAAATGCGCTCGACAACTACCGGGAAGCGCCGATACAGGTAAAGGCTGCATCGGATGCCTATACGCAGAAAGAGACCTTATACCGGAATGGTCTGGCGACGATCGTCGACGTGACCACGGCCCTCTTCACCCTCAACCGGGCAGAGACGGACCGGGATATCGCCTTTAACAATGTCTGGCAGGCCTTGCTCTTCAAGGCGGCGTCCAGCGGAGATTTTGGCTTGTTTTTTAATGAATTTTAACCTGAATCGTTAGACAATGGGATTAATCAGAAACGCGCTCAGAAAACCTATTACCATCCTAGTGCTGGTGGCTGGTCTGCTTTTCTTCGGTATCAGCGCCATCCGTTCTATCAAGATCGATATCTTCCCCGACATGAACCTGCCGGTGATCTATATCTCCCATCCCTATGGAGGTTTTACCCCCGATCAGATGGAGACCTATTTCGGGAAGCAGTACGTCAACCTCCTTCTGTATGTCGGCGGCGTGAAGAGTATCGAGTCCCGGAATATCCAGGGGCTGACGCTTCTGAAGCTGACCTTTTACGAGAATACGAACATGGCGCAGGCGGCCGCGGAAGTGACCTCATATACCAACCGGGCGCAGGCCAGCTTCCCGCCGGGTTCGCAGCCGCCCTTTATCCTGCGCTTCGACGCGTCGACCCTGCCGGTAGGGCAGCTGGTGCTGAGCAGTCCCAAGCGTAGCAACAACGAGCTGCTGGACCTGGCCAATATTTATGTGCGGGCCCAGTTCAGCACCGTTCCCGGTCTGGTATCGCCCGCGCCTTTCGGCGGGAATATCCGGACCATCGTCATCAAGGCGGATCCCGAGCTCCTTCGTGCGCACAATCTGACTCCGGACCAGCTCGTGGAGGCCCTGCGGATCAATAACCAGGCTTCGCCGTCGGGGAACGTACGTATCGGCAACTTCAACTACTTTACGCCTACGAATACGACGATCGAGACAATCAAAGAATTCGGGGATATCCCCATTTATACAGGTGGGGTGCAGAATCTCTATATGAGGGACGTGGCTTCGGTAGAAGATGCGGCGGATATCACGGCCGGCTATGCGCTGATCAACGGGAAGCGTTCGGTCTATCTGCCGATCACCAAGTCGGCGGCGGCCTCTACCTGGGAAGTGGTGCAGAATTTGAAGAAGGCCATCCCCCGCTTTCAGGCGCAGCTTCCGGAGGACGTCAAGCTGAATTATGTGTTCGACCAATCCGTCTACGTTATCAATGCCGTCAAGAACCTGCTTAGCGAAGGGGCCATCGGGGCCATTCTCACCGGTCTGATGGTGCTCTTGTTTCTTGGGGACGCGCGTGGGGCATCGATCGTTATCCTGACCATTCCCATCAGCGTCATTTCGGGGATACTCTTCCTCAACCTGTTTCACCAGACCATCAACATCATGACCCTGAGCGGCCTTTCGCTGGCGATCGGGATCCTGGTGGATGAATCGACGGTGACCATCGAAAATATTCACCAGCACCTGGCGATGGGCAAACCCAAATCGCTCGCGATCTGGGACGCCTGCCGGGAAATCGCGTTCTCGAAACTGCTGATCCTGCTTTGTATCCTGGCGGTATTTGCGCCTGCGTTTACGATGACGGGGATCCCGGGTTCGCTGTTCCTGCCGCTGGCATTGGCGATTGGTTTCTCGATGATCGTTTCTTATCTGATGGCGCAGACCTTTGTACCGGTGATGGCCAATTACCTGATGAAGGGACACCACAAGAAGGGACAGTTTGCAAGCGATGACGAGGAGTTCCGGGCTTCGGGCCTTTCGGCTGCCGACGAGAACGATGCGGCGGAGGAGAAGCACAAGGCATTGACGCATGGTTCGGGCAAGGATGGGAAGGTAACGGGATTCGATAAATTCCGGATGCGATTTATCCGTTTTATGGAGCGGATGTTCCCCTTGCGGACACCGATCGCCATTGCTTATATATTATTGGGTCTGGGTGGCGCGTATCTGATGATCAACAGTATCGGACGAGACGTTCTGCCGAAGTCCAACGCGGGACAGTTCCAGGTGCGGCTGCGGGCTGCGGATGGGACGCGTATCGAGCGGACGGAAGAATATACGCTGAAGGCGCTGAAAGTGCTCGATACACTAGTGGGGCCTGAAAACATCGAGCTTACCTCGTCGATGGTGGGGATGCACGGCGGTCAGTTCTCTACCAACCCGATCTACCTGTTTATGGCTGGTCCGCAGGAAGCGGTTATGCAGGTGAGCCTGAAAGAAGACTATAAAGTGAAGATGGATGATTTGAAGGAATCGTTCCGGCATAAGCTGGCGCAGGACGTGCCGGAGATGAAAGTATCTTTCGAGCCGATCGAGCTGACCGATAAGATCCTCAGCCAGGGTTCGCCGACGCCGATCGAAGTCAAAATTTCCGGGAAGAACAAGAAGCTCAATGAAGAATATGCGCAAAAAGTCATCGATAAGCTGAATCAAATTTCTTACCTGCGGGATGTTCAGATCGGGCAGGCGACGCGCTATCCGGCAATCGATATCGATATCGACCGGATGCGGGCGGCGCAGCTGGGAACAAACGCTGCTACGATCGGCCGTTCGCTGATCGCCGCAACCAGCTCGTCCCGTTTCACCGAAAAGAATGTCTGGCTGGACCATAAGAGCAACCTGTCTTACTTCGTCCAGGTCCAGGTACCCGAGAATAAAATGACCAGCGTCAAGGATATCGGCGAGACGCCGATCGTACCCAATACGCCGCGTCCTTTGCTGAGCGAGGTAGCTTCGCTCAAGGTAGATTCGGTTTATGGGGAAAACGACAATATCGGCGCGACGCCCGTACTGTCGGTGACGGCCAATCTAAATAAGATGGACCTGGGCAGGGCGGCTACGGACGTGAAGAAGGCGATAGCTTCGTTAGGCAAGCTGCCGAGGGGCGTCAACGTCGAAACAAAAGGGCTGACCGAAGTCCTGACCGATACCCTGGACAGCCTGCAGACGGGTCTGCTCACGGCGATCGTGGTCATCTTTTTGATGCTGGCCGCCAATTTCCAGTCCTTTAAAGTATCGCTGGTTACTCTCTGTACGGTGCCGGCGGTGCTGCTGGGTTCGCTGGGATTGCTGATGCTGACCGGCTCTACGCTCAATCTGCAGTCGTATATGGGGATGATCATGTCGGTGGGAGTATCGATTTCCAATTCGGTCTTATTGGTAACCAATGCCGAAGACCTGCGGAAGCGTTCGGGGAATGCGCTGGAGGCTGCCCGTGAGGCGGCCGCCGTGCGGCTTCGTCCGATCCTGATGACCAGCGTGGCGATGGTGGTAGGGATGATTCCCATGGCCTCGGGACTTGGGGAAGGCGGTGACCAGGCTGCTCCTTTGGGCCGTGCCGTTATCGGGGGGCTGATCGCCTCTACCTTTGCCGCCTTGTTCCTGCTGCCCCTCATCTTTGCGTGGGTGCAGAATAAGACATCTACCCAATCCGTATCCCTTGATCCTGCCGATAAAGAAAGTAAACACTATATACCGTCATTATATGAACAAAATGAGAAATAAAAACATCGCTATTACCTCGCTGGCTGCTTGTGCTTTCCTGACCCTGGGTATTTTCAGCAGCTGTACTTCTTCGGATGGAGAAGTAAAGGAGCCGGCGAAGAAAGCCGATAGTGCGGCGGCGCCGGTGGCGACCTTTTCGCTGGAGAGGGGCCGTCTGTCCACCAACCTGTATACACCGGGCGAGCTGATCGCCTATCAGCAGGTCGATCTATATGCAAAAGTCAACAGCTTCGTCCGCAAGCTCTATGTCGACGTCGGCTCGGAGGTGAAGGAAGGGCAGCTGCTGGTGACGATGGAAGCGCCCGAGCTGATGTCGCAATTGGCGAGCGCCCAGTCGCGGGTAAAATCGCAGGAAGCGATCTATATCGCGAGCAAGTCCAATTATGACCGGCTGGTAGAAACGAGCAAGACGCCGGGGACCATCTCGCGCAACGATATCGACCAGGCGGATGCCCGGCAGAAATCGGACATAGCGCAGTGGGATGCGGCCAAGGCGGCTTTGAATGAAGTAGAAGCAAACTTGAGATACCTGGAGATTCGCGCTCCTTTCAGTGGGATAATCAGCGCAAGAAATACCAATCCCGGCGCCTATGTAGGCCCTTCGGGGAAGGGTTCGGAATTTCCTTTATTTGTCCTGCAGGAGCAAAAGCACCTGCGGTTGGTAGTTTCCGTTCCGGAAGCGTATACGGGCTATCTGACGGATAAGGACGAGGTGAAGTTCAGCGTAAAGGCCATGCCGAATAAAGTTTTCACCGCAAAGGTTAAAAGGCTGGCTGGTGCATTGGATAGCCGCTTACGTGCGGAGAGGACGGAAATGGACGTCTATAACGATGACCGGAAGCTGTTGCCCGGTATGGTAGCGGAAGTCAGTCTGCCGCTGCCGGCCAAGGACAGCACCTTCCTGGTGCCTGCTACGGCCATAGTCAATTCTACCGAGCGAGTCTTCGTAATCAAGGTGGACAGTGCGCACAAAGCCCAGTGGGTGGATGTTAAGGTAGGACGTTCGGAAGGAGGCAAGACCGAGGTTTACGGAGACCTGAAGCCGGGTGATCAGCTGGTCAAGGTGGCCAGCGAGGAGCGAAGGAATGGCTCAGCAATACATTAAAGAAAAAGGCCGGTCGTCAAGACCGGCCTTTTTCTTTAAATATATTTTTTTTATGGCGCCCAGTAGTTCCCGGATAGGATGATCATATTGATCATTTTTATACTGTTGTCATAGTAATCGAAGTCTTTCCGTTGGAAGTGGACGATATAATCCCAAAGCTTGTTGAGCCATTGCTGATTGTCGGAACTGGCGGTAGCGGCTACGGCGAAGGGGCAGATAAAGCAAAGGGCTTCGAAATAACGATGGGGGAGGTCTTCACCGGAGAGATTGTATCCGGCGGAGATGTTATCCGGCTTGCCCTTGGTGGTCGAACGGATCCACGGATTGAGCTTGGCCAGGAATTCTGCGGCCAGGGAGTCGCCGGAGAGCAGGTAGTCTGCGGCGATGCGCCAGGGCACGCGGCAGGCGTTGAAATTATAGTAACCGTCGTATTGGGATTCCAGGTAATGCGGTTGGGCTGGAATGGCGGATATGCTGGTATAGCTCTCTGGTGAAGCAGTGTTTGTTTCGGCCGTTTCGCCCGTGGTAAGAC
>JAFDYG010000228.1 GCA_018267545.1 Bacteroidota bacterium
TAATAAGGCCTACATGGCTTTCGAACAGGAACACGAACGGGAGCCCAGCACGGAAGAATTAGCCGAATTGCTGGAAATGAGTGAGACGGAAATCAACAACATTTTCCAGAGCAATACCCGTCACAGCTCTCTCGATGCCCCGGTTCACGAGGCGGAAGACGTAGCGATGGGCGATTTGCTGGAAGGTGGTGATGAGACGGATGACGATGTGATGAAGGATTCTTTACGCGCCGAAATCCGCCGTGTGCTCAAGTCGTTGAGCCCTCGCGAAGCGGAGATCGTCAACGCTTATTTTGGTCTGGACGGCGAAAATGGGGTAACCATCGAGCAGATCGGACAGAAGTATGACCTGACGAAGGAGCGTATCCGCCAGATCAAGGAAAGGGCGATCAAACGCCTGCAGAAAGCACGTTATAGCAATGCGCTGAAAGCATACCTCGGTTAATAACCGCACAAATTCTTACTCAAATAGGCCCCGGCTTTCGCCGGGGCTTTTTATTGTACGTCTATTTTAAGGATATCGGGCCTTGGGTCGGGTGTTTCGGAAGCGATGGAAATATGGTCCAGGTCTAGACTGCGAACATGCCGGATAAAGAGGCCTTTGGAGGGCAGCTGCTTCCAGACTGTGGGCTCGGGGTAGCCTTTTTCGTCTTCGATGACCTGGCCGGCGTCGGGATGTATTTTTCGGGCTTTCCTTTATTGATGAGCCGGATATGGCTGAGAGAGATGTTTTCGATATAACCGCCGGGGACGCCGGTGATGGAGGAGCCGTAATTGCCCGTGTGTGAGGCCGTAATGTGCGAGATGTCGATGTTCCGCATGACTCCCATCGGGGGTGTGGGCGCTTCGGGGGAATATTTCCGGGCGCGGTTGCCGAGCCGGACGTAGAGGGGGCATTCGGTTTCTTCGATGACGAGGTTGGTGACGCTGACACCTTCCATTGTGCCTCCGTCCACGATCTCCAGCGAGAGTCCGGTAATGCCGATATTGGTGCGGCCAAAGACGGGAGGGATGGCGCTGCGGCTGCGTTTGATTACGCAATTGGCTATCGCGATATTTTTGAAGCCGCCCGTCGACTCTGTGCCGCACTTGATCGCATTGGTGAAGCTGCTTACGATGCAGCCCGTGACGACTATGTTTTCGCAGCCGGCGGGGCCGGTGCTTTTCAGGACGATGCCGTCGTCATCGGAGTCGATGATACAGTCGGAGACGGTTACCCGCCGGCAGCCGTCGATGTCGAGCCCATCGTTGTTCCGGTTGCAGTGGTTGTATACCTGGATTTGGTGGATCCGGAGGTCTTCGCAGTCGAGGTAGTGCTGGTTCCAGATGCCGGAATTGAGCAGGGTGATGTCTTCGA
>JAFDYG010000229.1 GCA_018267545.1 Bacteroidota bacterium
AGAATCCCGTCCGGGAATTCTTTCATCCGGCAGAAGCGCCCTATCTATCCGTCGTCACTCCTTCTACCCACGATATGAGCACGATTCGGGGCTGGTGGGAGGAAGATCGCGCAAAGACCCAGCGTTTTTTCAATAATGAGCTGGGACAGTGGGGTGAAGCGCCCTTGTTTTGTGAGCCATGGATCAACAAGGCTATCGTTCTGCAGCACCTGCATTCGCCGGCGATATGGTGTATCTTCCAGCTACAGGATATCATGGGGATGAGCGAGACTTTCCGCAGGGAGAATCCAAACGACGAACGGATAAACGTACCCGCTAATCCGCAGCATTATTGGAGATATAGAATGCATCTCACACTAGAAGAATTATTGAAAGAGAAAGAATTCAATGCGGCATTTAAAGAAGAAGTAGAGTCGGCCGGAAGATAGATAGCCTTAAAATGGTTGGCAGCCGAACACTCAGAACTGAGCGTCGACTGCCGTAGGGAGAGGGGTAAAGGGGTTTGGGGTCTTTTTGGGCTTCAGGTTGTTATATACTACATTACATAACTTTCACAAAAGGCTGCACATATTGGCTGGCTCCGGTGCGGCTAACTACTTTCAGAATATAGTTCCCGCTCTTCAGACCGGAGATGGCCAGCGATTGTTGGTTATTACCGACGGACAGCTGTTGCTGTGCGCTCAGCATTACGATACCGGACAGGCTGTACACCTGTACATAAACTTGTTGCGCGTTCTGGCTGGAGACGCTATAATTGATAACTGCGATAGCAGGATTGGGATATACTTCCATCTTGCCGGCAGCTTCCAGATTGGTCAGGGTTACTACTTTCGAATAGCGAACGATACCGTCCATGTCTACCTGACGCAGACGATAGTAGTTGTTGCCTTTCAGCATGCGAGAGTCGGTAAAATTATATTGGGTAAGGTTACCGTTGTTGATGCCCATGACGACGTTGATCGAGTCATAGCTGCCGTTCTCGCCGGCTCTTTCAATAACGAACCATTTACAGTTGGTCTGATTTTCCATCGTCCAGTCGAGCTCGGCGGTACTGTTCTGAGCCTTCCCGGTGAAGCTCATCATGAGCGCCGGAGTAACAGCAGCATTAGCTGAAACGAACTGGGCGTTCAGGCGGGTGGCGCCTGCGAGCAGAAGGGTGAAGAAAAGGACTGTAGTGCTAAGTTTCATAATTGGGTACGATTGCGTGATGCTACGGTATATCGGAAAAAGGTGCCAAAAAATAACCCGCTGGGACACAGTTTCTTGCTAAAGGACCGGCCCGTGCCAGCGTCCCGAAACGGGAAATTCTTTCTCAAAAATGCAAAAAATCGCGTGGAATCCCTAGCTTTCGCCGTAATTTCCGAAGGGTGATAAGACATTTGAGGCATTCCCGTAATTTTACATCCCATGATTTGTTCCTATCACTCTTATAACCTGGCGTTTAGACATCCATTTACCATATCCAAGGGTACCAAGACCCACCAGCCGACCCTCGTCGTGGAGCTGGAACACCGGGGTTTAAAGGGGTATGGAGAGGCCCCTGCCATCACCTATTATAATATATCGGTCGAGAAGATGATTGCCGACCTGCAGGCTAAAAAAGCCGCAATTCAGGGCTTTGCGATGACCGATCCCCAGCGATACTGGCACTACCTGCATCATTTACTGCCGGATAACCCCTTCCTGGTCTGTGCGTTGGATATCGCCGGGTGGGACCTCTTCGGTAAAATGCGCAATCAGCCTCTCTACGGCCTCTGGAAACAGGACCACGCCAGGGGACCCCAGACGGATTATACTATCGGGATCGACACGATCGATAAGATGGTCGCCAAGATGCAGGAACAGCCCTGGCCCATTTATAAGATCAAGCTCGGGACGCCGGAAGATCTTGCCATCATGGAAGCCTTGCGTAAACATACGGATGCCGTATTCCGGGTAGACGCCAACGCAGCATGGTCGGTAGAGGAAGCCCTTCAAAAGCTGCCCCGTCTTGCCGAGCTTGGCGTCGAATTCGTCGAACAGCCCCTGGCCAAAGACAACTGGGAAGGAATGCGCCGCCTCTACCAGGAATCACCTCTGCCCCTGATCGCAGACGAAGCCTGCGTCCGTGAGGAAGACGTCGAAGCATGCGCAGAG
>JAFDYG010000022.1 GCA_018267545.1 Bacteroidota bacterium
CAAAGTAATCCAGCCCCGCCCCGTCGTTGCGAACCCCAAACTCCGCCACCGTATCCAGATACCTGTCCACGATATGCCTGTCCGGCATCCGGTTCCACTTGAAATTCGTAAAAAGCCACTTTTGTATATTCAGCTTGTCGAAGGAAAACGACTTCTTCTGCAGCCTCCGCTTCACCCTCGCCGTCCGCAGGTTGTGATGCAGATCGATCACATAATCGAAATCCTCCCTGCGCAAGGCCTCGAGAAGCCCGTCCAGGTCGTCCTCCAAACAATGAATCTTATCTATGTAGGGATTGGCCTCCAATATCGGCCGGAAGACGGCCTTTGTAAGATAATGCACCTCCGCCGTAGCCACCTGCTTCTTCAGGCACCGAACCACCGGCGTGGTCAGCACGATATCACCGATCGAGCTAAAACGAATAACGAGAAACTTCATTATTATTACTACTCCTCAATGTAATTCAAATCCTTCCCAAAGGTCTCCTTTGTCATCACCAGGGCGATAAACGCAATCACAAACACGATAATCCCCGTAATCCAGCCGCTCTGAAAATAAGCATGTCCCGCCAGCGACTTATCGCTAGTCGGATTCAATACCCCCTGCAGCTGGTTGAACAACAAAGTGACCAGCACCAGCGAACCCCTCGCCATATTCGGTACCGTTGTCGCAACCGTAGCCCGGATATTGGTCCCGAACTGCTCGGCCGCCATCGTCACGAACATCGCCCAGAAACCCGTTCCGAAACCCAGGATCACACAAACCCAGTACATCGTGTTCGCATCCGCGCCCTGTAAATTGAAATACCAAAGGATGCCTATAATTGTTATAAAATGGAAAATATATAAAGAGAGCTTTCGGCTCTTCAGCCACTGACTGATAAATCCAATCAGCACGTCTCCTATCGAGATCGCCGCATAGGCCACCATGACAGCTTTACCCGGGTCAATCGCCCCCTGCACCTTCATCTGCGCCGCGAACTTATTGGAAAACGTAATCAGGATACCGATCACATACCAGTTGGGCAGCGCAATCAAAATCGCCGTCAGGTACTTCTTCAGCCGCTCACCCTTCGTAAACAGCATAAAGAAATCCCCCTTCCGCACATTCGACTGCTCGATATTTTTATACATCCCCGATTCCAGCACGCCGACCCGAAGGAATAACAGCAGGAAACCAAGCCCGCCGCCGATAAAGTAACAGGTCCGCCACCCATCCGGTGAGGCCCCGAAATAAACCTTGACGAAATAAGCAAACACGGCCCCGCTGAGTCCAATCCCCGCTACCAGCGAAGTCGCCAGACCGCGCCGCTCCTTGGGCATCAGCTCGCTCACCAGCGTGATGCCGGCCCCCAGCTCACCCGCCAGACCAAGTCCCGTAAAGAAACGCACCGC
>JAFDYG010000230.1 GCA_018267545.1 Bacteroidota bacterium
ACCGTGTATTCGCAGGCTACGCCAGCTATGGCAATGCCGTCAATAATTTCACCTATCAATTGGGCCTTCGTATGGAAAGCTCCAATTACTCCGGCACCCAGAACTTTACGGCAATCGATTCTTCCGACCCGGCCAATCCGCGCAAACAGGTATCGGCCATCGGGAACTTCAAGAACCAGTTTCCCCTCAGCTTCTTCCCCAGCGTGTTCCTGACCCAGAAGCTCGGCGGCGACCAGGACCTGTCCTTCAACTACACCCGTCGTATCGACCGGCCCAACTTCTTCCAGCTGTTTCCCTTCACCGATTATTCCGACTCGCTCAACCTGAGCCGTGGTAATCCCAACCTGAAGCCCCAGTTCACCAACTCCTTCGAAGTGGGCTATCAGAAGAGCTATTCGGGGAATACATTCCTGGCATCGGCTTACTACAAGTATACGACCAACCTGATCACCCGTCAGTCCACCGTAGGTGTCAATCCGGTGAACGACTCGCTCGTCATCATCAATACGTATATCAACGCCAAGTCCAGCTTCGTCGGCGGTTTGGAATTGATCAGCCGCAATCCGATTGCCAAATGGTGGGACGTGACGACCAGCGTCAACATCTTCACCTCGAAGATCAATACCATCGACACGGGTAAATTCGCTGTGCCTTCCCAGGGACAGACCTGGAGCTGGTTCGGCAAGATCAACAACAGCTTCAAGCTGACAAAGGTCCTGACCCTGCAGATCACGGGTGACTATACTTCCAAGACCGTACTGCCCCCCGGCGGCAGCGGTGGTGGTGGAGGCGGAGGAGGAGGCGGTGGCGGCCGCGGCTTCGGTGGTGGTGGAGGTTTTGGCGGAGGCCAGAGCGGCAATGCCAATGGCTATTCCAAACCCACTGGCGGCGTAGATGCTTCCGTTCGTTACGAGTTCCTCAAAAACAGGATGGCTTCCGTCACCCTGAGCGTAAGCGATATCTTCCGCACCAGGGTAAACGACGTCTATATTTCTTCCGGCTCCTTTACACAGGAGGCTTTCCGCAGAAGAGATCCCCAGTTCTTCCGTCTGCAGTTCAACTATCGCTTCGGCAAATTCGATATGGCCCTCTTCAAGCGTAAGAACATGCGTGGCGACAGAGACAGTATGGAGGGTATCCAGAATCAAGGCGGTGGCGGCGGTGGTCCGCAGAACTAAACCGAATTAAAAAATGGGGTCCATCGGACCCCTTTTTTTTCCTACATTAGCTTTTATGCACAGCTTCCTAGCCTTAGGAGACTCCTACACCATCGGCGAAGGCCTCCCCCTCAGCGATAGCTATCCCTATCAGACGGTACAGCTGCTCCGCAAGGGCGGACTTCCCTATACTGCCCCCGAAATCATCGCCCGTACTGGTTGGACCACAGGCGAGCTTGCCGCCGCCATCGACCGGACAACTTTCCTCCCCCACTACGATATCGTCACCCTCCTGATCGGTGTCAACAACCAATACCGCGGCCTCGACCTGGAAGAATATGGGAAGGAGTTCGAACAGCTCTTCAGGCAGGCCCGGACACTGGCCACACCTTCGACCGGCCGGGTCTTTGTCCTGTCCATCCCCGACTGGGGCGTCACCCCTTTTGCCGAAGCACAGGGCAAAGACAAAGAGCTCATCGCTACCGAGATCAATTCTTTCAACACCATCGCCCGCCAGATCGTCGAGGAACAGGGCCTGCCCTTTATCGACATCACCGGCCACAGCAGGACCCGCGGCGCCGTCCCCGGAAAATTTGCC
>JAFDYG010000231.1 GCA_018267545.1 Bacteroidota bacterium
ACCGCCGACTATAGTCAGTATCCGATCGTGGCGGGGAATTGGGAGGGGCATCCGGCGGCGCGTTGTCAGTCTCCGATTTCGGCTACGAATGCGGAGAATATCGGGATTACGGGAAGTGGGATCATAGATGGGAATGGGGAAGTGTGGAGATGGATTGCGAAGGAGAAGCTGACGGCGGAGGCGTGGAAGGAAAAGGTGGCTTCGGGCGGGGTGGTGACGGAGGATGGGAAGACCTGGTTTCCATCGGAGAAATCGATGAAAGGTTATAGAACGAAGGAAGCGGGTTGGTTGAAGCCGGGGGTTTCTTTGTCGTCCTTTGAGAATATCAGGGATTTTTTGCGTCCCAATCTGCTGGTGCTGACTGGTTGTAAGAGAGTGTTGTTGGATGGGGTTACTTTTCAGAATTCGGCCGCATGGTGTCTTCATACCTTGCTTTGCGAGCATTTGACGCTGCATGACGTGCACGTGCGTAATCCGTGGTATGCGGCGAATGGGGATGCGATCGATGTGGAGTCGTGCAGGAATGTGCTGCTGGACGGCAATACCTTCGATGCGGGGGATGATGGAATTTGTGTCAAGTCGGGACGTGATGAGGAGGGGCGGAAGAGGGGTCGTCCGACGGAAAATATGATCGTGAGGAATTGTGTGGTATATAGGGCCCATGGGGGGTTCGTGGTGGGGAGCGAGATGTCGGGGGGAGCCCGGAATATTTTTGTCGCGGACTGTACGTTTATCGGGACGGACATTGGGCTTCGTTTCAAGACGGTCCGGGGCCGGGGAGGCATGGTGGAAAAAATATATATCAAAGATATCGTCATGCGGAACATCGTGCATGAGGCGGTTTTTCTGGACATGTACTACTTTGCTAAACCTCCTGCTATAGCAGATGTCTATTCGGGGGCTGCGAAGGTGGACATTCCGGCGGTAACGGAGGCTACTCCTCAATTTAGGGATATTCATATCAGCAATGTGGTGTGTGATGGGGCTGAAGAGGGTATATTTGTGCGTGGACTGCCGGAGATGAATATCAAGGAGATCTATCTGGAAAACATGGTGCTCAAGGCGGATAAGGGAGCGACGATCGCCGAGGCGAAGGGGATTAGCCTGAAGAATATACAGCTGGTGACGAAGGAGGCCAATCCTGTGGTTTATGTGGAGAACAGCAGCGATTTAAAATTCGAGGGGCTTCGTTATAATGCGGGGGCGCCGGTGTTATTCAGTATCAACGGAAAGAAATGTTCTGGTATCAGCGTTGTGGGGACCGATCAGACGAAGGCAGTCCAGGATGCCGTCTTCAATTATGGAGCCGAGCGTCGTGCGCTGGAAACAAAATAAATGTTATGATACCTATCAAGACGGCTGTCTGTTCGTTTGGCATGTCGGGTAAGACTTTTCAAGCCCCTTTTTTGCATGTGCTGCCTCAGTTCGAGTTTTATTCGGTTTGGGAGCGGAGTAAGAATCTTGCCGCGGAGCTGTATCCGTCGGTGCGTACGTGCAGGACTTATGAAGAGCTGCTGGGCGACCCAGCTGTGGAATTGGTCATTGTGAATACGCCCAATTATACGCACTATGAATATGCGAAGGCGGCTCTTTCGGCTGGGAAGCATGTGATCGTGGAGAAGCCGTTTACGGTGACTTTTGCCGAGGCTGAGGAGCTGATTGCTTTGGCGGCTTCGAAGGGTGTGCAGCTGTCTTCATATCAGAGCCGTCGTTTCGACAGTGATTTTCGGACGGTTCGCCGGGTTGTGGAGTCGGGTGTGTTGGGGAAGATCGTGGAGGCGGAGATTCACTACGACCGGTTTACGCCGGCGTTGAGTCCGAAGGTGCATAAGGAAACGGCGGGGCCGGGGCGTGGGTTGTTGTATGACCTGGGTTCGCATTTGATCGACCAGGTTTTGCAGCTGTGGGGGATGCCGGAGGCGGTGTTTGCGGACTTGTTTATTATCCGGGATAATTCCCAGGTGGATGATTATATGGAGGTGTTGTTATACTATCCGGGCTTGCGGGTGCGGTTGAAGTCGAGCTACCTGGTAAGGGAACCGCTGCCTGCCTATAGTGTTTTTGGTCATAAGGGTACGTTTTTGAAGACCCGGGCGGATGTGCAGGAGAAGCACTTGCTGGCGGGAGAGATGCCGGAGGGAGAGAATTGGGGGGTAGAGCCGGATAGTGAGCGGGGGTTGTTGGTTGTTTCCGGGGATGATGGTTCGGTTAGTCGCGAGCGGGTGGTTTCCGAGAGAGGGGATGCGAGGGATTATTTCAAGGGGGTGGCTGGGGCGATCAGGAATGGGGCGCCGCTGCCGGTGACGGCGGAGCAGGGTGCTCAGGTGGTAAAGGTGATCGAGAAGGCGTACGAGAGTTTGCGAGAGAAGAAAGTGATTGCAATATGAAATATTTTGTTGGGTTAGCTTGCCTTATTGGGAGTGTTGCTGCGGTTGCGCAGGCTCCTTTGCATGATGAGATTGCCGATAATATGCTGGTGTATCAGCGGAGTGTCGGGGGATGGCCGAAGCATATCGGGAATGTGCCGGTCGACTACCGGAAGAAATTGACGCCGGCGGAGAAGGCGGCGTTTATCGATGACGCGGGAATGAACGATGCGACGATCGACAACAATGCGACTTCGAAGGAGATCCGGTATTTGGCCGGGGCCTGGGTGAAGACGAAGAATACGGATTATCTGAAAGCGGCGGAGAGAGGTGTGCGGTACCTGCTGACGATGCAGTATAAGAATGGGGGCTTTCCGCAGTTCTACCCGGACAAGAGTCTTTATCGAAACGAGGTCACCTATAACGACAACGCGATGATCAATGCGTTGAATGTGCTGGATGATGTAGCCGGCGGGCGTGGGGGGATGGAGGTGGTGGATGCGGTCCTTCGCGGTCCGGCTGCGGAAGCGGTTTCGCGTGGAGTAGGTTGTATCCTGCGGACGCAGGTGCGGGTGAATGGAAAGCTGACGGCCTGGTGTGCGCAGTATGATGCGGAGACGCTGCAGCCGGCGAAGGCGAGGGCCTATGAGCTGCCTTCGCTGAGCGGGGATGAGACGGTGGGGATTGTAGAATTTTTGATGCGGCGGCCGAATCCTTCGGCGGAGGTTCAAGCTGCGGTCAAGGCGGCGGTGGAGTGGCTTCATTCTGTGGAGATTGTGGGGTATGAGTTTGCGTTTGTCAGCGATGCTGCGCAGGAGGGGGGCAGGGATCGGGTGTTTCGGGCGGCTCCGGGTTCGGTTATATGGGCACGTTTTTATGATATTGGGACGAACAAACCCTTCTTTTGCGGGAGGGATGGGGTGAAGAAGGCGACGGTGGCGGAGATCGAGCATGAGCGGAGGGTTGGATATGCTTGGTATGGGGGATGGGCTCGTCAGCTGTTGGATAAAGAATATCCGGCGTGGCTGGAAGGGCTGCCGATCGTGATTTCCGGTGCGGCTTATAAGAGTGCGGGTTCGATCGTGGTGGATGCGTCGGGGCATGGGGATTTTGTGACGGTGCAGGCGGCGATCAATAGTTTGCCGGCGGAGGGGCAGGGGGCGGGCACGGCGGCGGCTCCCCGACGGATTTTTATACGGAAGGGGGTGTATCGTGAAAAGATTTTTATCGAGAAGGATAATATTGTTTTCGAGGGGGAGGATAAGGCGGGGACGGTGATTACGCTTTCGCTGGCAAGGGATGACTGGCGGAAGGAGCATGCCGATGACTGGGGTGTAGCGACGGTGAATCTGCGGGGGAGTGATATTACGTTTCGGAATTTGACGATCCAGAATACTTATGGTTTCGAGAGTGCGGTGAATAGGGAAGGGCATCAGATGGCGCTGCGTTCGTTTCAGACGACGAGGTTAAAGGTCATCAATTGTATTTTGAAGGCGTATGGGGGGGATACGGTGAGTCCGTGGAATGTGGGGGCGGGGATGTATTATTTTAAAGACTGTGTGATGGAGGGCGGGGTCGATTTTTATTGTCCGAGGGGCTGGGCGTATGCGGAGCACTGTTCTTTTGTTGCGGATAGCGGGCCGGCTTGTATCTGGCATGATGGGTCGGAGGATTCGGATTCGAGGACGGTGCTGGTGGATTGTTCGTTTAGCGGTTATGATGGGTTCAAGCTGGGGAGGTATCATAAGGATGCGCAGTTTTATTTGATAAGGTGCAAGTTTGCTTCCAATATGGCCGATCAGGATATTTATCTGGTGAAGACGGATAATAAGATACAGTGGGGGCGGCGGGTTTATTATTACGATTGTCATAAGGAGGGGAAGGAGTATGGGTGGTATAGGAATAATTTGGCGCAGGCGCCTGGGGCGCCTTCTGCTGATGGGGTTAATGCTGATTGGGTATTTCATGGGAAATGGAATCCATTAAAATAATGCTATGAAGAAAGTACTATTATCGTTGCTTGCTGTGTTGTTTTTTATTGTTGGATTTGGGCAGGCGCCGGGGGGAGGTGGGGCTTTGGGTAGTGGGCGGTCGCTCGCGGCCTCGCCCGGGGTAAGGCTGGCGTCGAGGGTAATGCAGGTGTGGCCGGAGAATGAGGATACGGCCAAGGCCAGGTGGACGTATGACGAGGGCGTGATCTGTAAAGGGATGGAGGGGTTGTGGCTGAATACGGGGGATGCGCAGTATTTCAGGTATATTCAAAAGCGGATGGATAGGGTCATCGACAAGGATGGGAATATCCGGACGTACAAGCTGGAGGATTACAACCTGGATAACTGTTTGGAGGGGCGGACCTTGTTGATGCTTTATAAAGTGACGGGACAGGAGAAATATTACAAGGCGTTTGGGCATTTGCGTCAGCAATTGAGGGAACAGCCGCGGACTAGTGAGGGCAGCTTCTGGCATAAGAAAAGATATGTCGAGCAGGTGTGGCTCGATGGGTTATATATGGCGCAGCCTTTTTTTGCGGAATATGCTTCCTTGTTTCATGAGGATTCTGTTTTTGCGGATATAACGAAGCAGTTTGCGGCGATCGAACGGCATACGCGGGATACAAAGACGGGGCTTTTGTATCATGGATGGGATGAGTCGAAGCAGGAGAAGTGGGCGAATAAGCAGACGGGGAATTCGCCGCATTTCTGGGGTCGTGCGATGGGATGGTACGGGATGGCGCTGGTGGATGCGATGGAGCATTATCCCGCGAATGACCCGGGGAAGGAGGTGTTGAAGGGGATTTTGGTTCGGTTTGCTGCGGCGGTTTCGAAGGTACAGGACCCGGCGACGGGCTTGTGGTGGGATATATTGGATAAGCCGGGTGCTGATAAAAATTACCTGGAGGCTTCGGCGAGCTCGATGTTTGTGTATGCGCTGGCGAAGGGGGTGCGGATGAAATATCTGCCGGCTTCTTACCTGGAGGCGGCGAAGAAAGGATATGCGGGGATTGTAAAGAAATTTTTGAAGGAAAACGGAGACCTGGAGGGTACGGTGAGTGTAAGCGGGCTTGGCGGGAATCCTTACCGGGACGGCAGCTATGACTATTATATGAGCGAGAAGGTGATCGTCAATGACGGCAAGGGGATGGGCGCTTTTTTGCTGGCGGCCGGAGAAATGGATGTTTTGGGAGACCGGGAGCTGGGGAAGGGAAAGACGGTGCTACTGGATTACTACTTCAATAGCGAGCATCATAAGGATGTGACGGGTACGAATGTGCGATTCCATTATATTTGGGAAGAGTGGGATAACAATGGCTATAGCCTTTGGGGGCATGTTTTCCGGCAGTATGGGATGGTGACGGATTCGCTGGCGGTGGCCCCGACGGCGGCGAGTCTGGGGAAGACGTCGATCTATATCATTGTGGACCCGGATAACGAGAAGGAGTCTCCGTCGCCTAATTACATCCGTCCTTCGGATATTTCGGCGATCGAGGGTTGGGTAAAGGCCGGGGGAGTATTGGTATTGATGGGGAATGACTCGGCCAATATGGAATTTACGCATTTCAATGAGCTGGCTTCCAGGTTTGGGGTTCATTTTAACTTCGACGATTACCACAAGGTTATCGGTAGTCAGTTCGAAATGGGGGCTTTCGCCATGACAGTACAGGATTCGATATTCAAGACAACTAAGAAAATTTACATAAAGGAGCTGAGCACCCTTAAGCTAGATGGTCCTGCCAAGCCGCATTTCAGCGATGGGGGGAATGTGATCATGGCTGTCGCCAGGGTAGGGAAGGGGACGGTGTTTGTGGTTGGCGATCCGTGGCTTTACAATGAGTATACGGATGGGAGGAAGCTTCCTTCGGATTTCGAGAATTATAATGCCGCGAGGGATCTCACCCAATGGCTGATACGACAGATAAATAAATAAAAGGACTTATGAAAAATTTTTTAGACGAGAATTTTCTTCTCCATTCAAAGGCGGCGGAGCAGCTGTACCATGAGTATGCCAAGGAAATGCCGGTGATCGATTATCACTGTCATCTGCCGCCGCAGCAGATTGCTGCCGACCATCAGTTTGAAAATCTTACCCAGGCCTGGTTAGCCGGGGACCATTACAAGTGGAGGGCGATGCGTACGAATGGTGTAGATGAGGGCTATTGTACGGGTGACAAGAGCGACTGGGAGAAGTTTCAGAAGTGGGCGGAGACGGTTCCTTATACGCTTCGCAATCCTTTGTATCACTGGACGCACCTGGAATTACAGCGGTACTTCGATATTTCCGATATTTTGAGCAGCCGTACGGCGAGGGATATTTATGAGGCGGCTTCTGCGAAGCTGCAGACCAGGGAGTATTCGGTGCGGAATCTGTTGCGTAAGATGAATGTGCGGACGGTGTGTACGACGGATGACCCGGTCGATTCGCTCGAGTTTCATGCCCAGCTGAAGCAGGATGGATTCGAGATTCCGATTCTGCCGGCTTTTCGTCCGGACACGGCGATGAATGTGGATGTGCCTGAGAAGTTCAATGGGTATATCAGGAAGCTGGAGGCGGCGACGAATGTGGCTGTTTCTTCTTTCAACGATTATTTGTTTGCGCTGGAGAACAGGCATGATTTCTTTGCTTCGATGGGCTGTACGGTTTCGGACCATGGTCTGGAGGAGATCTACGTGGAGGAATTTACCGGATGGGAAGTCGAGGCGATTTTCAATAAGGTTAGGGCTGGGAAGGAGCTGAATGAGACGGAGCGGAAGAAGTTCAAGTCGGCGATGCTGGTGCATTTTGCGGAGTGGGATTGGGAGAAGGGGTGGGTGCAGCAGTTTCACCTGGGTGCGATGCGGAACAATAACAGCCGGATGATGCAGAAGCTGGGGCCGGATACGGGGTGGGATTCGATTGGGGATTGGTCGCAGGGGCGGGCGCTGGCTCGGTTTCTGGACCGGTTGGACCGGGAGGATAAGCTGGCCAAGACGATACTTTATAATTTGAATCCGGCGGATAATGAGCTGATGGCGACGATGATCGGGAATTTTAATGACGGGTCGGTTGCCGGGAAGGTTCAGTTTGGGTCGGCGTGGTGGTTTTTGGATCAGAAGGATGGGATGGTCAGGCAGATCAATGCGTTGTCGAATATGGGGTTGTTGAGCAGGTTTGTGGGGATGTTGACGGATTCAAGGAGTTTCTTGTCGTTTCCGAGGCATGAGTATTTCAGGCGGATAGTGTGTAATCTGTTTGGGGAGGAGATGACGAATGGGGAGCTGCCGAACGATATGGAGTGGATTGGGAAGGTGGTGAGGGATATTTGTTATTATAATGCGCGGCAGTATTTTAATTTTCAACCTATTCCGAATGGCCGACCGGAGGGAGGCGATTCGGAATAAAATCGTTGGCCCCGGTATAGCCCTCGCTCCGCGAGGGCGTAGCGGAGAATGTTTCTAATATTTTGGGCCCGTCACGGAATGTGGCGGGCTTTTTTGTTGGGGCTGTGGCCGGGGGCTACGGGTTTCTGGGGAGTGCAGTGGGGTTGCAGTGGCGATGTAGGGGTGGGGTGGTACAGGTCACTGCGGTATTACTTCAGCTAAAAAACTTGCTAAAAAAAGAAAACCCGGTATGAACATACCGGGTAGTGAGTCGACTCGAATTTAGACCTTATCCTACTGCTAAATTAATAATGTTCTAAATATAAGCGTTATCAACTATGGAGAATTAATTGATTTTTATATGTTTTCTTTATGGATTTTAAAAAATATAACTAAAGAGTATCTTTTTTTATAATTTATAAAGTTAAAACGTATTAGCTAAAGATTTCTTTAAACGAGTGTTTTTGGCGTCGTCCATAGAAATGCGGGTTTTGTCCATAAATGTTTTTTTGTAGGGGTGGGTTGGGGGGCATTCTTATTGCGGAAGTGCTTTAAAAAAATGGTTATTTATGGATAATGCGAATGATAAACAGTTGAGCTTTCCCCAAAGAAATTGGTTTTTGATCTGTATACTCGTGGCGATTTTGAGTCCGATCGTGGTGAATTGGGTGACTGCGGCGGCGCATAAGGAGTCGAAGAGGGAGTCGATGGAGAAGAAGCCGGTGGAGGCTGTTTCGCCGGGCGGGGGCGGGGTGACGCCGGCGCCTGGGGGAGCGGGGGCGGACAGTGCAGGGAAGGATACGTCGTATAAGATGTCGGCTCCGCCGGCGGATAGTGGGAAGAAGGGGGCTGGCGGCGCTGGTGGGGGTGCGGGCGGTTCAGGCGGTGCTGGTGGCGCAAAAAAATAAGTAAATTACGAGTCTAAAAATCTAATGACATGGCAAAGAAAATTAAGGACAATTCAGATGTAACACCAGATGAGAAGAACACGTTAGAAAATCTCGATCGTTGGAAGGCGGATAGCGAGGATGAGATTGTGAGGGAGGGATCGCTCGATACGACCGATGAGGACGGCACGCCGCTCAATGAGGGCGGGTTGGAGGATGATGAAGTGGGGGATGATTTGGACGTGCCGGGTTCGGAGGACGACGATTTCGATGAGGAGATCGGAGAGGAGGATGAGGAGAATAACGACTACAGCCTCAGCGACAATAACGATGACGATGAAGACGAGAGGGACTAGAAGGGAATGGTTATCCGGGTATTGATGGACCTTCCCATGTTGTAGATCCCCGTGTGTCCATTGGGGCTATGACTATAGTATTCAAAATATTTCAACCGGCTTAGGTTGCTTTGGCAGGCGGTGTTCAGGAGGTTATCGACCTGGACCTGCCATTGGATGACCAGGCTGGAGGAGCAGCGAATATCAGCGCCCGCCCCGATATGCAGCAGCGTATAGGCGGGCGTTGCTGTTTCTGTATTATATAGGGCGAGGTAGCGGTTTTGTGCGGCGTTGTATTCGAAGCCGGCTTTGGCGGTCAGGGTGAGGGTGGGAGAGATTTTTAGGCTTTGTTCCAAATTGGTTGTCCAGCGCATGGGTGGGATGAAGGGGAGGTATTCTCCCTGGGTACCGGTGTGCGCGTATTCCTTTTTTTTATTGGTCCCCTGGACGAAGGCGAAGGCGCTTTCGAGGCTGAAGCCTTTTAGGGTTTCGGGGTGGAGGCTGGCGGTGGCTTCGAGGCCGTAGAGCTGTGCGGATGCCTGTTCGTATTGGAAGGTTTTGTTGCCCTGGGCGTCGGTTACCGGGTTGCCCTGTGCATCGGCTAGCTGTGACAGGTAGATGTAGTGCTGGATATGGTTGTTGAACAGGGTTAGGTTGAGGTCGAGGGCGGCTTGGTGGTATTCGAGGCCGAGGTCTTGCTGCCAGCTGAGCTCGGGGACGAAGTTTCGGTTGCCGAGATAGATGATGTGGGCGCCGGGGTCGAGGCCGTTGGAGGCGATCTCGGTGATGTTGGGGCTGCGGTAGCCGCTGGAGATGTTGGCTTTGAGGGTGAGGGTGGAGGTTAGGTTATAGGTTGCGCCGAGGCTGGAGGAGAGGCCGGTAAAGGTTTTTTCGAGGGAGGGGAATTTTTGGTTGGCGGGGGTGTTGGGCCCTGTGGGCGGGGCGCCGGGGAGGGTGCTGGTTGGGTGGGTTTGATCTGGGATGCTCAAATGACGGAGGTCGTAGCGGATGCCGCCGCTGAAGGTGAAGGGGCCGTGTTTGTGGCGGGCGTAGAGGTAGGCGCCGCCGTCGATCGAATGATAGTCGGGGATGGGGAAGTCGGTGGCGTCTTTGCTTTTGTTATCCTGGTACATGCCGTTGATGCCGGCGGTGAAGTCGATGTCGAGCCAGCGGG
>JAFDYG010000232.1 GCA_018267545.1 Bacteroidota bacterium
CATGATGATCGGGGACGGGCTCAACGATGCGGGCGCATTACGGCAGAGCGACGTCGGGATTGCGCTTACGGAGGACTGTAACAATTTCACGCCGGCCAGCGATGCGATACTGAGATCGGATAAGCTGGGCCGTTTGCCGGATTTTATACAGATGTGCCGGGCGGGGAAGAGGATTGTGCTGGCCAGTTTCGTATTATCCATTCTATATAATCTTATCGGGTTGTCTTTTGCGGTCAGCGGGGCCTTGTCTCCGATGGTGGCCGCGATACTCATGCCTTCCAGCTCGCTTACGATCCTGCTTGTGACGTATGGAAGCAGCAGCGTTGTGGCCAAGTGGTTAGGTTTATGAGAAAGATCAGTGCGGGCACTGACAGGGGTCAGGGTTTCGGGAGAGGGGGCGTAATACATTTACATCATGAGTGTTATCATCATCTTACTTATAGCCAGTCTGTCGGTGGCCCTTGTCTTTCTCGGGGCATTTGTCTGGGGGGTGAAAAACCGGCAGTTCGATGATAGTTATGCCCCGCCGATACGGATTTTATTCGACGATGAGGCGCCGAAGGAAGAAACAAATACAACAAATATATAGTTATGCAGGTAGAAAAATTCTATTATGACAACCGCATCGTCAAATGGTTTGGGTATGCGGTTTTGTTATGGGCGGTAGTAGGTATGCTGGCGGGGCTTTGGGCGGCGGTGGCGCTGTATTATCCGGCGATGAACCTGGGGCTGCCGGCAACGACTTTTGGTCGTATGAGGCCGGTGCACACCAATGCGGTGATTTTTGCATTTGTGGGTAACGGTATTTTTATGGGGGTTTATTACTCCTTGCAGCGTCTTTGCAAGGCGAGGATGTTCAGCGATTTGCTGAGCAAGCTGCATTTCTGGGGCTGGCAGGCCATCATCGTGACGGGGGCCATTACGCTGTGGATGGGTAAGACGTCCGGAAAGGAATATGCGGAGCTGGAATGGCCGATCGATATTGCGATTGCGGTGGTTTGGATCATTTTCGGGATCAATTTATTCGGGACGCTGGTGAAGCGTCGCGAGAAGCATATTTATGTGGCGATCTGGTTTTATATCGCTACCTGGGTTACGGTGGCGATGCTGCATATCGTCAACTCGATCGAGCTGCCGGTGACGATGTGGAAGAGCTATAGCTGGTATGCGGGTGTGCAGGACGCGCTGGTGCAGTGGTGGTATGGGCACAATGCGGTGGCCTTCTTCCTGACGACGCCTTATTTGGGACTGATGTATTACTTTCTGCCGAAGGCGGCCAATCGTCCAATCTACTCGTACCGGCTTTCGATCATACACTTTTGGGCGCTGATCTTTATCTATATCTGGGCGGGGCCGCACCATTTGCTTTATACGGCCTTGCCGGACTGGGCGCAGTCTCTTGGGGTGGTTTTCTCCATCATGCTGATTGCGCCGAGCTGGGGCGGTATGTTGAATGGGTTGTTTACGCTTCGCGGGGCATGGGATAAGGTACGGGAGGAGCCGGTGCTGAAATTCCTGGTGGTGGCTATTACTTGTTACGGCATGGCGACTTTCGAAGGACCGATGCTGAGTTTGAAAAATGTAAATGCGATTTCTCACTTTACCGACTGGACGATTGCGCACGTGCATATCGGCGCGCTGGGGTGGAATGGGTTTTTGACCTTTGGGGTGCTGTATTGGTTGATTCCCCGCATGTGGAATACCACGCTTTATTCGAAAAAGCTGGCTGGGACGCATTTCTGGATTGGGACGATCGGGATCGTGCTGTACGCGGTACCGCTGTACTGGGCGGGCTTTACCCAGAGTATGATGTGGAAGAACTTCACCGAAGAGGGACAGCTCAAGTTTCAGTTCCTGGAAACGGTTACGCATATTCTGCCGATGTATGTGAGCCGGAGTGTCGGCGGGGCGCTGTATATCATCGGTGCATTTATCATGATCTATAATCTTCGCAAGACGATCGCCAAGGGGCAGTTCGTGGCCAATGAGGCGGCGGAAGCGCCGGCGGTTCCGGCGGCGGAGGTGGCGCATGGGCGTCAGCACTGGCACCGGTGGATCGAGCGCAGGCCGATGCAAATGCTGGTCTTTAGTCTGCTGGCGGTAGCTATCGGCGGGCTTATCGAGATGGTTCCTACTTTTCTTGTGAAATCGAATATCCCTACGATCAGCAGTGTCAAACCTTATACGGCGCTCGAGCTGCATGGGCGGG
>JAFDYG010000233.1 GCA_018267545.1 Bacteroidota bacterium
GATCTTCTGTAAGCATGGACAGATTGACCGCCAGCACCTCGATGCCGGAAGCAATACCCGCCACGGTAATAAAGCCTTTTCCCGTCTTTCCCGAAAAATAGAGCACCGAATCTGAAACAACACAACTTTTGTCTTCTGCAAGCACCTCAAAACTTTTCAGAAAGGGTTCTGAATTTTCAAGAGATACATAGCCCATTGAATTTTAAATTTATTCTCCTATCAATAATGAAGCTTATACAGGCTACTAACTTCTGTATAAGCTGTTGTTAGCATTTACAGTGCGATAAAAAATACGACAAAAATTATTTTTTATCGCACTTCCTACTATGTCTGTGCTTCGGCTTGGGCCTCAGCACAAACTGGGCGCTGCCCAGTTTAGTCAAGTGAAAACTTCGGTGAAATGCGTTATACGTGCTGCCTCAGAATCTGCGCCAAGTTAGACATAAGGCACTCCTGGAAGTATAGTAAAAAAACGAATTTACTGTAGTTTTTTAACGAAGTCAATATCCATAAAAACACTTATTTCCCTTAGGGATTATCCCTTTATACGTCCTTTCTCGACGGTGAAATCGATAGCATGATTATTCAAATTGTCGTTTTATTAAAATATTTACTGCGTAATCCATCCCTATGCTTAAAATCCATACCCAATATGAACAATCCCTCGAAAAAGGGCGGCTTTGATGCCGACATCCGCTCGTTACTGAAACACCAGCACAAAAAGGTCTACTCCATCTGCCGGTTCTTCGCCCACAATTACAAAGAACATCAGAATCTCTTCACCAACATTATTGCCGCGGCTTCACAGAATATCCGCTCCCGCCGCGAAAACGAGGACAAGCAGACCATGCTGTTACGGGCCTGTATCAATATGGCCGCTTTGCATTCCATCTCGACCGCGCTGGAGCCCGAAACCGACCGGACGCTTCAATTCAAATCCCCTGATTTTCAACGCTCGATTACCCGTTTCCGGGAGTCGGTAGGAGAAGCATCGGATTTGGAGAAGTTCCGTCTCTTTCTCGCCTTCGAGAAAATGCCCAACGAAGAGCTGGCGAACCTGACCGGTATCTCGCCGCA
>JAFDYG010000234.1 GCA_018267545.1 Bacteroidota bacterium
ACCCCCCTGAGCCGCTTCCAGCTGGTTTTGGGTAAATACCTGGCCAGCCTGATCGTGGTCATCATCGCCCTGCTGCCAACCCTGATCTATTTCCTTTGTATCCAACGGCTTTCGACCGGTTCGGGTATCGACACGGGCGCCACCACCGGCAGCTATATCGGCCTGTTCCTGCTTGCGGCAGTGTTTACCTCGATCGGCATCTGGTGCAGCAGCTTTACGACCAACGCGGTCGTCGCCTTTATCGTGGCGGCTTTTGCGTGCTTTTTGATTTATAGCGGGTTTGGGGCGATCAGCGGACTGTCCGTGTTTGCCGCAGGTGCGGATTACTATATCGGGATGCTGGGAATCGATTTTCACTATCGCAGTATCAGCCGCGGGGTGGCAGACACCCGCGACCTGCTTTATTTCGCCAGCGTCATTATCCTTTTTCTCTTTCTTACGCAGCGGCATATCCTTTCCCGCGGCCTGAGCCTGAAAAATACAAAGATCTGGGTTCGCTACCCCATCATACTTGTGGCCGTCCTGGCCGCCCTCAATCTTCTGACGGCCTCCTTTCATTCCAGGCTCGACCTTACTGCGGAGGGGCGCTATACGCTCAGCACGCCGACCAGGGAGATGCTTAAAAAGGTTGACGACGATATTCTTGTCGATTTTTATCTTGCCGGCAGCCTCAAGCCGGGGGTCAAAAAACTGGCAAAGGGCGCCGAAGAGCTTCTTCAGGAGTTTAGCGAGCTTAGCGGTGGAAAAATCAGGGTCCATACCTTCGACCCCATTGAAAATTTGGATGACTCGGCTAAAAGCGGTTTCCTTGATTCTCTTCGCCAGATGGGGATTGAACCCATGACCCAGAACGCACAAATTAAAAAAGGAGAAGAAAGCCAGCGCATTATCATTCCTGCCGCCATCATCCACTATAAAGACCGGGTCTATCCGGTCAATCTGTTGAAAGGAGTTCAGGTTACCAGCGAGGAGCAGGCTTACACCAACGCAGAGACCCTGCTCGAATACAAATTCGGAAGCGCCATCGAAAAGCTACTGGCCAAGACCCGTCCGGCAGTCGGCTATGTCCTTGGCAACGGCGAACCCCTGGACTTCCGCGTCTATGAGCTCATACAGGGTATGCGCACCAATTACCGGTTTGGCATTATAAAGCTCGACAGCATTCCCGTCATACCCAGCGAATATAAGGCGCTCGTGATCGTAAAGCCCACCGAAAAGTTTAGCGAGCGCGAGAAGCTGACCCTCGACCAATATGTAATGCACGGCGGTCGCATCATCTGGGCCGTCGACGAGCTGCACGCGGAGAAAGACAGCCTGAGCCTGTCGCAGGAAACGATCGCCTATGACCGCGGCCTTGATCTCGAAGATCTGTTCTTCAAATACGGCGTCCGCGTCAACCAGGACCTGGTCGAAGACATGGTCAGCGCCAGCCTGCGTATTGGCGTCGGGAAACAAGGCGATAAAGAGCAATTCGAAAATCTGAACTGGCCCTATTTCCCGCTCCTCGGCGGCAGCCTCTATCACCCCATTTCCAAGAACCTCGACCCCGTATACGCCCAGTTTGCCAACTCTATCGACACCGTAAAGGCGCCGGGCGTCCAAAAGACCGTCCTGCTTCAGACCTCGGCTACCGGCCGGAAAGTAAGCACGCCGGCAATGATCACCTTCGAGGTGCTCAAGTACAAGGACGACCCCAAGATGTTCAATACCCCCAACATCCCCGTGGCCTATCTGCTGGAGGGCAAGTTCCGATCGCTGTTCGCCAACCGGATCTCTACCGCCGTTGCCGACAGCCTCGCCAATTTCTACCACCAGCCCTTCGTCGAAGAAGCCGCTGCGCCCACGAGCGTGATCGTCTGCGCCGATGCGGATATCTTTATGAACGAGATGACCCAGCGTGGCCCACTGCCGTTAGGCTTCAGTCGCGACAACAACTATACCTTCGCCAACCGCGACTTCGTAGAGAATAGCATCGAATACATGGTAAATCCCTCCGGAATTTTGGAGACCCGCGCAAAAGATTTTACATTGCGCATGCTCGACCCAGCCAAAGTAGAGTCGGACCGCGCCTTCTGGCAGTTCATGAATATAGGAGCGCCGCTGCTGCTGGTGGTATTGGGAGGATATTTTTACCAGTGGTTCCGGAAACGGCGCTACCAAACCCATCCTTGAAATTGAAAAAAAGCCTCTCGACCCGAGCCCTTTTCTGGGGGCTGCTATCTATTTATTTCCTTTTCCTCGGTTATGAAACACTAACCTCCGAATATCTTTTTACCGATGAAGCCTTCATGTTCTGGCACCGGTCGGACAATCATCTCACCTTTAAGGTCTTTGTTTCGATTGGCCGCATCCTTTCGGCGTATGCAAAAGACTGGATGTTCGGGGTATGCAAGACGATTGCGGATGTAAAGTATTTTAGGTTTTTTTCCGTCATCGAATGTTTCCTGGCCACTCTGTCGCTTTCCTATGTGCTCCGTCGTCTGCAAAGGAAGGGGGTCGCCTTTTCGGATTGGGTGATCGACTGCACCACGGTTTTTTATGCCGCCAGCCTGAGCTCTCTTATTTTGATCGGCTGGGCCGTTTGTACCGATTTTTTTGTGGCGACCATTATCAGTCTGTTTGCAGGCCTGCTTTTGTATGAGTCTTTGCTGAAAGAGGGGTCGCCGCTGAAAATAAGTCTGCTGCTGCCGGCCCTGATGGGAATTGCCGTTTTATTCATTTATCAGACGATGTATCCTTTTATGCTCCTGCCTTTTTATGGCGTGTTCCTGCTGCGCAAGGATGGACGGATTACGCGGATGATGGTGACGGCCCTCGTATTTTTCTTCGTGGTGCTGGGTATTTATTATTTGTTGTTCCTATGGTCGTTGAATATGCCGGGGGTATATATGGCCAGCAGGACCAAGCTTGGGTTCGATCCGCTGGACCGTCTTTCCTTTTTTATTTCTTTCCCTTTGAACCAGGCTTTTTTGGTGAATGCTTTCTTTTTTCCACGGAGCATCTTGTCCCAGGCGATTATGCCGGTGCTGTTGCTCAGCTGGGTGCTGTATACGTTCTTTATGCGCGGGGGGGAGGCGGCACGCCGGGGGCGGGCGGCGACGAATTTTCGTTATTTGCTGGGAATGTTCGTCTGGTGGATGCTGGGATATCTTCCGCAGCTGATCGCCCAGGAGAGCTGGGGTCCCTACCGGACGATGATCGTGTTTAGCATCATGGTATTCCTGATGATGGGGGACCTGTTGTTTTCGTTGTTGAAGGAGGAAAGGAGCAGGAGGATGCTGGCTGTTGCGGCGGCCCTGGTAATGATAGTCCGTGCGGGGTATGTATATGATGCTTATATCGCGACGCCGCTGTCCTATGAGTACAAGATCGTACGCGGTTTCCTCCATGACCATTATACGACGGCGGGTACCCGGGAGGTCGTATTTATTCTGGCGCCGGAGGATGGTTTTCTGCCAGCTTTTGGCGTAGGCCCTCAAAAGGATGAGCTGGGCATGCCTTCTACGTATAAAGATTGGACGCAGGAAGGGCTGGCGAAACAGATCGTTACCGAGATGACGGGCAGCCGGGCGACGGCCGAAGCGTTAAAGGTGGATGTTTTCCCGAACCTGGCGGCCATCAGGGATTCGTCCTTACTAAAGGACCCCAAGGTGCTGCTGATCGATATGCCGGCCTTACTACGTCAGACGACCCGTTAGCAAAACCAGAAGACCTATCATATGAATCGCAAATCACTGTCCCCGCTTTTTGTGGGTTTGATCACGTTATACTTTTTGTTTCTTGCCTATGAAGTCCTTAGCTCCGACTACTTGCTCACCGACGACGCCTGGTCCCTCTGGCATGTCTCCGATCACCATTCGATTTATGAATACTGGCTTCGCCAGGGACGGCTGTTCACGGCGATTTTGGAGAACTGGCTTTTTAGTCAAACCCATACCGTCGCCAGCATAAAGTTCATCCGTCTGCTTTCTTTGGTGGGGTGGGCTGGTTGTACCGCATTGCTTTATTTCGTCCTGAAGCAGCTGCGTCTTTTCGAGGATGGAATGGTCCTGGTGACAACGGCCTATTTCGCCTCCACCTTTTTCACCCTCGTTTTTATCGGATGGGCTGTTTGCGTGGAGATTTTTATCCCCGCGGTGCTTTCCCTGGCGGCCGGCTTGGTCTTGTTCAAGTATCATTCAAAGCTCTGGGCCGGGGCGCTGTTCCTGGTGCTGGGCATTGCTGCGCTGTTCTTCTACCAGACCTGCTACCCGCTGGTGCTGATCCCTTTCTATAGCCTTTATCTACATCGGAAGGATGGGCGTTTTACGCGGCCGATGGTGCAGGGTGTCGTATACTTTTTTGCTGGATTGGTATTCTATTTTATCCTTTTTAAATATTCCCTGAGCGCCGCGCACCTTCCGGCCAGCCCAAGGACGGAGCTGAAGTTCAACCCTCTCGATCGGATCGCCTTTTTCTTTGCGCCGCCTATGAACCAGGCCTTTAACGTAAGTGCGCTGTTCAACATGCGAAGCGCGGTTTCACAGGCCATATTTCCTGTAGTGGCTGCGGCATGGCTGGGCATCGAACTGTTCTATCGAAAAGGAAAGACGTCCGTGAAGCTGCGTTACGTCGGGGGGATGATGCTTTGGTGGGTGCTGGGATACCTTCCGATCCTGGTCTCCCAGGAAACTTTTGGTCCCTACCGGAGCATGCCGGTCCTGGGGCTGATGGTTTGTATGATGCTGGTGGACCTGGTTCTGATGCTGATAAGAGACACGCGCCGCAAGCCGGCCTTTATCTATACAATCGTCCTGGTCTTCCTTTGCTGGGGCGGGTTCGTCTATTATTCCTACCTGGCACACCCCTTGCGTGAAGAGTACCGGGCTATCCGCGCCGAGCTGGTACATCGCTACAATTCTCATATCAGAGAAGTCGTATTCGTGCGGCCCGACGAAGATGGTTTTTTACAACACTATGGCGTACGGCCTTATAAGGACGAGCTGGGCATGCCCTCGACGTATAAAGACTGGACGCCCGAGCCGCTGGTAAAGCAGATCGTATATGAAATGACCGGCAGCCGCCGGCAGGCAGAAGACCTGAAAGTGATCAGCTATGAAAAGGCCAGCGAGATTTCCGACAAGTCGGTTCTCACTCATGATGACGTGCTTTATATCGACGCCCATACGCTGTTTTAACGTAACTTAGGCCCATGGATCATTTGCAGATATCGTATTTAACGTTCGCCGTTGTACTGGTTGTGGCCATCATCTTCGATCTGGGTTTGTTAAGCAGGAAGGGCACGACGGTGACCATCAAAAAAGCATTGACCCAAACCGCCTTCTGGGTGGGGCTGGCCCTGGCGTTCTTCGTTTTCCTATGGTTCGAGGACGGACACAAAATGGCCCTCGAATACTTCAGCGCCTACCTGATGGAATGGAGTTTGAGCATCGATAATATCTTCGTCTTTATCCTCATTTTCTCCTTCTTCAGAGTCAAGGCCGAATTTTATGGCCGCGTTCTTTTGATCGGGATTTTAATGGCGATTATCCTCCGCGTGATTTTTATCGCAGTAGGTATAGCGCTTGTGGCACGCTTCCACTGGCTCTTGTATATCTTTGGGGCCATCCTGGTTTATACCGGTATCACCATGTTCCGCGCCAGGCACGACGAGCAGATGAATGTGGAGGAGAATAGGGTGTATCGTTTCCTGAGGCGTTTCCTGCCGCTGACGAGCAGCGACGGTAATGGAAAGATGAGCGTGATGATTGACGGCAAGAGGTTCTATACGACGTTATTTGTCGTGGTGGTCCTGCTGGCGACGACGGACGTGGTGTTCGCTATCGACTCGATCCCGGCCGTGTTTGGGATTTCGCAGGAGAGGATCGTGATTTATACGTCTAATATTTTTGCCGTTTTGGGTCTTCGCTCGCTCTTCTTTTTGCTGAGGGGGGCCGTGGACAGGTTCAGTCATCTGCAGCAGGGTATCGCCGTCGTATTGGTCTTTGTGGGTGTCAAGATGCTCGTAGAGTATTTCGATATCGTCATACCGGTCTATGTGTCCCTGCTCGTCATCGTTGTTTGTATTGCCGCGGGTATTGGCTATTCGATGTGGATCACCAGAAAACGCGGTCCTAATGAGCTATAACATTTCCACCATCAATGAAGTGATAGGAGGCAAGCTGGTCCAGTTCTCCAAGGACGACGCGATCGACTTCCTCCTGCTCGACAGCCGCCGGCTCATCTTCCCCGAGACTTCCCTTTTCTTCGCCCTCCAGGGGCCGCGCAGGGACGGGGGCCGGTACATCGCCGAGCTGTACAGACGTGGCGTCCGAAATTTTGTCGTCTCTGCCGGAGCCGCTGCCGAGCAGATGAGCGTTATGAATGAGGCCAATATCATTCTCGTCGACGATACGCTGGCCGCGTTGCAGCAGCTTGCCGCCTGGCATCGCATGCAATATTCTTTGCCCGTGATCGGTATTACGGGCAGCAATGGCAAGACCATCGTCAAGGAATGGCTGAATCAATTGCTGGAAGATCAGTATCATATCGTTCGTAGTCCGAAGAGCTTTAATTCGCAAATAGGGGTGCCGCTGAGCGTCTGGCAGATTCAGGCTGTTCATGAGCTGGCGATTTTCGAGGCGGGTATTTCTAAACCTGGCGAGATGAGCAGGCTGGAGCGTGTTATTCGACCCACCATTGGTCTGTTTACGAATATCGGCGAAGCTCATAGTGAGGGGTTTGCCAGCCGGGCGGAGAAAGCGGCTGAGAAGCTGGGGCTCTTTGACCAGGCTCAGGTGCTTATCTATTGCAATGATCAGCCTGAAACTGTTGAGGCAATCCAGCGCTGGAATAAGACCCAGCTTTTTGCCTGGGGACATGGGGATGGTGCGGCTGTCAGGATTGACCAGGTAACAAAAGATACTGGATGGACTCGTGTGACGGGCGTTTATGAAGGCGAAGCCTTTAGCTTTTCCATACCGTTTACCGATGAGGCATCCATCGAGAATGCGCTTCACTGCTGCGCTGTGCTCTTCTACCTAAAGATACCCGCTGGGACCATCCAGGAGAAGCTGCACCGTCTCGCGCCCATCGCCATGCGGCTCGAGCTAAAAAGCGGGATCAACCATTGCTCGATCATCAACGACAGCTATAGCGCCGACCTCAGCTCGCTATCCATTGCATTGGACTTCCTGTCCCAGCAACAGCAGCACGAGCGGCGCACCGTCATATTATCGGATATATTGGAAAGCGGCAAGTCCGACACCGACCTCTATTCCGAAGTCGCGCGGGCGCTGGAACAAAAGCGAGTGGACCGCCTGATCGCTATCGGCCCGCGCATTGCCGCTGCCGCGCCGGCCTTCTGGCAGTGGTTTTCCGGTGAATGTATCTTTTTGGGGTCGGTCGAAGAGTTCCGCGCGGACGTCCACCAGTTTCATTTCCACGATGAAACCATCCTGATCAAAGGCGCGCGCGTCTTTGAGTTCGAAGAGATCGACAAGCTCCTGACTGAGAAGATTCACCAGACCATCATGGAGGTCAACCTCGGCGCGATGGCGCAGAACCTCAGCGCCTACCGGCAGGTCTTGCAGCCCAGCACCCGTATGATGGCGATGGTCAAAGCCTTTGGCTATGGAAGCGGCAGCTTCGAGATCGCCAACCTCCTGCAGTTTCATGGGGTCGACTATCTTGGCGTGGCGTATGCCGACGAAGGCGTGGTCCTTCGCAAAGGTGGTATTCGTATGCCCATCATGGTGATGAACACCGAGGGCAGCAGCTACGATTCGCTCGTGGAATACAACCTGGAACCGGTGATCTATTCCTTCTCGCTGATGCAGTCCTTCGACTACTGGTTGAAGAAAGAAGGCATCACCGCCTTTCCGGTGCATATCGAGCTTGAAACCGGAATGAACCGGCTTGGGTTTCCCGTGGAGCAGCTCGACGATCTGATGAAAGCCTTGCCGGCTGCGGCTTTCAAGGTGCAGAGTGTCTTTAGTCATTTAGCTGCGAGCGAAGACCCTGGGCAGGACGATTTTTCTAAGCGGCAGGCGGAGACCTATCTTTCGGCGGTGGGCCGTCTTCAGTCCGTCCTTGGCTATCCCTTTATCCGTCACATCGCCAATTCCGCGGGTATCGTCCGCCATCCGGAGATGCAGCTGGACATGGTCCGCCTCGGCATTGGTCTTTACGGCATCGACAGCGCAGAGTCGAGCCGCGTCGAGCTGCAGGAAGTTTCCACGCTCAAGACGACAATTGCCCAGATCAAGCATTTGCACGACGGAGACACGATCGGGTATAACCGCAGAGGAATCGCGGCCGCCGGAACGGTCACCGCTACGGTCCGCATTGGTTATGCCGACGGCTACAACCGCCGTCTCGGTAATGGCGCCGGGAAGATGTGGATAAACGGGCATCTGGCGCCGACGATCGGCATCATCAGCATGGACATGACAATGATCGATATTACCGGTATCCCCGGGGTCCGGGAAGGAGACGAAGTGATCGTTTTTGGTAAGGAGCTATCGGTCAGACAGTTAGCGATTTGGGCTCAAACTATTCCTTACGAAATACTCACAAGCGTCTCGCAGAGGGTGAAGAGGGTTTACTTTGAGGAGTGAGGCTTTGCTGCATGGCCCAACAGAATGTGAATTCTGGATTTTCAATGATGAGTATAACGTATATTTGGCCCTAATTCAAAAAGTTGTGAAGGCCAGAACCATCTTTCTATTAGTGCTGCTGATCATCGTCGCAGATCAATCTCTGAAAATCTGGGTGAAAACGCATATGCCGCTGAGCCACTCGGCCGATCTGTTCCGCGAAGCGGTCTCTCCCTATGACAATGGCATCAAGCTCCTGGGCGATAAAGCCCAGATCTATTTCGTCGAGAACGAAGGCATGGCGTGGGGTTGGAAGTTCGGCGGCTCCTGGGGTAAGATGGCCCTCACCCTGTTCCGTCTTGTCGCCGTGGTTTTTGGCGTTTATTACATCCTGCAAATTATCAAGAAGAAATATCACCGCGGCTTTATCATCTGCGCCGGTCTCATCTTCGCCGGGGCGCTCGGCAATCTTATCGATAGCATGTTCTATGGTCTCATCTTCGAGAGAAGCACCTACGAGCATGTGGCCAAGATCTTCCCTGCGCATGGCTATACTACGTTTCTGCACGGCCGGGTGGTGGATATGCTCTATTTTCCGATCATCAAAACGCACTATCCTTCCTGGTTTCCCTTCGTCGGGGGGGAAGAATTTGAATTCTTCAGTCCTGTGTTCAATCTTGCGGACGCTTCTATTTCGGTCGGCGTGATTGCTATTCTTGTGTTTCAAAAGCGTTTCTTTCACAAACATTCCGGCTCGGAGTCCGCTAACCACGACGGCGGTAAGGTCGACACGGTCCAGGCTTAACGGCTCTTCACCAATTTCTTGCTGATGATCTGATCATTCAGCTGGATCTGCAGTGCATACGTACCAGCCGGCAGGCTGCTCAGCCCGTACATATTCAGATTCTTCAGTCCCTGGGTAGTTGTCTGCTGAAGGCGACGTACCGTGCGACCGTACATATCCACCAGGCTCAGAACCACCTTGCCCTCGGCCGGTGTCGTCAGATCGACCGTAATATGATCGATAAATGGATTGACCGCGGAGCGTACTTCGAACTGAATTTTTCCGCTGCTCAACAGCACCAGGTTGCTATATCGCTGTCCGTCTGGTATGCTCATCTTGATGCGGTAGTAGGTCTGCGGCGTAACGGGATTGGGGTCGCTAAACTGATAGCCTGCCCCGCGTCCATCACCGGCGATTCCCGGAAGTGAAACCAGCGGCTTGAAGCTTGCCCCGTCCTCGCTTCGTTCGATCGTATAGATGAGCCCATTCACCTCATTCTCCGAGGCCCAGGCCAGATTGCCCAGCCCTTCTTTCACCTGGCCCCTAAAGGAGAGCAGGGTAGTGGGCAGCGCAATCAAGCAGTTGACGCCATGTACTATCTTGGGTTGATTCGTTACATAGAAACAGCCCGTCGTTGTCAGGTTATTCGTCGTGCTGGCGACGATGATTCGATAGATGATCTTGGTGTCTGTCGCCTGTATACGGAAATACCGGGTCACGGTGTCCACATACATCCCGGACACCTGTGAGAAGTTGGTTATGCTGTCGTGGTCCGGGCGGTTCAGCGTGTCATTGCCGGTGGCGACCCAGGTGCTGCCGCCGTCGGTGCTTTTCTGCAATTTCCACACCCTGTAGTTGTCGACGAATGCGGATACTTTGAAACGTACCGTATCGTCGGCGCCCTGGCAGAGCGTATCGGGTTTGTTCGGCGTGAGCGCCAGGTCGGGCGGACAGGTTGCGAGTGTAATATCGTCCATGGCCCAGTCGTTACCGCCGCCGCCGGGAGCGTTGTTCCGGATAGAAATCGTTATTGAATTTTGGTTGGGACCGGTCAGGAAGATAAAGCCGCGCTGCTGCCAACCCACCGTATCCAGCTGACCCGAGGAGATACGGTCGATGCCGTCGACGACCAGGGTAAGGTTCGGCAGAACCCCGGGCTTATAAGTCGCATTTCCATCTTTATCTATACCACAGGTCGGACAGACGTTCTTGACCCAGACCGAGAACTGATAATAAGTATTGGGGCATAGTCCGCCGATATTCTGGCGATAGGCTTCGCTGGTGGCCAGGTCGGCGTTTACGAGGAGCATATAACCCGCGTCTGTCGAGGCGCTTGGAGGATTGTTACCCGCGGCGGTCGAAGTTCCGGTATGGTCCCCGTTGATATACCAGTAGCCGCCGAATTCGCGGTTGCTACAGGAGTTGGGGTCGGAGTTGGGTATGCTCGAAGGGACATTACAATTAGGTGTGCGCCGGGCGTTGGCAAATGTGCTGCTGGTCGGCGAGACGTTATTGACGATGGCGTAGTAGCCGTCATTGATAGTCGTGGAAGTTCCGGAGTTGGGCAGATAGGTATAGCCCGGGATCAGATAGGTCGGTGGGGTGGAACGGTTCAGTCCCACGCCATGACCGAAGGTGCCGCCGGATTCAGCGGCGAAGTTGGTGCTGGTGCTGCTGGTACAGAGCGTGCTCGGCTTTTGGATCAGGATCTGGTATTGCGTAGCGTTGAGGATGGTATCTGCTCCATTGGATGTTTTCTTATAGGCAATTTTACCCGCGCCAAGCGTAATGGTATCGCCATAGTTACCGTCAACAACTACACGAAAAGCCGTAGTGATGATGGAACCTGCGCTGAACAAGGGTCTGGAGTTGCCACCCTGCAGGTTCGTAGCGCCCGTATTATTCGCAATACCCATCGGGCCTACGCCGGTAGGGTAGGAGGGATTGATGCCGCCTACGCCGCCCATATTGATGCGGATCTGATAATCCGAAGGGATGGTCTGCGTAAGCTGAAAGGTGCCGGGGTCGTCATTGGGCGCCTGTGTATATGAATTGAGAACGAGACCTTCGTTGGTGATGAGGTTCAGCGTAGAACCCGTCTGTATGGAAGTATGCGTCGGGAGGTTGTCGTAGTAACGAACCCGGTACATATTCCCCGAACCATTATAGGTCTTGTTGACGTAGAAGTTGGTACGTATTTCGAGGACGTCGCCGGGCTCCACAGGGCCGCCGACGGTTTGCCTGGTGATATTGACGTAGCTGTTCCCGAATTTGATCAATGCGGTAGCCTGCGAAAAGACTACGCCACGGGCGAAGAGTAGTATGGCTAATGTCCCGCAAGCCCTGCGTATCGCATGACGTACGGGTAAAGTTGTTTTCATAAGTACGATTCCAGTTTTCGTGGGTTATCGGATCACTCGGACATAAAGGTATACCCTATTTTCTGCTGTTGCAATCGTATAAATCCGCACCCATAAGGGAAATCTACTATTCTTTGTATAGCCTTTTCTTTCTAATTTGGTTATCGGTAATCCAATCCATGAAAAACAGTTATTCTTCAGTTCTGTTTTCCTTCTCAGGCCTGTGCCTATCTCTGAATCTAACGGCGCAAACGACCGTGCCGTTCTATAATCAAGCTTTTAAGATCGATACCCTCTACCCGGCTTCCGGTGTGACAGGAATGAACTCTCCCTGGGAGGTGCTCTATGGTCCCGACGACTCACTGTGGGTGACGGAATCACATGCGTACCGGGTCTGGAAGATCCATCCCGGCGACAAGGGGAGCCGGATGGTGCTGGATTTGGGGGCGCAGAAAGATTTTACGGCGGCGGATGCTTCTCCCTGGCCGCAGGGAGGACTGATGGGATTGGCGGTGCATCCGCAGTTTTTCTCCGGTAAACCCTGGGTGTACATCGCCTATGTATATCACCTGATCGGCTGCGCGACCGGCAGCAAGGGAAAGTATTGCAGCTACAATACGAAGATTGCGAGGTATCGCTTTACCAATGGAAAGCTTTTGTATATGGATGACGTGATTACCGGTCTCGACGGCAGCAATGACCATAACTCGGGGCGTATTCGGATCAGCCCAGTTCCTGAGGCGGATGGAGCGTATCATCTCTACTACAGTATTGGAGACATGGGGGCGGGTAATCTCACGAACATCGACCGGCCCAACTATGCGCAGGATACTACTGTCGTTCAGGGGAAGGTGCTTCGGCTCAATACTGAACCCAGTCCTGGATGGATACCTGCGGACAATCCGTTTGCGGGCAGTCCTGTTTATTCTTTTGGTCATCG
>JAFDYG010000235.1 GCA_018267545.1 Bacteroidota bacterium
CATCCGGTTGGATACGGAAATATTATTTCTTACGGCCTCATTTTCAATGTCTTTGTAGTCACTGTCCAATAGACCGCTCAAAAGTATAACGCCGTCCTGTTTCAATTGTTGTCCCAATTCTCCCAGCTGTTTCAAAATTACGTGTTTGTTTATATTGGCCAGAATGACGTCAAAAGGCCCCTCCGGCACCCCCTCCGATTTCAATACCCGGATACGGCTGCAGCCATTATTGGCGATATTCTCCCCAGCATTCTCGATGCTCCAGTCGTCGTTATCCGTCGCCACTACCTCGGCCGCCCCCAATTTCTCCGCCAGGATGGCCAGGACGCCGGTACCCGTCCCGAAGTCGAATACCCGCTTTCCCTGAAAATCCAGCTCCTGCATCGCCTGGATCATCATATAGGTCGTCGCATGGTGTCCCGTGCCAAAGCTCATCTTCGGGGTGATGACCAGCTCATGTTCGACACCCGGGATCGGGGCATGAAAATGCGCACGGATAGCGCAAAAACCGTCTACTACTACAGGCTCAAAATTCTTCTCCCATTCCTCATTCCAGTTCTTTTCTTTGATCCGCTCGGTTTCGAATACCACCCCAAAAGGCTCCAGCATCGTTTGCAGCACGCTCTTATCGAACTGCTCCTCCGGTATAAAGGCCTTCAACGACTTTAGTTCCTGCTCGAAGCCTTCGTATCCTAATCCTGCCATCAGCGCAATAAACATCTCCTGCTCATTCACGTCGGCCGAAGCTATCGTTACCTGTATATAATTCATAAAAGAAAAAGGTCTGCAACAAACGCCGCAGACCTGTATGTTTTGATTAATCAATCTTATTGTCCGGACTCCTGGTCAGGCGCGCCAGCTTTGGCGCCAGCGCCTTCGGGCTTCGGCATCAATACCTTCCTGCTCAGCTTGAACTTGCCGGTCTTTTGATCCAGACCGATCAGCTTCACCTTGACCGTATCGCCTTCCTTCAGCACGCCATCCATCGTCTCGAGCCGCTTGTGCGAGATTTCGCTGATGTGCAGCAAACCTTGCTTGCCGGGCAGGAATTCGACAAAGGCGCCATAAGGCATGACCGACTTGACCTTTGCTTCGTAGACCGAGCCAACTTCGGGCTGAGCCACGATGCTCTTGATCCAGGTGACGGCCTTGTCCAGACCTTCTTTGGCAGGACTGAAGATGCTGACTTCACCATAGTTACCCACTTCTTCCAGGTTGATGGTCGTACCCGTCTCGCGCTGGATTTCCTGGATGATCTTACCCTGCGGCCCGATAACGGCGCCGATAAATTCCTTGTCGATAAAGATCTTCACCATCCGCGGTGCGTGCGGCTTCACCTCTTCTCGGGCAGCAGGCATACATTCGTACATCGCTTCGAGGATGTGAAGACGACCATTACGGGCCTGCGCCAGTGCCTCGCGCATGACATCCATGCTAAGGCCGTCGACCTTAATATCCATTTGTACGCCGCAAATTCCTTCGCGGGTACCCGTTACTTTAAAGTCCATGTCACCCAGATGATCTTCATCACCCAGGATATCCGTCAGGATCGCATACTTGCCATCCGTCGGGCGGGTAATCAATCCCATCGCAACACCGCTCACGTGCTTGGGTACCGGTACACCCGCATCCATCAGCGCCAGGCTGCCCGCGCAAACGGTAGCCATAGAAGAGGAACCATTGGATTCCAGGATATCGCTGACCACACGTACGGTGTAAGGATAGTCGGAACCCGGCATCATTTGCTTCAGCGAACGCATCGCCAGGTTGCCATGCCCTACCTCACGACGGCTCTGACCACGCAGCATCTTGACTTCGCCGGTGCTGAAGGGAGGGAAATTATAGTGCAGGAAAAATTTCGAATCGACGGACTTCGCGGCGCTTTCGACCAGGACCTCATCCAGGGGTGTACCCAGGGTTACGGTAGTCAGCGATTGCGTCTCACCGCGCGTAAACAAAGAAGAACCGTGCGGTGTAGGCAGCGGGTCTACTTCCATCGCCAGAGGACGTACCTGGTCCAGGGACCGTCCATCCAGACGGGTGCGGTCATCCAGGATCATGTTGCGAACCACCTCCCATTGCAGGTCGGCATAGTATTTCTTGGCGAGCTTCTTGTCGGCGTCGGTTACTTCTTCACCGAGGCTGGCTATCAGCTCTTCTTTCAGCAGGTCGTATGCATCGCTGCGATCGTGCTTGGCGCTGGCGCCGCGGGAAATCTGATAGATCCGGTCCTTGGCAAAGGCAGTGACCTTTTCCTGGAGCTCTTCGTTTTGTACGGGCTTCTTATAATCGCGTTTGGCCGTTACACCAGCCTTGGCGCGCAGCTCTTCCTGCGCCTTGATCTGAATGCGGATGGCGTCGTGAGCTATTTCCAGGGCCTTTACCAGGTCCGCTTCACTGCACTCCTTCGCTTCGCCTTCCACCATCATCAGGTTCTTTTCCGTGGCGGCGATGATGAATTCCAGATCGGATTTTTCCAGCTCGGTACGGCTGGGGTTGACGACGAACTGACCGTCGACACGACCGATACGAACTTCACTGATGATTTCCTTGATCGGAATGTCGGAGACAGCCAGGGCGGCAGATGCAGCCAGACAGGCCAGCGCATCGGGCATCACTTCATAGTCGCTGGAAACGAGGCTGAGCAATACCTGTACGTCGCAGAAATAGTCTTCGGGAAACAGGGGACGCAGCGCACGGTCGATCAAACGGCTGGTCAATATTTCATAGTCGTTCAAACGGGTTTCTCTTTTGAAGAAAGACCCGGGGATACGACCGGCTGAGGCAAATTTTTCTTGATAATCGACGGAGAGAGGGAAGAAATCCTGCCCTTCCTTAGGATCTTTGTTGGCAACAACGGTAGCCAGGATAATACAGTTGCCCTGGCGTACGGTAACGGCTCCATCTGCCTGGCGCGCGAGCTTACCGGTCTCGATAGAAACCATGCGGCCTCCACCAATATCAAACGTTACACTAATGGGTTGTGAAAGCATGAGCTTATCATCTTTGTCGAATGACGGCTTACTGAGGCAGGAACAGAAAGTGAAACCGTAATTCTGTGTTAAAAAAATATGTAAAATGATCTAAATCCTTACGATATAAAAAAACATTCCCAACCGTAGGTTCAGTTGGGAATGTTTTGCATATGCATAATGAATTATTTTCTGAGTCCGAGTTTTTCGATCAACTGACGGTAACCCGTAAGGTTGGTCTTGCTCATGTAGGTGAGAAGGCGTTTTCTCTTACCTACTAACTGCATCAGGCCACGGTGAGTGGAGAAATCTTTTTTATTAACTTGCAGGTGCTGGGAAATGCTGTTGATCCGCTCCGTCAGCAAAGCAATCTGGCCCTCAATAGAGCCCGTGTTGGCGGCTTTTCCACCAAATTCAGTAAAGAAATTCGCTTTTTTCTCTTTTGTCAAATAAGGCATCTCTAAAAAAATTATTGTGTGCACCGGGATGTCGTATTCCGAATTTACCCCATCCCGGTGCACGGCTAATGATGGGCCTTCGGCCAGCGAACCCGTGGTTCGCTTATTATCTGCAACCTCTCCTCCCAATAGAGGAGGTTCATCTTTATTGCAGGGTGCAAAGGTAGGACAAATATTTCTAAAATCTTTAAAATATAGCCT
This sequence comes from Bacteroidota bacterium, assembly GCA_018267545.1. GTDB lineage: Bacteria > Bacteroidota > Bacteroidia > Chitinophagales > Chitinophagaceae > Puia. The sequence continues at coordinate 3,632 of JAFDYG010000235.1, forward strand.
AGGGATAAAAAATTATCAAAATGTAATTTTTTATCCCTAGGCCAATAATGTCGGTCCCCTCGTACCTCGGGGACAAACCGGCCTTCAGCCGGTTGACGCTTAAAAATAGCACAAAAACGATATTTATATCCCCTTAATTAATTAATATTGGCCCCTTTATGACGAAAAAGATCTTTTATACGGTGACCAATGATCTAAATTATGATCAGCGTATGATAAGGATCTGTTCTTCCATGACCGCAGCGGGCTATGACGTGACCCTGGTAGGCAGGAAACAAAAAAACTCCCTCCCTCTCCTATCCCGTCCCTTCCGCCAGCACCGTCTAAGTCTCTGGTTTCAAAAGGGTAAGCTCTTTTACCTGGAGTACCAGATCCGGCTGTTTTTGTACCTTCTTTTTCAAAAAATGGACGGAATCTGCGCCATCGACCTGGATAGCATCCTCCCCGTCTACCTTATTTCCCGCTGGAAGCGGATACCCCGCCTGTACGACGCCCACGAGCTCTTCTGCGAGATGCAGGAGGTCGTTACCCGCCCCGGGGTCTACCGGGTATGGAAAGCGATCGAGCGTTTCTGCGTTCCCCGTTTCGCACAGGGCTATACCGTCAACCAGCTGATCGCGGACGAGTTCCATCGGCTATATGGCGTCAATTATGAAGTCATCCGCAACCTCCCCGTCCTGGAAGAGGTGGAGTTCCCCACCACTCACCAGCGTATTATCCTTTACCAGGGAGCCGTCAACGAAGGCCGCTGCTTCGAGACCCTAATCCCGGCAATGGCGCAGGTAGACGCCCAGCTCCTGATCTGTGGAGAAGGAAACTTCATGCCCCAGGCGCTTGCCCTCGTAAAGAAGGGAGGGCTGGAAGAAAAAGTCCGTTTCAAGGGAGCCGTCCTGCCGGAACAGCTGCGGACCATCACCCGCAGCGCCTGGTGCGGAATCACTTTATTCGACCGGCGCGGGAAGAGCAATTATTACTCGCTCGCCAATCGCTTCTTCGATTATATCCATGCCGGCATTCCTCAATTGGCCGTCAATTATCCCGCCTACCGGGAAATAAACAATTATCGTCCCATTGCTGTTCTAATAGACGAACCGGGTGTCCGGGACGTAGCGGATGCCCTGAATGAGCTATTGAATAATACAGACCTTTATTATACGTTAGTAGAGAATTGCAAACAGGCACGGCTTCGCTATAATTGGCAGGAAGAAGAGAAGAAACTTATCCGCCTTTACCACCAAATATTTGGCTAAAAATTGGAGAATCACTTACATATCGTGTGCCTGGATGTGCCATACCCGGTCGATTACGGGGGCGTCTTTGACCTGTTTCACAAGATCCGCTATCTGCACGGAGCAGGCGTAAAAATTCACCTTCACTGCTTCGAATACGGTCGGGGAAAGCAACCCATTCTCGATGAATATTGCGTAGAGGTAAACTATTACGAGCGCCACGAAGGACATAAAGGCTTTTCACACAAGCTGCCCTATATTGTCTGCTCCCGATCGAATGGCTACCTGCTGGAACGACTCTTGCAAGACAATTACCCGGTCCTCCTCGAAGGCATCCATTGTACATATCTGCTCAATGATCCACGCTTCAAAGACAGGAAAGTGGTGCTCCGTCTTCACAACGTAGAGTACCAATATTATAGACAGCTCTATCTATCTGAAAAGTCTCTCCTTAAAAAACTCTATTACCTGCACGAAAGCAACCTGCTTCGCCAGTACGAGCACCGGATCGCCGATAAAGTAAAGATCCTCGCTGTTTCACCCAAGGATAGCGAGCTCTACCGGCAAGAGTTCGGCGCCCAGGATATCGATACGCTCCCCATTTTCCTGCCCTTCGAAGAAGTCCGGGGCAAAGAGGGAACGGGCTGCTTTTGTCTTTATCACGGAAACCTTTCCGTCGCAGAAAATGAGCAGGTCGTCATATGGCTGCTAAAGAAAGTATTTTCCAACCTGGAAATGCCCTTTATCGTTTCCGGAAAAAACCCTTCGAGCCGGCTCACCAAGCTCATCTATCAGTATCCACACACCTGTCTGATCCCGGACCCTTCGGAAGACGAGCTGCAGGACCTCATCGCCAAGGCCCAGATCAATATACTGCCGTCTTTCAACTGCACCGGCATCAAGCTCAAGCTGCTGAATGCCCTTTATAATGGTCGGCATTGCATCGTCAATACGGACGCAGTAGAAGCGACGGGACTTCAGCCGGTCTGCCACCTGGCGGATAATGCAGAGGAAATCCAGTCCCTGATCACCCGGCTCTCGGAGCAACCTTTTACCCACTACGATATCGAGTCGAGAAAGACCCTGCTGGGCGAATTGTACAACCAGGAAAATAATCTGCAGAAATTGTTACACGCAATTTGGTAATGGACTAATCCAACGTCAACGTTGCATTGTCGATCACCTGCCCCCTTTCCGTCTTCATCATTCGGGCGGGGAATTTGTTGATGACCCGGTAGTCATGCGTAGCCATAACGATAGAAGTGCCATAGTCTCTGGAAATACGGAAGAGAAGCTGCATGATTTCGTCCGAAGTCTCCGGATCCAGGTTACCGGTAGGCTCATCTGCGAGTATCAGTTTGGGTGAGTTGAGCAAGGCACGGGCAATGTCCACGCGCTGCTGCTCTCCACCGCTCATCTCGAAAGGCATCTTGAACCCCTTGGATTTCAGCCCCACCTTATCCAGCACATCCGCAATCTTCTCGTCCATCAGCCGGACGTCCTTCCAGCCGGTCGCCTTCAGGACAAACTTCAGGTTGTCATTGACATTGCGGTCCGTCAGCAGCTGAAAATCCTGAAAAACCACCCCTAGCATCCGACGCAGATAAGGGACCTTTTTCCAGTCCATCTCCCGCAGATTAAAGCCCGCAACCTGGCCATCCCCTTCCCGCAGCGCAATATCTCCATAGAGGGTCTTGAGCAGGCTCGACTTGCCCGTTCCCGTCTTCCCCACGAGGTAGACGAACTGACCTTTTTCTACGGTGAGATTGACTCCCTGAAGGATGAGATTGTCACCCTGATAAATATTCGCTTGCTTTAATTCTACGATGATTTCAGCCATAGAAATATATAGTGCACCGGGATGGGTTTTCCGGTGGTTCGGACAAAAATAAGGAAAAAACTCATCCTTTTACGGAACCTTGTCCTTTCAATCAACCTTATCCTTTCAACGAACCTTGCCCTTTCGCCGACGGTATGTCGATCTTTCCGGAAGACCCTTCGCCCCGATCGGCCTTCAGCATGAGACGCAGGGTCGAGTCATTGGCGAAATAGCTCATCATCCAGTTCAGGAAGATGATCAGCTTGTTCTTGACGCTAAGGATGAGCATCAGGTGTACAAACATCCAGGTCAGCCAGGCAAAGACCCCCTGAAAGCTAAAGCCGGGCAGATCGACCACGGCCTTCCTCTTCCCGACGGTCGCCATCGAGCCCTTGTTGGCATATTCGAACTCGACACGCGCCTTACCCTTCAGCTCGCGTTTGAAGTTCTGCGCCAGGTGAGTCGCCTGTGCGATCGCCACGTTCGCCAGCTGGGGATGACCGTTAGGATATTTGGGAGTAGGCATATAAGCGATGTCTCCGATCGCATATACCCCTTCCAGCCCTTCGACTTCGCCAAATCTGTTAGTCTTGAGACGATTGCCCCGCGTGATGGCCTCGGCCGGAAGACCTTCCAGTGTATTGGCGACGACACCCGCGGCCCAGATCAGGTTTTTCGCCAGGATGGTATCGCCGTTCTTAAGACGGACCGTATTGCCGTCATAGTCTTCTACGACGGTGCCGGTCCGGACGATGACGCCAAGACTCTCCAGGTATTTCCTGGACTTTATCTTGGAAGCTTCGCTCATTGCATTCAAAGTATTGGGCGAACCTTCCAGCAAATAGATGGTGAACCGGGAGAAGTCTACGTCGGGATAATCCTTTGGCAGGATATTCTTCTTCATTTCGGCCATGGCGCCCGCCAGCTCGACTCCCGTCGGGCCGCCGCCTACGATGACAAAATTCAATAGCGACTGCAATTCGTCGGGACCCGCCTCGATCGTATCCTCGAATGTCTGCAGGATCCGGTTGCGCAACGCCATGGCATTGGGCACCGACTTCATCGGGAAAGAGTTGGACTGAAGACGGGTATTGCCGAAATAGTTCGTGGTGCAGCCAAGCGCAATGACCAGCCGGTCATACGGAACCTCGCCTACAGAGGTGTATACGATCTTTTGAGCAGTATCCACCCGTTCGACGTCCGCGATGCGAATGTTTACATTCCGGGTATGCTGAAAGACTTTTCGTAAGGGGAAAGAAATACTGGAAGGTTCCAGCCGCGCCGTCGCCACCTGATACATCAGCGGTTGGAATTGGTGATAGTTGTGCCGGTCGATCAGGAAAACTTCATAGTCCGTGTTATTCAAGCTCCGGGCGATTTTCAGCCCGGCAAATCCAGCTCCGATGATTACGACCCTTTGCCTTTGATTCGTCTCTAGTGCCATAACATGCGATTTTAAGTTGCCAAATTCCTATACAAAGTTACGAGGAATGCCTCATCTGCTCATATTTCCTTTCCGCCGTTTTATACTATCACATCCGCATCCAGCCGGAGCAATACCCCATAATTTCCACAGCCTGGATCGTGCAAATAGTCCGGAATCAGTCCCTGCGGCCGAAAACCGATGGTCCGCTGTGGTGTCAGCGTAGGATCTTCCCGGCGCCCCTCCAGCCACTGGCGATAGTATTCGTCCCCGCTCATCTCCCCGCTAACGGCCCCATACCCATTCATCATCCCCACGGTAAGCTGTCCGGCAAGCCCTAGCCGGTTCACCAGCAATTGCCGGGCCCGGTAAAGCAGCCTCGCTCCTCCCCTCCCACGGAACGCCGGGAGTATTCCCATATCGAGCCCATAAAGCCAGCTTCCCTTTGGATCGTGCCGGCTTAGCCATCCTCCCCCGCTGGTTTCGCTAAAGCTGTGCTTATAATGAATAAAGTCAAAATCCATGCGCTGTGTCGTCGTCATGCCAATAACGTCCGAATTTGTCCCTATTGTCAGGACAAATTGTCCCTCGGGAAAGACCTCCAGGTGACGCAGATACTGCGCAGCCCGCAGCCGTTCTTCGACGGCCAATGTCGGGAAGATAACGTCCTGTAACGTTTCCAGCGTTTTTACGTGTCCGGGAGACATCGGTATGACTAACATGAGGGCAAAGTTAAGAATTGACAAATGTCGAGATTTTTTTTGACTGCCTGACCATTGCGGCGTAATAGACGCTGGCTTCTTCTTTGTTCCATCTCTCCCAAAAATAACTTTATGCAAAAACTTTTAACTACTCTTCAAAAATTCATTCCCATCACAGACGATCTCGAACTTTATTTACGAAAAACGGTCCGGCGGGACCAATACAAAAAAGGACACAAGCTCGTACGGACGGGCCAGATATGCGAGCGGCTCTATTTTATAGAACAAGGTATGCTGCGTCTATATGTCAAACATAATAACAAGGAGTATAGCAATTGGTTTATGCTGGAAGGAGATATTGCCACCTCGGTAACGAGCTTCTTCGACCAGTCTCGCTCCCTGGAGATCATGGAAGTCATTAAGGACTGTATATTATTGTCGATAAGCGGGGAGCAGCTGGAGGAAGCCTACACCAAATTTCCCGACTTCCGTAAAGCAGGACAACGAATAATGGAACGATACTATGCCCAGGACAACCGGCAAAAGATCCACCTGATGACCAAGGAGGCGGACGAGTTTTATCAATACATGGTGGAGACCCACCCTCGCATGGTTGAAGAGCTCTCCGATAAGCAGCTCGCCGATTATATGGGCATCACACCTCAACACCTTTCGAGAATCAAAAAGGACATAAGAGAAAAGGGTATAATCTTCAAGCCATGAATCTATGTTCATGCTTATTTTCAAACGATGAATATATGGTAAAAAAAAGCGCCATTTCTCACCCTACCTTTGAGATACAAACGCAGTTCCTCACTCAACAAACAATCCGTTTAAGCTGCCCCAAAAAGAAGAACTGCGGCATGCTGGAAGCAGCTCGAATAGGATCATTTAATTAATCTTAAATTATCATCACAATGAGGATTTTATTATCCTCCCTGATAGGGCTTGCCCTACTCAGTCAGGGAATCTACGTGGCTGCACAAGCAAACGCCACGAGAACGAAGGGTATCGAACAATTACTCGCCTACCACGCCCGGATGCCCTCGACCACTAGGGACAGCGCGGCAAAAAAATCCAGCCGTGAAGAGGAGCACAGCCTCTTGTTAAAGGCCTCCTGCGAGAGAATCATGAAAGGTCCCGGCCAGCTTACCTTCCTAAGCAACCGGAACGGCAAGGTAAAGCTACAGCTTCGTGGAATCTACACTCAAGGCTCGATGCTCTACTTTCTGCTCCGGCTAAACAACCGTTCTCCGCTAGATTACGAAATCGAAAGAATTCGTTTCTCCATAGTGGATCCGCCCGCAAGAGGAGCAGGTCGGGCAATGCCCCTAATGAGATATGGCGAGCTTTCTTCGGTCTACCTGTATGACAGCACAGTCCTGGTTCCAGGATACAGCCGTCTGCGAAACGTGATTGTCCTACCGCGCTTTACTCTGCCCCGTGGCAAACGACTATTAATCGAAGTGCTGGAAAAGGACGGTGGCCGACACTTGCAAATCAAAACCTCCAATTTTTTGCTGGAAAGAGCGCGCATCATCTAAGCGCCCGTCTCTGAAAGCAATCACATTTAAAATTTAAAATTATGGTTAACAAAGAAAATTTGGCCTTTCTCCAGGACAAGCTAAAATACCTGGGCTTCGGAGAAGGCTCGCCCCTGAATCAGGATCTCACCGAAAAAGTCGGGAAGGGAGACATCTCCTTCCAGCTTCATACGGCAGTATCATATGGTGACGACACCATGGTAGAAGCAAAGCTCTATTTTCTCCTGGGTAATGAAAGCCGCTATTACCTGCAGAAATACGATGCCAAGCTTAGCTACGACAGCTGTCCTGAAAAAAATAAATCACAGACCTTCTTTATCTTCAAGGGCAAAGGCTTTACGCTCAAAGAAGCCTTCAATCTGCTGGAAGGACGGTCGGTCTACAGAAAGCTGAATGACGCCAATGGAGTCGAGTTCCAGGGGTGGTCTCAGCTAAACTTCTCCCTCAAGGATCCCGCGGGTAACTACCGATATTTCCGCTATGGCGACCTGTACAATTACAACCTGGACAAAGCATTGAACATCTATCCCATTTTGAATCTTCAGAATGACGATACAAAAGAATACTTAGTCCGGTCATTACAACGGGGAAATTCCCATCCGGTGTACCTGGTTAAAAACGATAAAAGAGCAAAATGCCTTATCGCCGCTAACCCGGAATCCAGAATGATTACCATCCATCCTATCGGAGGTAGTGCCAAAACCATCAAGGAAATCCTAAGCGAAATCCGCAAAGAAATGCCGTTCGAAATGCCCGAGTTCAAGGAAGTATTACCAGGGGACGACGAACAGGAAGACGATTCTCTTGAAACGGAGGTAATAGGCGCCCCCGTGGATGACCCGGCCGGAGAGACCGTTTTTGCTACCGCACCCCCGAAGACTCAAAGAAAACGGATTTATAAATAAATCCATTTCCTAACCCGGATGAGCGGTCCCATAAATCGCCGCTCATCCACTTTATAAATATTTGACCATGTTTTTCAACAGAACGCCGATACAGCTAAAGGCGCTCCCTGACTTCAGCGCCTTTCAATTCATCAGTAAAGGTATCGCGGGCTCTACTACCCGGGAAGTCAGCTTCAGGAGTCAGCAAGAGCCCGGAGTCTATAGTCTGGACCTCAATGACCTGCCGATCACCGGGCAGTCCTCCCCTACTATCGCCGACAATGGAGACATGAATAAAGTCATGAATACGCTGATCCTGATCATCGAGCTCTATACCCAGCGATTTCCGGACCGAACCATCCGGCTCAAGGGCGATACCCAGGAAAAAGCCCGCCTCTACCGGGTAGCCATCGATATGTATGTCAACAAGCTGGTCCAGGTATTCGACATCGGCCTGGAAGAAGAAGAGCAAGAGAAAGAAGAAGCATACCAGGGCTTCAGACTACGAAGCCGTCGCCAGCGGGGCATCGACAATATCGCCATCACGTTAAAGAGAAAAGCAGGCTTTTGCTTCATCATCCACAGCATCCAAACCACATTAAACAGCCGCAGCCTGCTATTAGGCAGCGCAGTATCCGTGGAGGTGCATCGTGACATCGAAACCGTCATTGTAACGGTCGACAGCAATAGCCAAACCTGATTCTTTCCATGGTACATAGATAAGGTAAGAAAGCCGGCCCATTCCTGGGCCGGCTTATTTCACAAAAAAACAACTAATTTTAAGCCAGAATCGTAATCAATCCCTTGATAATTGCACCCAGCTTAACCCCTTCCAATACCCTCGACTCCGTACTACCGTGCTGCAATACAGACTTCTCATGCGATGACACGCACATCTCACAGCCATTGATCGAAGAAATCACCAGGCTTACCAGCTCGAAGAACTCCTTTCCCAAAACCGGATTGGCCATGATGCTCATCTTGATACCAGCAGGCTGGTTCTCGTAAAACTCCTTCTTGATAAAATGACGGAACCGGTAATAGATATTATTCGTATTCATCAACGAAGTACAAGCCACAATCTCGGCCACCTCGGCATCCGAAGCACCCGCATCCTTCGCCATCCCCGTAAAAGACTCCTGCAGCAGACCGAACTTCTCGTTTACAGCCACCGCCAAAGCCAGCAACACCGCTTCCTTCCGGCTTAAATACTGAGTATTGTTCAGCACATTGCCCACATTGATCTTCAAATCCTTTATAAAACGGGATTCCCCGGCAACCAACGCCAATACATTGGCAGAAGGCTCATACCCGGGAATGTTCAGCTCCCCCAGTAAATTCTGAAAAGTTTCGTTCTGTATAGCTGCTATAGCGCTCATATCTTCTTTGTTTTATTGTTGCGATAAAAAATTGTTGAAATATAATTCTTTATCGCAACGCCATTAATGACTGTACTTTCGGCCTTAAGGCCGAAAGTACAAATTGGACTCCGTCCAATTTAGACGGCAGGGATTACCCCTGCCGTCTGTGATCCTTTAACGCAAACCGAACATCCGTCCGGCCCGCCAGGAAATGCTTAATTCATGCTCAGCTGTGTCGTCAGCGTCTCTTCTCCTTTCTTCCAATTGCAAGGGCAAAGCTCATCTGTCTGTAATGCATCCAATACGCGAATAACTTCCTGTACGCTACGACCGACGTTGAGGTCATATACACTCACCCAACGAACGATTCCCTGAGGATCTATAATAAAAGTTGCACGATAAGCGATCTTCTCATCATTATCCAGAATGCCCAGCTCTTCAGCCAGCGACTTGGACGTATCTGCCAGCATCGGGAACTTCAGATCACGCAGATCGCTGTGATCCCTTCTCCAGGCAGCATGTACAAACTCGGAATCCGTAGAAGCACCAATCACCACCGTGTCGCGGTCGGAAAATTCGCTGTTCTTCTTGTTGAACTCGGCAATCTCCGTAGGACAAACAAACGTAAAATCCTTAGGCCACCAGAACATCACCGTCCACTTGCCCTCTGCACTACCATACTCTTCCGTGATCTCCGTAAATTCCTTTCCTTTTTCGATCGATACTACTGCTTTCTTCTTAAATGCGGGAAACTTTTCACCAATAGACAAAATTCTGTTAGGCATATATTTAGTGTGTTTTTAAAAAACTGAAAACCGTAAAAAGCGACGTAAATTACTTCTCAGGTGGGCAATCGAGTCTAAATCGGTCTAAATCGTTAGCGCATATTCCGCGCTGTAAGACCATTAACGTGATGCAAATGTAAGACAGCTATCCGATAGAATAGCATCGCAATTATCTATAAACCGATAGATTTTATCTATGTCACATCACCGCCATCATTCGTTCGGCATAACACCGGGTTCATACCGAACATCTACCCTTTCATCCAGCGTAAGCTGAACCAGGCCACTAATCGAAAATCCTAACACGGCCAATAAACCAAACGCAGTCCGCAACCCTGCATGCTGCGCAATCGAACCCAAAACAGGCGGAACAATCAAAAAACCCAGATAGCCTACCGTCGATACCGCCGCAATCGCCGAACCACTGCTCATCCCCGCCGACTTCCCCGCCATACTAAAGATCATCGGAATAACGCAGGAAACCCCAAAACCGATCAGCACAAAGCCAATCCCCGCCGTCACCGGATACGGCAGCCCCGCCGCGAGCAACAAACCCGCCCCAACCAATACGCCGCTATAGGTCAGCATCGTCCGGATACCCAACCGATTCGCCAGCCGGTCCCCCGTCAGCCGACCCAAGGTCACCGCTATCGTGTAGACCACAAAGCCGAGCGTTGCCGCCTTTGCCGTCGTATGTACCGCTTCCCTGAAATAAATGCCGCTCCAGTCGATCATCGCCCCTTCACAAGCCATCGAAGCGAATGAAATAAGACCAAATTTCACCAGACTCTTATCCGGTAAAGCAAACCAGGGCCTCCGTTCCCGGGCCGCCGGCTGCTGCCGCAAGCTACCGGGAAAGGCATAAAAGCAACAAGCCGTCAGCACCAGCCCCACACCCAAAAAATGCCAGCCCGTCGAA
>JAFDYG010000236.1 GCA_018267545.1 Bacteroidota bacterium
AGCAGTAAGGCCGATGGCGCCATTGTTCGTGGACTGGATGATAAGAAAACCAGTTTTGTATCCAGCCGCAGCCATAACTTTTCGCACCTGGAAAGTATCGAAGTCTACACCGTCCGGGACAACGTGAACCTGGTCGATATCCTGAAGGCAATGGAAGCCAGCAAGGAGAAATTGCCCGATGAAAAGGACAATGCTGCGTTGAAGAGCTACTTCACCAAAGTATATCCCGACCTGGATTTCGACCGTGTATACAGCAGTGATTTGAAGAAGATGGTAAAATGGTTTACCGTTCTGAAAGCAAACAATATCGAGATTAAATTGTCTGATATTCCAGAAGAAGAAACGGAAGTGGAAGAAGCGCCGAAGGTAGAAGAAGCAGCGACAAAGCCAGCTCCGAAGAAGAAGGCGGCAAAGGCTGAAGTGGCCGAGAAGGAAGAAGCGCCGGCAGAAGAGAAGCCGAAGGCAAAGAAAGCCGCGCCGAAGAAAAAGGCTGAAGAAAAAGAAGAAACGCCGGCGGAGAAGCCAAAGAAGACAGCAGCAAAAAAGAAAAGCTAATCATGTTACCTACAGCAGATCTAAAGAAGCCCGAACGGCATTTTTTGCCGACCGATTTTGTTCTGACCGATTGGAATAGTCTGGAGCCCTGGTATCAGGATCTGGATCAGCGTCCGTTGAATACACGCGCCGATCTGGAGAAGTGGTTATTGGATATCAGTGAGCTGGAAGCCGTAGTAAGCGAAGACGCTTGCTGGCGTCAGATCCGCATGACCTGTGATACCGAGAACAAAGAATTGGAAGAGGCCTTCAATTATTTCTGCTTAGAGATACAGCCTAAGATCCAGCCTTACTCCGACCGGCTCAACAGACGGCTGGTGGAGAATCCTTATACAAAGGATCTGGACCCCAAGGACTATTTCACCTACCTGCGTTCGGTCCAAAAGCGGATCGAATTGTTCCGCGAATCCAACATTCCGCTCTTTGCTGAAGCCAGCGTGCTGGGGCAGCAATTCGGCGTGATCTCGGGCAAGATGACGATCGAGGTCGGAGGAAAGGAATATACGCTGCAGCAAGCGGCCAAATTCCTGGAAAGCCCTGATCGTGCGTTGCGGGAAGAGGTCTATCGCAAGATGCAGCAGCGCCGTTTGCAGGACAAGGATGCGTTGAACGACTTGTACTCCAAGCTGATCGCCATTCGTCATCAAGTGGCCCAAAACGCCGGATTCCCCAATTACCGGGATTATAAATTCGAGGACCTGGGCCGTTTCGACTATACCAAAGAAGACTGTTTTCGTTTTCACGAAGCCGTCCGGGAATATGTATTACCGCTGGTTGCTCAGATCAATAAGCGCAAGCAGGAAAAGCTGGGGCTGGACAGCCTTAGACCCTGGGATACCGAAGCCGAGCCTGCAGGGACGGAGCCGCTTCGCCCTTTTACGAATGGGGAAGATTTGCTGACGAAGACGATTGCATGTTTCGAGGAGCTAAATCCTTTTTTCGCCGACTGTCTGCGGACCATGGAGAAGATGGGACGCTTCGACCTGGAGAGCCGGAAGGGTAAGGCGCCTGGCGGCTACAATTGTCCGTTAGCGGAAACCGGGGCTCCCTTCATCTTTATGAACGCTTCCGGTCTGATGGGCGACCTGACGACGATGGTACACGAGGGTGGTCACGCCATACATTCCTTCCTTTCGCATCCGCTAAAACTCAGCGCTTTCAAGGAATACCCGATGGAGATCGCCGAAGTGGCGAGCATGTCGATGGAATTGTTCAGCATGGATCATTGGGAATTATTCTTCGATGATAAAAACGATTTAGCACGTGCTAAAGAGCACCAGCTTGAGCGCGTAATTTCCATCTTTCCGTGGATCGCAACTATTGACAAATTTCAACACTGGATATACGAAAACCCTAGTCATACAGTAGAGGAAAGGAAAGAGAAGTGGGTAGAAATCCTCGACGAGTTTTCTTCGAAGTCTATCGACTGGAGCGGACTAGAGGAGTTTAGGGAGTTTGGCTGGCAGAAGCAGCTGCATTTGTTCGAAGTACCCTTCTACTACATCGAGTATGGTATTGCTCAGTTAGGAGCGATCGGTCTTTGGATGCAGTATAAGAAAAACAAAGAGAAGGCTTTAAGTAATTACGTCAATGCACTGAGCCTCGGTGGAACCCGCACGCTACCGGAATTATACGATGCCGCGGGTCTGA
>JAFDYG010000237.1 GCA_018267545.1 Bacteroidota bacterium
TCGCTCCTCCATCCTTCCCTGGCTGATCAATTCCGCATATTGCAGGAATCGGCGCAGATAATTGGCGCCCTCATTGTATTCATTCGTGATCTGTTCATACCGTATACTGCTCACCACCGCCATATGCTTGCGCGCCCGGCTGAAAAGTACGTTTAACCGTTTCTCCCCGCCTTTTTTATTCACCGGGCCAAAATTCATCAGCATCCGCCGGCGGCTATCGGGACCATAACAGACGCTCATGATGATAATGTCCCGCTCGTCCCCCTGGATATTTTCGAGGTTCTTGATGATAAGCCCGGTGAACTGATCGTTCTCGGTCCGGTTATAGGCTTCTTCCAGCTGCTGCGCAAAGCCAGCGTCTTCCGCCGCAAGCAGGTCGAGCGAAGTCTCGATCGCGCGCTGCTGCTCCTGGCTAAAAGCTACGATGCCGATGCTTTCAGAAGTATTCCGCCTCAGCAGCTCCCTGACCAAATGAGCGATATAATCGGCTTCACCGGCATTACTCCTCTTCTCATAGACACTATCGGGAAGGTGATGGAAACTGATGCTGCGATCGAATAGACATCCAACCCTGTCCATCGCCTCCTCTGGCCGGCCGACACGAATCGCCTCTTTTTCCTGGTGATGTATGGTCCGGTCCGGAATCGTGAGCAGCTCTCCTTCATAAAAGGCATGGTTGCTATAGCTGATCAATGTCTCGTAGTGACTGCGATAGTGCCAGCTCAATAGGGTCGACTCCAGCTTTCGCGCACCCTGTACCAGCAGGCTGTCGGCGTCGTCGCTGAGCCATTCGCTTTCTTCGCGGTCCGTCCATTTGTCCATGTCGTCCGGGTCTTCGGTCCTCGCGCTAAAGAAATCGGTAGGAGGCATCTGCTTCTCGTCCCCGACGATGATCGTCTGACCCGAACGATACAAGGCCGGAACCCCTTCCTCCAGGGTAATCTGGCTGGCCTCGTCGAAGATGACCACGTCGAAATGGTTGTTATCGAGGGGCAGGCTGTCGCTGACACTGTATGGACTCATCAGCCACACGGGCTTGATATCTTTTAGAACCAGCCCGCTTTCTTTTTCCGACAGCTCCCGGATACTTTTGTATCGCATGCTCTTCCCAAACTCGTTCTCCAATATCTTTCGTCCTTCGTTATAGATTTTCTTGAATTTTTTCTGCTCTTCATTGAGCTGACTTACAGGCCGGGCCGATAGCTCCAGCTGCTGTAGGAAACGCTGCCGGACATAGGCGCGGATCAGATCCGCATTGAGCTTCTGCAGGGTCATATATCCTTCGCCCAGCTGCTGTACGGCCTTTTCGAGGGCCGATTGATCGATGCCCGCAAAAGTTCGGTTTATCTGATAAAGGTCGAGCAGCGACTTCCGGGCGATAGCGGCCTCCGTCTGCCGGATTCGCAGCGGAATGCTGCGCAGCGTCTTCTTTACATCGGCAGGCAGGCCTGCAACGGCGCGAAGGACGGGTAGCCAGTCCCGCAGTCCATCTGCGTTCAGCTGGATGTTTTGCAGCTGGTCCCGGATGGCGGCGAGATTACCTGACGGCGCTTCCTGCAGACAACGCCTCAATTGCGTCTCCAGCCGGCTCAGCGGCTGGTGCATCGCGTACAGCGCGTCGATCAACATCGCTGCCGACGGATGCTGCAGCAAATAATCCAGCTGCGGATGACCCTTTTTATTTTGAAGCAGGTCGATGCTTAGACGAGCCGTATCGAGATTGTCCAGTTTATAATCTTCCTCGAGCCGCCGCTTGGCCTGCTCTACCTGTTCTCCTGCCGTATACTCTGCCTTCAGCAGCTCCAGCAGATTTTGATAGCTGGGCTTCACCGCGTGCTGCGAGAAATCATAGCTGCTCTGTACTTGTTTCTTCAACCGCTTCCAGTTCCCATTGAAGACGTTGAGGAAGGCCTTCTCCTGCCGGGCGGCCAGGCCAATGGCTGCGTCCAGGTCCTGCGCCGGCAGCTTTTGACTCCAGTGCCCGTTCTTTTTTTCCGCCTGCTGCTGCGTCTCCTTCTGTTGTCTGAATTCACGGAGCCGGCGACCAAATTCCTGCGCCTCCTTTGTCGCAGGATCGGCCAGCGTCAGGTTCCCTGTCCGGACCAAAGGTGCCAGCAGCACCGCGAACTGTACCAGGTTCTTGAGCCGTTCCATGTCTTGTACATGAACGGGCTCGACGCGGCAGGAGGCCAATAGCCCCGCCGTTTCGTCGAGCAGGACGAGGGCCTGCCGCAACGCCTGGTCCAGCGCCTGGTGCGGACTCTCCGATAAGATGATTTCCTCGTTGATCAGGCTAAAAGGATGCAAGGCGAAGATGGGATCGGCGCCTGTATCATCCAGTGTCGCCTCTAATTCTTTCAGGACCGGACCCGCGGACTGCCAGTCTTTGTACCCGGGCAGCCCTTCTTCGGCCTTCGCGTCGAGCGGGACCAGCTCCTCGCGTAAGAGGATGATCCGTTCGATCAGCTGCCGGACGGCAAGACCGCTGTCCTTCACCTCGGACAGGCTGGTGTGTTGAAACTCGCGGAGCAGCTCCAGCTGCGCATTCATCCGGTCCAGCAGCAGCTGCCGCTGTTGCTTTAGCTGTGCGAGGTCCATCTTATGACCGGTATAGTCCTCGTAGGTCGATTTGAGATTCCGGATAAACTCCCGCTTGTCCCCCTGGCTATCGTGGATATAACAACAGAGCTCTTCCAGTCCCACTTGTTTCAAGCGATGATAGACGACGTCCAGCGCCGCCCGCTTCTCGCAGACAAACAGGATATTCTTCCCCCGCGCGACAAAGTCCGCGATCAGGTTGGTGATCGTCTGACTCTTGCCGGTACCGGGCGGACCCTGGATGATATAGCTATATCCGGCCCTGCTTTGCAGGATCGCCCTGGTCTGCGTCGGATCGGCAGTGATGACGTGATACCAGTCGTCGGGTTTGTTCAGGTCGAATTTATGTTCGGGAAACGTCCGCGGCTGGTCACTAAACAGCGCATCGAAGACGTGGTGCTGCAGTTGTTGGTCGATAACCGTATTATAGTCCCGGACCAGGCTCATCTTCTTGTAGTTGAAATTGCCCAGCACCATATGACAGACGTCGAAGTCCCAGCTGTAGGGATTGCTCTCGCTTTCGACGAGCGTATAGATCTCCCGCTCCCTAACGGGGTCGGCCATCTGTCCCGCACTCATTTTGATTTCACTATTCATCAAAAATTCCAGGAAGCTGCTCTTCGGCTCGACCCGCTGTTTGAAGATCTCCAGCCCCAACGGCTTATAATGCTCCGGGTCGTAGCTATAGGGAATCGATTGATAGCTGCCGGGTTGGCCCGAAATCCTGCGCAGCCGCTTGCGATAGTTATTCACGGTCTGCCGGGCTTCGCTGTGGATCAGCCGGATGCGCGGCTTGTCGATATAGTGGAGGACGATGCCCTGATTGGCTTCTTCGACCTGGTGTTTGACGTGCTGGTAGAATTGCTCGGGACTCATCTCATCCAGGTCGATAAAATCCGGCAGCCGGATCCCATACAGCTCTTTCAATTGTCCCGCCAGGACCGGATTGACCTCGGCCGCATTGTCCAGCACTTTTAAAACATAGTGGTCCTCTTTGAGCTTTTTATTCTTTTTGAGACTTACCGGCAGCAGGAGAAGCGGACTCTGGATTCGCTCCTTCGGGTCTTCTTTAAGATTATGCCAGTTGAGAAAGGCGATGACCAGCTTTAGCTGGCTGAGGCCATATTCTTGTATATCCCGCTGTGACTCCACGCGCACACGGTCGAGAGAGGAGGGCAGGTAGCCATGGTCTTCGAAACGAAGATATTTGTTCAAAAGAATCTCCTTCATCCCCTTGATCTTGTCCGCCAGTTCCCCATGCCAGGTGAA
>JAFDYG010000238.1 GCA_018267545.1 Bacteroidota bacterium
AATACGATCAATTCGGTGACCGAAGATGGCGAAGGCAATCTTTGGGTCGGGACCGAGAACGATGGTCTTATCATCCTGAATCCCCAGACGGGGGCCATGCGGCACTATTTGCACGACGAGGTCGATAATTCGAGCATCGGCACCAACTCGCTCTATGGCATCTTCCGGGACTGCAAGAACAATATGTGGGTCGGTTCCTTCAACGGGGGCGTCGACTTTGTCAACCGGGACGCGCGGAAGTTCGGTCACTACAAGCACAACTCTTCTCCCTATAGCCTTAGCGATAACCATGTCCTTTGTATCTATGAGGACAGCAGGGACCAGCTTTGGGTGGGTACGGATGGCGGCGGTCTGAACCGGCTGGACCGGAAGACGGACCGTTTTACGCATTTCCGGCATATACCGGGTAATGCGGCCAGCATTGCGGGGGATTATGTCCTTCGGGTGATGGAGGACAGCAAGCATAATTTATGGATTGGCACGTGGGCTGACGGGGTAACGATTTACAACGAGCAGAATAACAGCTATACGCACTTCCGAAATAATCCGGGGGATGCAGGAAGCCTCTCTAATAATAATGTCTGGGCGCTTTGTGAAGATCAGAAGCACCGGGTCTGGTTGGGGACTTATGGCGGCGGTCTGGATATGTATGATCCTTCGCGCCGGAAGTTTGTTCATTACCGGCATCATAATGAGGACTCGGGAAGCCTGTCGAACGACAAAATTCATGCGCTGATGGTGGACCGGAGCGGACAAATTTGGGTGGGGACCGATGGCGGCGGGCTGGACCTGTTCAATCCCGAAACGGGGAGGTTTACTCATTATCGTCATCAGGATGGGGCGGCTTCGGGGAGTATCTGCAGCAATTATGTCAATGGTATTTTCGAGGACCGGAAGGGGGATTTGTGGGTTACGACCACGGAGGGACTATCGCAGCTGGAAGTCAGAACGGGCCGGTGGACCAGCTTTACGACGCGGGACGGCTTACCGGACGATGTGACGTTCGGGATGCTGGAAGATTCGTCGGGGGTACGTTGGATCAGCACTAACAAGGGGCTTTGCCGTTGGGATGCTGCGCATCAAAAGATAAAAAACTACGGTGTATATGACGGATTGCAGGCCAATGAATTCAAGGAGCAGGCCTATTGTAAAAGCCGTTCGGGACAGCTCTATTTCGGGGGTGGGAATGGTTTTAACCTGATAACGCCGGAGCGTATGCGTACGGCGCCGTTCGACCCACCGATGGTGTTGACGAATTTCCAGGTCTTCAACCGGGAGGTGCCCATCGGTAAGGATGGGGACAAGCCCTCACCGTTGACAGTGTCGATCGGGGAGGCGAAGTCGATCGTTCTTCCTTACAACAGCAGCGTCATTACCTTCATCTTTGCCTCGCTGAACTTCACCGACAGAGAGAAGAAGAAATATGCGTTTATGCTGGAAGGTTTCGACAAGGGGTGGAATTATGTCAACCTGAAGCGTTCGGTTACCTATACCAATCTGGACCCGGGTCACTATACGCTCAAGATAAAGGGCTTGAACAATGACGGTGAATGGTCCGACAAGGTGCTGAGCCTTCAGCTGGAGATTACGCCGGCTTTCTGGATGACCTGGTGGTTCCGCAGCCTGATGGTGCTGGTGCTGCTGGGAAGCATATTCGCCTTCTACCGGCTTCGGCTTCGGACGATGAATGATTTGACCCGTCAGCTGGAGCGGCAGGTAAAGGAAAGAACGGAGCGGCTGATGGCGGTGAGTCTCGAAGAGAGAAAGGCGAGGGAGGAGGCCGAGCAGGCCAATAAGGCGAAGAGTGTATTTTTGGCGACGATGAGCCATGAGATCCGTACACCGATGAATGGGGTGATCGGGATGGCTTCCTTGCTTGCCCAAACCAATCTGACGCCGCAGCAACGGGAATACAATACTACGATCATCAATTGCGGGGAAAGTCTGTTGAATGTCATCAACGATATCCTGGATTATTCGAAAATCGATTCGGGGAAGATGGAGATCGAGCAGCGCAACTTCGACTTACGGCAGTGTATCGAGGAGGTTCTGGGGCTTTTCTATGAGAAGGCGATCAAGGCGGGGCTTCGGCTTGGTTATCATATCGACTGGAAAGTGCCGTCGCATATTATCGGGGACGCGCTGCGGCTCCGGCAGATACTGATGAACCTGGTGAGCAACGCGGTGAAGTTTACGCACGAGGGGAATATTACGGTGGCGGTGCATTTGCTCGAGACTACGGATTCCGGAGATGTGTTATTGTCATTCGACGTTCGCGATACGGGGATTGGGATACCGGAGGAAAAGATTGGCGTTCTGTTCAAGTCTTTCTCGCAGGTGGATTCTTCGACGACGAGGAAGTACGGCGGGACCGGGCTTGGGCTGGCGATCAGCGAGAAGCTGGTGGCGTTGATGGGTGGGGCGATCAATGTTAGGAGCAAGGTAGGGGAAGGGACGCTGTTTACGTTTTCGATGAAGGCAAAGATCGGGGAGGCATGCGAGCGTTCCGGGAAGGGGGAGACGGTGGCGAGGGAGCTGATGAAGGATGGGTTTGCGGAGGAGTTTCCGCTTCGGATACTGATTGCGGAAGATAATATTATCAACCAGGAGCTGATCAAGCAGATATTGGGGAATTTGGGGTATGAGCCGTCGACGGTTGAAAATGGGGCGTTGGCGGTGGAAGCGTTAAAGCTGGAGGACTATGACTTGGTGCTGATGGATGTGCAGATGCCGGAGATGGATGGGTTGGAGGCGACGAGGAAGATTCGGAAGGAGCTGTCGAGGCAGCCGGTGATTGTCGCGCTGACGGCGAATGCGATGCAAGGTGATAAAGAAGAATGTTTACGGGCGGGAATGGATGATTATATCAGCAAGCCGGTGAAGCTCAATGAACTGATGGGTTTGCTGGAGAAGTGGGCGGTCGAGCTGCGTTAGGCGGCTGGGCGGGCTTGCGGGCTGGGCTGATCTTGGGTTGTGTTAGATTTTTCGGTGCATGGAAGAATCCCGGATGATCAGCTCGGAGCGGATGATGATCGTATCGGTGGTGCGGGCGGAGGGTGAGCCGCTGAGCTGGTCGAGGAGGCTGCGGGCCGCTTGTTCGCCGACTTCTTCACCGGGGTAGTTGATCGTGGTGAGCTTGGGGTGTGTGATACGGGAAATGGCGTCGTTATTAAATCCTACAATTGCGATATCTTCGGGAATGCGGAGCCCTCCTTCTTTGAGGGCCTGGAGGAAGACAGCAGCAAAGAAATCATTGGTGATAAAGATGCCGTCGGGGCGTACCTTCATGGCCAGAATCTGTTTGGCCGTGCGGACGGCGGAGGTTTCGCTCAGGTCGTTCACGAAGAGCATTGATGCGTCGTATTGCAGACCGTAGTCGGAGAGGGCTTGTTTGTAGCCCTTGAGACGGCCGGCGTAGACGTTGCGGTGCAGATCGGCGGTGACGTGGGCGATGCGGCGGCAGCCCTGGGCTGCGAGGTGCGCGGTGGCTTCGTGGCCGGCTTTTACGTTGTCGATGATGACGCGGGTGCCGTAGGGGAAGTCTTCCACGCGATCGAAGAAGACGATGGGGATGCCCTTTTGGACGAAGGGGTCGAAATGGTCAAGGTCAGTCGTATCGAAGGCGAGGGAGGCGATGAGGCCGTCCACGCGTTTATGAAAGAGGTTGTGTACGTTGGCGGCTTCCTTGCGATAAGTTTCGGAGGAGTGGCCGATGATGAGGTCATAGCCTGCGTCGGTGGTAATCTTTTCGATGCCGGCGAGGACGGAGCTGATGAACTGGCTCTTGAGCTCGTGGACGATGATGCCGATGGTATGGGTCTTTTGCATCCGGAGGTTGCTGGCGAAGGAGTTGGAGCGGTAGCCCATTTCCTTGGCGGTGTCCATGATGCGCTTGCGGGTCTTGATGTTAATGGCAGGATGGTCTTTTAGCCCGCGGCTTACGGTGGCGGGAGAAAGGCTGAGAACTTTGGCAATGTCGTAGATGGTTATGTCTTTTTTTCCTGTCATGCAGTGGGTCGTTGAACACCTAAAAGTAAGGATTTTAAAAAAAATAATGCAATCGGTTGCAAAATGGGAAATCATTCCTATATTTACCCGCTGGCTAGCGAGGCAGCCGTGCGAGGCTATGGGTTCGCTCGTAGTAGTGCGCTTGCGGCTCGATATTGCATATGAAAAAACACTTCTCTCATGTTGTTATTAGGCATTGATCTGGGTACGTCTTCGGTTAAGGTAGCGGTGACTGATGCCAGCACGCATCGAGTGCTGGCTACTGCTCAATATCCGGACAATGAGGCAGCCATTATATCGCGTCAGCCCGGTTGGGCGGAACAGAGTCCCGAGACCTGGTGGGAGTATGTACAGCAGGCTATCAAGCGCGTGAATGCAAGCGGCGCGTATGACCCGGTAGCGATCGGTGCGATCGGTATCGCTTATCAGATGCATGGTTTGGTATTGGTGGATCGGGACCAGAAAGTGCTGCGGGACAGTATTATCTGGTGCGACAGCCGTGCGGTTCCTTATGGGGACAAGGCGTATGCCGCGATTGGGGAGGGGAGGAGCTTGGCGAGGCTGTTGAATTCCCCGGGTAATTTTACCGCGGCAAAACTTGCCTGGGTAAAAGATAACGAGCCTTCGGTTTATGAGCGGATCGACAAGATCATGCTACCGGGGGACTTTATTGCGCTGCGACTGACGGGGGAAGTAACGACGCATATTTCGGCGTTGTCGGAGGGGATTTTTTGGGATTTTGTTTCGGATCAGCTGTCTACCGATGTGTTTGGCGCTTTTGGTTTCGATAAGGGATTGATACCGGAGATAAGGCCTTTGTTTTCTTCGCATGGGGGAGTGAAGGCTGATGTGGCGGAAGCGTTGGGTTTACGGCGCGGGACACCGGTGACGTACAAGGCGGGTGATCAGCCCAATAAT
>JAFDYG010000239.1 GCA_018267545.1 Bacteroidota bacterium
CACCCCAGAACGTAACAGCGGAAGAAAAGGCGCTCCTGGAAAAGCTGGGCGATTCGCCCAATTTCCAGCCCAAGCCGGATAAGAACGAACGCAGCTTCTTCGATAAAGTAAGGGAAATGTTCAGCTAAAAATATACCGGCCGGCCCGCGAGGCCGGCCGCCTATTCCTCCACACGACGATGCTTATTACGCCCGTAAATTTTACGGGCTTTTTCTATTAGACCTATAAACTCCTGCTGCATCCCATCCGCAGGATCGCTGGACCTGGAAGCCATATCATACGCATCCTTCCAGTCCGCCTGCCGCATAAACGGAGACTTCTTTAGCAACCCGCCAAACATGGCTATCGAAGAGGCGAATCTATAACAAGGCTGCAGCTGCTGAAACGACACGACCTGGCTGGAGCATTCATAGTAGCTGGACCGCGCCACCCGTTCATTCGGCAGCTTGTAATTCAACACCACCCGAGCCAGCCGGTCCGCATTTCCGCTGACGCTATCCGCATTCACCGGAACCACCTCGAACAAAGCCAGCAACGAATGCCCCGACCCTACTTCTCCCCCCTGTATCTCGCTGAGACTGTCGGACAAAACCTTCACTTTATTGTCGAACCCGATCAGCCGGTAGTTCCTCACCAATCCCGGGTTAAAGCTAATATTGAGATAAGCGTCGTCCGCCACCGCATAGACCGTCTGCGTAAACTCCCGCACCAGCACCTTCTCCGCCTCCCTGGCATCATCCAGGTAGGCAAAGTTCCCATTCCCCTTCTTGGCCAACGCCTCCAGCTTGGAGTCCTTGTAGTTACCCATCCCTACCCCCAGACAGGTAAGATAAACACCCCAGTCCTTATACTGCGATACCAGCTTCTCCAGTTCCTCTTCGGAGGTCTCCCCTTCGTTAAAATCGCCATCCGTCGCCAATATGACCCGGTTGTTCCCCCCAGGGATCAGCTGGCTTTTCGCCAGACGATAGGCCGCCCGGATACCCGCCTCTCCCGGCGTAGCACCCCCCGGCTGCAGGTCTTCGATCGCCTGCAGGATTTTCTTCCGTTCCTGCCCCGAAGAAGGCTGCAAAGCCACGGCCACCGAGCTCCCATAGGTCACGATCGTGACCGTATCGACCGGCCGTAAGTTATTGACTAGCAATTTAAAAGCCGATTTGAGCAGGGGCAGCTTGTTGGGCAGGTCCATCGACCCCGACACGTCCACCAAAAAGACCAGGTTCGCCGGCGGAATCCTCGCCGCGTCGATCTTCCTGGCGCAGACCTGCAGGAATAAAAGCTGATGATTGGCATTCCAGGGACATATCGAAAGCTTGGAGTGCATCCCGAAACAGCTGTCCGCCGGCGGGTCGACATAGCCGAAATTGAAGTAATTGAGCAGCTCCTCGATCCGCACCGCATCCGGCGGAATCGTGCTACCCATGTTGAGAAAGCGACGGACATTGCTATAGGAGGCCTTGTCGATCGTCACCGCAAATCCCGTTTCCGGAAACCGCGTAGCCGGAATAAAGTCGTTCTCTACCAAAGAGCTATAGGTCTCCGCCCCTACCGTCCAACCCTTCCGGTCCATATTCCGCCAGTCCTTGGTCAGCGACAAAAGCCGTTTCTTGGGGGGCGGCGGCGCCGGATGAAACATGGAATGCAACAATATGTTCTGGTATTGGCTGGCGTCGACGCGTACTGTAATGGTCTGATAGCCTTCTGCTGAGAGGGTAAGAGTGTCTGAAGGCTGCGGCACGGGTATCCCAAAAGCTCCCGAACTGCCTGAGTGATAAAGATATCCGCTCGAATGAAGCAGTATTTTTACATCTGGCAAGAAGCTGTTTTTTTCATCCCTGACTTCCCCCCGCAAGTAAAACTGTTCCCGCGACGAAAGAAAGGACAGAACAGCCAACAGCAGCAGTAATGCACTTTTCAATGGGATATTTTCATTCAAATTAAAACGATCTTTCCTCTTTGTCAAGCTCCCTACTGTTAAAATCGGCCGGACACAAATCGGGGGGAGCCGACTATCCCTCTACTAACTTATAAATCGATGGGATATTGCGTCCCAAGCCATCATAATCAAGGCCATATCCCAAAAGAAACTTATTAGGGACCGAAAAGCCGAGGTAGTCTACGCTGATCGGATAGACGGTCGCCTCCGGCTTATGCAGCAAAGCTGCAATCTTCAGCGAAGCCGGCTGCTGATGCTCCAGCTGCGGCAGGAATTCACTCAGAGTCTTTCCCGTATCCACGATATCCTCCAGGATGATGACATGACGGCCATGCATATCTGTGTCCAGCCCGATAGCCGTAATGACCTGCCCCGTCGACTTGGTGCCTTTGTACGAAGCCAGCTTGATGAAACAGATCTCCGATTCGATAGTGATCGCCTTGAACAGGTCGGAAGCAAACATAAAGGAGCCATTCAAAATAGCAACAAACAGCGGCTTCTTATCCGCATAGTCCTTGTCTACCTGACGGGCGATCCCCTGAATCTTCGCCTCGATCTCCCCTGCTGATAAATATGGTTCGAAATCCTTGTCGTGTACCCGAATGATGGACATATCCGTTGAGTTTATTTCTGTAGATAGATCTTGCCTCCAACCGCCGGCTTGGAACTGACCGAAAGCGAGTTGATCTCCAGCAAATCCTGAAGACGTACTCCCTCCGACTGTGAGATATCGTAAAGACTTTCTCCCTCCCGGACGACGTGAAGAGGAATGGATCCCTGCTTCCGCTTCCGTTGCAGGAAGATCAATTGCCCCTTCACCAGGACGTCTTCCTCCTTCATATCGTTGAACTCCAGCAGCCTCGGCAGTGATACATCGTATTGCGTAGCGATGGACAGGAGTGAAACCCCAGCCTGTGCATAGATGACCTTTGTCCGGTTGATCTGGAATTCGCCTTCCGGATACGAAACCTCGGGCTGAGGGGCAGTAGTCTTACCCGCATCCGTGCTGATAGGAGCCGTCCCCGTCACTTCCTTTACTTCTCCGCTCGCCGCAATCGGCGTTACAGGATTCACCCCCGGCATTGTCAGCACCACCTCATCCGAAGACTTCATCTTCCCCATGGCGATAAGCGTATATTGCTGCAGATTATAATCCTTGATGAACTTGATCAGGATTAGGGAGTATTTTATATTCGTCGCATAGCCCGCCTTCTTCAGCCCATAGGCCCACCCCTCATAGTCCGTCGGGTCCAGGTCGAATAGAAAGGCGTACCGGTTGCTCCGCTTCAGAAACGCCGAATGGTCTCTATAGGAATCCTCCGCAGTCGCATAGCTGCGAAAACACTCCTGCCGGGCATCGTCGTCGTGATAAACGACCGCGCCCTTCCAGTCTTCCTTACACTTTATCCCAAAATGATTATTCGATTGCTTGCACAGCTCGCTGCACCCCGCCTCGGACTCGTGCAACCCCTGCGCCAGGGTGATGGAAGCCGGTATGCCCGCCCGCTGCTCCTCGGCCATCGCCAACGCCTTGTACGTGTTGACATAGATGACGCCGTTCGCGCTTATCTGCGCCCGCAGCTGCAGTCCCGCCCCTACCAGTAACACCCAAACGATAAGCCCTTTACGATTCATCCCGATTCTGAATTTATTTTTTCCGGATAAACAACAATCCATCCCGGACTGTCAGCATTACTTTCTCTACCGTCTCATCGGCATTCACCAGCTCATTGAACGCCTGAATACCCTTCGCACTCTTCCCCGAAACCCTGCTCGAATCGATATCCCCTTCCGGCCCCAAAGCAGGAAGCACCTGCCCATGAAAAAACACATTGTCCGCAATGATCAATCCCCCGGGTCGCAGACGGGGCAGCACTAATTTATAGTATTCTCCGTAATTCACCTTGTCCGCGTCGATAAACACCAAATCCCAAACCTCGTCCAGGGCTGGGATAATCGCTAACGCATTCCCCCTGTGCAATATTATCCGGTCATTCCGGTCGGAACGCCGGAAATACCCCATTGCCCGGTCCGCATCCTCATCCCTAAGCTCGATCGTATGCAAACGCCCCTCTTCCGGCAATCCCGACGCAAGACAGAGAGCGCTGAAACCCACAAACGTCCCGATCTCCAATACCCGCTTCGGCCGCAGCATAAAGCTCACCATCTCCAGGAACTTTCCCTGCAAAGGACCGCTGAGCATATGCGCCTCAGGATGATGCTCCGCAGTATAGTCGACTATCTCCTGTAACAAAGCCTCCAGCTTCGACGAATAGTGCTCCGCATAGGCCTGTGCCTGAAGATCGACAATTTCCATTGGAAAAATTTTTAATTGCCCCTACCCGGGCCTAGGTCCGCAAAGATAGGCTAATTGGCCGGCTTGGAGAGGGCCCATAAACCCAAAAAGGTGAGGATGCCGTTGAGGAGCAATAGCTCGATCCCGATCTGAAATCCACCCAGCCAGTCCGCCGAATACCGGCTGATAAAATAGCAGCAAACCGGCGCCAGCAAACACAACGCTGTAGTAGTCCAGCTATTCTCCAATCGCCGCTTCGTAAAGATGCCAAAAGCAAACAGCCCCAGCAACGGACCATAGGTATACCCCGCCAGGTCGAGGATGATATTGATGATCGACTTATTGTTTACCCATTTAAAAACCAGGATGCAAAACAGGAACAAAATAGCAAAGCTGATATGCACCGTCAGCCGCGTCCGCCGCTTCTGCTGTTCGCTCATGTCCGGCTTATTCTTCAAATCCAGCAGGTCGATGCAAAACGAAGAGGTCAGCGCCGTAAGCGCCCCATCCGCACTCGGGAACAAGGCCGAGATGAGACCGATGATAAAGATGATGGAAACCGCCTGAGGCAGATAATGCAACGCAAGCGTTGGAAACAGATCGTCCCCGATGATTTTTTGCCCGTTTATGACCAGCTGATGCCCTTGATACACGCCCCCCTGGTTCAGGGTAAAGAGATAGAGCAGCCCGCCCAGCAG
>JAFDYG010000023.1 GCA_018267545.1 Bacteroidota bacterium
ATGAATTAGACCCCGGCAGCCAACGCCCTCCGCACCCGCGCATTCACCCCCGTCAAACAGCCATTCGCCGAGCCTTTCTCGCTCCTGGCCTGATTTAACATATTTTAATGCAACGGTTTATTATTTTTCCGTGTCATTTACCCAACAACGCTATTCCATGAAAAAGTTAACCGGTCTTCTGTTTATCTGCGCACTGGCCTTACTGGCCGGCTGTCAGAAGAGTGGCCCGAAGAATGCCCCCGAAATCAACGCCCACGTCATCGACGGCGGCGACCCCGCTACGGATGGAATCGGCCTTTATCTAAAGAGCGACAACACCCAGCAGATCGTCATACCCATCAACCTGCCTGCCGACTATCAGCAGCGAGGCATCAACCTGCCCGTCGCCGTAAAGTTTGTGGAGACGGGACAGACCACCTACAGGGGCTTCAATCCTCACCCCTATACGGTGGTCTATATAGTTTCAGTCCGGAAATTATAATTCTGTCTTTTCCTTCGATACACCGGTGCGGTACAGCGCAAAGCCCATTACCGCAAAGAAAGCCAGGCCCAGTATGAAATAGCCTGTTTCTCCCAGTCCATTCGTCAGCAGTGTGCCTACGTTGACCTTCCCGATCCATTCCTTTACCTTCTCCGGAATATTCAGGAACGCAAACAATACCCCCATCAGCGAACCGCCGGCAACCAGACCCGTCGCAAAGAGATTGCCCTTCTCCAGGTCTTCCTCCCCTTCTTTCGAAACGTCTCCCCTCCTCTCCTTGACCCAGTTGACCAGTCCCTTGATCGCCCCCCCGATGAAGATCGGCAGCGTCGTTGAGATCGGCAGATATACACCGATCGCAAAGCTCAGCGCCCTTACGCCGCAAAGCTCCATCACCAGCGCCAGGAAAGCGCCCGCAAGCACGAAGTTCCAGTCCAGATTCCCGGACTGGATACCCTTGATCAGGGTTGCCATCAGCGTCGCCTGCGGAGCATTATAGGTGCTGCCGATCGCGTGGTGGATTCCCTTCGCGACGAGGTCGGAGCTGGGAGTGTCCAGCGTCTTTACGGTGAATCCGATCGCGACCGCAGATACGATTACCCCGATAAACAGCGCCAGCTGCTGGTACTTGGGCGTCGCCCCCACCAGGTAGCCCGTCTTCAGGTCCTGCGAGGTCGCCCCGGCATTGGCCGCAGCGATACAAACCATCCCGCCTACGACCAGCGCCATCGCCTCATAAGCCTTTCCGCCCCAGCCCACCGCCAAAAAGATCAGGCAGGTGCTCATCACCGTAGCGATGGTCATCCCCGAGATGGGGTTGTTGGAGTTCCCGATCAAACCCACGATCCGGGAAGAGACCGTGACAAAGAAGGCCCCGAAAAGGACGATGAGTACCCCGATCAGCAGCCGGTTAAAGAAAGAGTTCCCCGGGATGATGGTCAGGAAAGCGATCAGCAGCACCAGGGCGATACTGCCGAACAGCACTACTTTTATGCTCAGGTCCCGCTCCGTCCGCAGCCGGCTTTCGCCGCCCTTTTCCTTTACCGCGCCAAGGCTGTCTTTAAAGGAAGAGATGATGGTAGGAATAGTCTTTAATAAGGTGATAAAGCCCCCCATTGCTACCGCCCCCGCACCGATGAGCCGGACATAGCTCCGGTAGATGGCGGACGCCGGGTCGGCAAATGCCTGCTTGACAGGGTCCCAGCCCCCATAGCCGCCCGCACTATGAATGTCTTTCAAATAACCAAGCTTTACCTGCTGCATAGCAATGGTCACTGGGTCGATCAGCGAAGCCAGCAAGGGCTGCAGGACGAGCCAGCTCAGCACGCTGCCGCCCACCAGCACCCCCGCAATCCGGGGGCCGATGATATAGCCAACCCCCATGTACTCCGGCGTGATGTCCGCCGAGACCTGCGCAGAAGGGAAGATTTTATTGAGTCCCTTGCTATTGATCGTGTCGAATACCGGCGACTCGGCAATGACCTTGAACATCTTTTGGAGCAAGGCATATATAAAGGCGAAGCCCAATCCGGCAAATGCAGTCTGTGCAAAGGTGCCTCCCTTTTCTCCCGCCTTCAGCACGGAAGCGCAGGCCGTACCCTCGGGGTAGGGCAGGGTGTCGTGCTCCTTTACGATCAGCGCCCTTCTCAGCGGGATCATCATCAGCGTGCCCAGCAGGCCTCCAAAGACGGCCAATATAAAGATGACCGCGTAGTCGAAGTAATTCGCGGCGTCGGCCGTCGAGAGAAACAAAAACCCCGGCAGCGTAAAGACCACGCCGGCCGCAATACTTTCACTGGCGCTGCCCGTGGTCTGGATGATATTGTTTTCGAGGATGGTGGTCTTGAAAAGCCTCCGGCCCAGGGTGATCGCCAGCACGGCGATGGGAATGGAAGCCGAAACAGTCAGACCCGCTTTCAGGGCGAGATACACCGTAGAGGCGCCAAATAGGATACCGAAAATGCTGCCCATCAGCAGGGCCTTGAAGGTAAACTCTTTCATCTCCGTCTCGGGACTGACGAAAGGCTGGAATTTTTTCTCGCTCATGCAAGCAATGTTTTATGGTGGTTTTGGTTAATTGCCCGGGTAATTACGCTTACGCTTCGCCCGTTTTCTCCCGAATGATAGCGTTCAGCGACTTGATCCGGGAGAAGATCAGTACGCATCCGATCACACCTGCTACGAACCAGATGATAAAATAAACCCTTTTGTCCGGGAATTTATCCCAGCTGCTGGTCATCAGTCCGGCTACCTTGCTGCCCAGCGACATGGTCAGGAACCAGCCCCCCATCATCAGGGAGGTAATCCGGGGAGGCGCCAGCTTCGATACTAATGAAAGACCCATCGGGCTCAAAAACACTTCTGCCGCTTCGACAAAGAAATAGGTTCCCCAAAGCCAGGCCGGCGATACCTTATATTGATAGATCGACGCGACCGAAAGCACGGCGAAGAACATCACCAGCGAGGAGACTCCCGAAAGAAGCAGCGCAATCCCGAATTTCGAAGAGGTCGTCGGCTCTTTTTTCCTTTTTCGCAGCCACGAGAACATCCCCACCAGGATCGGCGTCAGGGTCACGACGAAGAAGGGGCCGATCGACTGGTACAGCTCCGTATTGGCGAGCTTCAGGTCTTGTCCGGGCGGAGGCCATTTCTCTTTGGGAACGTTCTGGAAATAAGGGTCCGGTCCCATTATGCTGTCTCCCTTGGTGGCAATCAGGTGCTCGTCGACGGGCTGAATCTTCCTGGGGGTGGTATTGACCTTCTGCAATAACCCCAGCTCGTCCGCTCCTTTTTCGACGATGGTCGAAGTAATGGTACGGTCGGTATGCTTATCGGTCCAAAGCGTGTATGCGGTAAAATTTTGATAGAACAGCGCCCAGAAAATAATGGAGACGGTAAAGATAAACAGCAGCGCACCGATGCCCCGCTTGTCTTCCTTGTTCGACCTTACCCAGATCGAGATAAAGAAGCCGATGATCGGGATACAGGCGAAGATAAAGGCGTCGCTGGCCTGGCTGCCCATGATGGTGCCCCCGAAGATCGCTTTCGGCAGGATGAAGCCCAGGATGGCCGCAATCATGGCGGGCAGGAACACATACAGGCCTATCTGGCTCAGGTTCATATCCTCTTTCCGGGGCTCCTTGCGGACATCCCCTGCCTTGATATGTTTCAGATTCGAGCCAAAGACGATCAGGGCGATGATCATCCC
>JAFDYG010000240.1 GCA_018267545.1 Bacteroidota bacterium
AGGAATGAGCTGCGCAGGGTTTTTGACCGCATACTGGGTAAGCTGCAGAAGGCGGGGTATGTGGCGGATATCGAGGAGTCGTTTCTGAACGGGAGGCGGGTCGTGGCGATTTTTGCCGAGCATAAACGGCAGGTGAAGGGGATTTTGCATGGGGAGAGCGATACACGGCGTACGTCGTTTATAGAGCCGGAGGAGACGATCGAGCTCAATAACGAGGTCTTTTCTCTGGAGCATGCGGAAAGCAAGGAGGTCAACCGGATACTGCGGGAGCTGACGGCGCGGCTGTCGGTGCATGCGCCGTTGTTACAGGTGTGGCACGACATCATTGGGGAGTTCGATTTTATCCGTGCGAAGGCCAGGCTGGCGGGGGATATGAATGCCAATTATCCTTTATTGGTGGACAAGGCGCATGTCGTCCTGCGGCAGGCTTATCATCCTTTGTTGTTCCTTTATAATCGTAAGGCGGGGAAGCCGACGATTCCTACCGATATCAATCTCAACGAAAAAAATCGTTTGCTGGTTATTTCCGGGCCCAATGCGGGTGGGAAAACGGTGACGATGAAGACGGTTGGACTATTGCAGCTGATGATCCAGAGCGGTTTGCTGATCCCGGTGCATCCGGATTCGGAGCTGGGGATTTTCAAGCAATTGATGATCCATATCGGGGATACGCAGAGTTTGGAGTTCGAGCTGAGCACGTATAGTTCGCATCTGAAGAACATGCGGTACTTTATGGAGAATGCGAATGGCCGGACCCTGTTCTTTATCGATGAGCTTGGGAGCGGCAGTGACCCGAACCTGGGCGGGGCGTTTGCGGAGGTGATACTGGAGGAACTGGTCCGTAAGCATTCGTTCGGCATTGTAACGACGCACTATTTGAATTTGAAGGTGATGGCTAATAAGACGGCGGGGGTGATCAATGGGGCGATGGCTTTCGATGAGACGAATCTGCAGCCGTTGTATAAATTAATTATCGGTAAGCCGGGGAGCTCGTATACGTTTTCGATTGCGGAGCGGATTGGGCTGGACCCGCGGCTTATTCAGCGCGCGCGGACCCTTGTGGATGAGGAGCATTTCCGGTTGGATAAATTGCTGAATAAGTCCGAGCAGGATTTGCGGGAGCTGGAGAAACGGGAGAAGGAGCTGAATAAATTGATGAAGGAGAATGAGCGGCTCAAGAAGGAAATGGAAGTGGTGATCAACAAGGAGCGTCATCAGCAGCAGGTGGAATTGCTGAAGCATCAGAATAAGATTACGGAGGATAGGATTGCGTACCTGAAGGAGATGGAGCGGAAGCTGCGTCAGATCGTTTTCGACTGGCGGAAGGCGGAGGATAAGAGCGAGGTCATCAAGCAGCTGCAGGCGTTGCTTTTTAAGCAGAATGAGAAGCAGGTTACTGAGAAGGTAAGGAAGAAGTTCGACGCAAGATATACGGAGGTGGGCGGAGATGCGCAGGTAGGGAATAAGGTGATGATGAAGAAGAACCACCAGGTGGGGACGGTGAAGGAGATAAGGGGGAAGAAGGCGATTGTACAGGTGGGGTTGATTCCTATTACGGTGGATCTGGGTGATTTGACGGTGGTGCAGGATAAGCCGCAGGAAGAGGAGGCGGGATAATGTAGGCCGCGCTGGATGCGCTTCTAAAAGTTTAACAGGCTTGATTTGATAGAAACACTACTGTTGTGCTCTTAAATAGGAGACAATGGCGGCGGTTGCAGTAAAGATTGACTTTGGTAATGCCTATAAGATTAGGCTTCTCTCTGAAGATTTGAGGGCAAGTACTTTTACCAGTGATGTAAAGGATGGGACTGTGGTGGTTCTACGTGTAGAAATTAGTAGTCAACCTCATGTTCTTCTGCCTTCTGTTTTTAATCTTGCTTTTGGGCCAACAGACTCGAAAGGTAAAATTGATGATAAGGCCGAGATTGCACATAAGGACTACTCCAAAGTATTTTCTTCGATTCTCCTGGCAGGGTTAACGTATCTTACAGAGCACCCAGATCACTTCCTGGGTATCGATGGGTCGAATAATGCGAGGGCTTATCTTTATTATCGATTTATTCAGCAGAACTTTATATATCTGGATAAATACTTCGAAATCTATGGAGTGAAATACTATGTGAGGATAAGTCGGTTTGGTAAGAATCAATACGATAATCCTTTTGATTTTGATGATGTTGTTCCGATGAATGATAGAATCGTGAAAGGGATGGTGATAAGGTCCAATCTTATGTATAATTATTTCATTTTCAGATTAAAAAAATAGGAGAGGGGGGTTAAGGAAAAATCGTAAATTTAGAGTATGGAAGAAAGTGTAATGGATAGAATAAAAAACATTGATGAAGGTTTAGCAAGAAAAATTGCTGAATTGAAAGCACAAGCCAAGCTGATTGGCAAGAATGGCGTTAAGCCGAGGACTGCGATTCAGAATGGGTCTTCTTTGCATAGAATTATTAAGACTCCGGAGCAGGCGAAGGCTTTTATGAAGAATTTGAAGGCAGCAGGGGAGGAAGAGTAGTTGTAAAAGTTGAATAATATATTTAGGGCGCTGATGGCGCCTTTTTTTGTTATTGTCTTGTTGCGGGTGTTGTCTGGTTAATGAAGTGTTAAGGGGGTAAATCGTTGACTGTTGACCGTTGGGGTATTATCTTTGGCTGCAAATCAATAACGTATGAAAAAACTATTGTTAGCAGCAGCGGTGCTGGCGTTTTCTCTCCTTGCCGGTCCTTCTCAGGCGCAGATCAGTCTTTCGGTAAATATCGGCATACAGCCTTCGTGGGGGCCTACGGGCTATGACCATGTGGAGTATTATTATATTCCGGATATTCAGTGTTATTATTATGTGCCGGATCATCAATTTGTTTATTTGAGGGGCGGGCATTGGACTTTTTCGAGAGAGCTGCCGCCGGCTTATCGCAATTTCGACCTTTACCATTCTCATAAGGAGGTGATCAATGAGCCGCAGGCTTATTTGCATTTTGAGGAGCATCGGGCGAGGTTTGATCATTTTAAGGGGGAGCCGCATGGGCAGGTGTTTATCAGGGATAGTCATGAGGAGCGGTATCGGGATCATTGGCATGATCAGCATGAGGCGAATGAGGAGTGGAGGCATCGGCATTAAGGCCGCGGTTTTGCGGTAAGGATAAATTAATATGGCCCGTTCGCGGGCCTTTTTTATTTTTAGGATATGCGTATACTATTATGTTTTGTTTTGGGGCTTGGGGTTTTGGGAGTTCGGGGGCAGGACACGGTCCAGCGGGTGGTGGAGGGGCGGGTGAATAGTGCGGAGCAGATGAAGAAGCCGTATGTTATTTTGATATCGGCGGATGGGTTCCGGCATGACCTGGCGGACAAGTGGAAGGCGCGGCATTTGTTGGCGCTGAGGGAGGGGGGAGTGGCTGCGGAGGGGATGATTCCGTCGTATCCTTCTTTGACGTTTCCTAATCATTATAGCCTGGCTACGGGATTGTATCCGTCGCATCATGGGTTGGTGGATAATACTTTTTACGACCCGAAGAGGGGGACGGGATATGCGATCGGGAACAGGAAGGCGGTGGAGGATAGTACGTGGTATGGGGGGCGGCCGTTGTGGGTGCTGGCGGAGCAGCAGCAGATGGTATCGGCGAGCTTTTTTTGGGTGGGGTCGGAGACGGCGGTGATGGGTGTGCGGCCGAGCTATTGGTATAAGTTCAATGATAAGATTGCGATGGATGAGAGATTAAAGGTGGTGAAGGATTGGTTGAGCCTGCCGGAAGAACGGCGGCCGCATTTGATTCTGTTTTATATGTCGCAGGTGGATCATGCGGAGCATACTTATGGGCCGGATTCGAAGGAGGCGGAAGCGGCGGTGCAGGAGGTGGATGCGGTGATTGGGAAGATGACGGAGATGGTGGGGGAGCTGCATCTGGCGGTCAACTATGTTTTTGTCGCGGATCATGGGATGACGCAGGTGGATACGGTTAAGGGGATTGCGTTGCCGGCTTCGGTCGATACGACGAAGTTTGTGGTGACGCCGGGAGAAGCGTTGCTGCATTTGTATGCGAAGGACAAGGCGGATGTGGGGCCGGCGTATGCGGCGTTGAAGAAAGAGGCGAAGGATTTCGATGTGTATTTATTGAATGAGACGCCGGAGCGCTGGCATTACAGGGAGGTGGATGACCGTTATGGGCGGATGGGGGATATAATATTAGTGGCGCATCATCCGAAGGTTTTTAACCTGAGATTGAAACGGATTATACCGGGTATGCATGGCTTCGATAATAAGCTAGTGGATATGCATGCTACTTTTTATGCGTGGGGGCCTGCGTTTAAGGAGCACGTGAAGATAGGGGAGTTCGAAAATGTGAATGTGTATCCGATGATTGCGCAAATCCTGGGGTTGAAGGTGGGGGATGTGATCGATGGTTCGCCGAAGGTTTTGGAGGGGATATTGAAATAGTTTAGACTTGCAGTCTATTTTTTTTACGCATGAGCATGAGTAACACACCTGATCAGAATTTTGCAGCGCTGGGTCTTGTCCTTCCCCCTGCGCCGACCCCGCTGGGCGTTTACAAGCCCTGTCTTATCGATGGTAAATATTTATATGTGTCCGGTCATGGTCCGTTCCGGGAAGACAAGACTTTGATTGTCGGCCGGGTTGGTTTGGATATGGATATCGATGCGGCCAAGCTGGCTGCGCGTCAGACGGGATTGTCCATTCTGTCTACCATCAAGTCGCATCTGGGAAGTTTGGATAAAGTGAAGAGAGTTATAAAAGTATTGGGGGTGGTGGGTTGTACGCCCGAGTTCGACCGGCATCCTTACGTGATCAATGGCTGCAGCGAGCTCTTTGCCCAGGTTTGGGGAGAGGAGAATGGGGTGGGGGTAAGAAGCGCTGTGGGTATGGGTTCGCTGCCGGGGAATATTCCGGTGGAGATCGAAGCGTTATTTGAGCTTTATTAGGGTTGAGGTAAAGACCTTACCTTTGGCGCATGGCAAATTCCATGGCAGCTACTGAATCCTGGTATCAGATAAAGAATTTAGAGACTTTGGATAGCCCTGCGCTGGTGGTTTACCCGGAGCGGGTGGAAGAGAATATTTTTAGGGCGATCGAGATGGTGGGCAGCCCCGCCCGATTGCGTCCTCATATCAAGACACATAAGTCGCCGGATATTACCCGCCTGATGATCGAGGCGGGTATTTCGCATTTCAAGTGTGCGACGATTGCGGAGGCGGAGATGCTGGCGATGGTGGGAGCGGAGGATGTGCTGCTGGCGTACCAGCCGACGGGGCCGAAAGCGGTGCGGTTTGCGATACTGATCGATAAGTACCGGGAAACACAATTTGCCTGTTTGATCGACAACTGGGACGCGGCAAAGGAAATGTCGAGGGTATTCGAGGGAAGGGGATTGAAGGTGCCGGTGTGGATAGACCTGAATGTGGGGATGGATAGGACGGGAATCTTGCCGGAGGAGGCTATACAATTATATAATAATGTGAAGGGCCTGGAGGGGATTCGTGTGGTAGGGCTGCATGCCTATGACGGCCATGTTCGTGATCTTGATCTGGCGGCGCGGACTGCGCGTGCGGATGAGGGGTTTGCGAAGGTGGTGGCCTTGAAGGAGGCGCTTGGGGGGGAACTGCCGATTATTGCGGGGGGATCGCCGACTTTTCCGGTTCATGCGAAAAGGGAGGGCATCCAGTGCAGCCCGGGGACCTTTGTTTATTGGGACAAGGGGTATAGCGACGGGTTTCCGGATCAGCCTTTCGAGCATGCGGCGCTGGTTGTGACGCGGGTGGTTTCGTTGAGGGGGGAGAGCCGGCTTTGCCTGGACCTGGGGCATAAGTCGATTGCGCCGGAGAACGAGCTGGGGAACAGGGTGTATTTTCTCAATGCGCCGGGGCTGAAGCCGGTGGGGCAGAGCGAGGAGCACCTGGTAGTAGAGGCTGGCGTGGGGCATGGCTATAAGGTCGGGGATGTGTTTTATGGGGTTCCGATACACATTTGTCCCACGGTGGCGCAGTATGAGCGCGCCTTTATTATAGAAGATGGGCTTGTAAGTGGTTTCTTTAGAAATACGGCGAGGGATCGGTTCCTGACGGTTTAGTGCAGCAGTTTACCCCGATTATTTGTCTCTTTATCCTTCTTATTCCGCCCTTTACCGACTTTAACTATTTTGCTTGCTAATGTGTTGCTAATTTTAGCACCGCCTGGCCGATTGGGCGGGGCTGGACTTTTCGACCAAAAAACAATTTTGTTCGAAAATTGATTATTTCAATAATTTTGTCAATCAACTCTGCATTTAATAAATAAACCATTTAAAACCATTACGAACATGGAAGTAAAAGAAGCGACTGGCAGGCTAGGCGTACTATTGCCCGGATTGGGAGCGGTGGCAACCACTCTGATTGCGGGTGTAGAGGCCGTTAAGAAAGGAATTGCTCAACCTATCGGGTCGATTACCCAGATGGGAAACATTCATTTAAATCGGAAGAGTGGTAACAACTATCCCAAGATTAAGGAATTCGTTCCTTTGGCTAACCTGGGAGACATCGTTTTTGGTGGTTGGGACGTATATGAGGACAATGTATACGTTGCGGCCAGCCGTGCAAAGGTACTGGAACAGCATACTTTGGACGCCCTTCGTCCCGAGCTGGAGGCTTTGAAGCCGATGAAGGCTGTTTTCGACAAGTCTTATATCAAGAATCTGGATGGCACGCACGTGAAGGAAGGCGCCAATAAGATGGTGCTGGCCGAGATGCTGATGGAAGACATTGCCAAGTTCCAGGATACCCGTGGCTGCGACCGGTTGGTGATTGTATGGTGTGGTTCGACAGAAAAGTATATCGAGCCTTCCGAAGTACATGCGACTTTGGCGGCTTTCGAGAAGGGGCTTCGTGAGAGCGACCCTCGTATTGCGCCGAGCATGATCTATGCTTATGCGGCGGTCAGGATGGGTATTCCGTTCCTGAATGGTGCACCGAATCTGACGGTAGACATTCCTGCGATCGTGGAGCTGGCTAAAAAGACCGAGACTCCGATCGGCGGAAAGGACTTCAAGACGGGGCAGACCCTGATGAAGACGATCCTGGCTCCGGGTCTTCAGGCTCGTGCGCTTGGCGTAAAGGGCTGGTTTTCTACGAATATCCTGGGCAACCGTGACGGATACGTCCTGGACGACCCGGATAATTTCCGTACGAAGGAAGTATCGAAGCTGAGCGTGCTGGAAGACATCCTGCGCCCTGACCTCAGCCCCGAGCTGTATAATGAATTATATCACAAGATCCGTATCAACTACTATCCTCCTCATGGAGATAACAAGGAGAGCTGGGATAATATCGACATCTTCGGATGGCTGGGTTATTCCATGCAGATAAAGATCAATTTCCTGTGCCGGGACTCTATCCTGGCGGCGCCGCTGGTTCTGGACCTGGCTTTATTCGGCGACTTTGCCAAGCGGGCTGGCCTGAGCGGGATACAGGAGTGGTTATCTTTCTATTTCAAATCTCCCCAAACGGCTCCAGGACAGCGGGCTGAGCACGATATCTTCAAGCAATTGACGGTATTGCAGAATACGCTGCGGAAGTTGATGGGTGAAGAGCTGGTGAATCCGGAAGGACTTACCTATGCTGAGGAAGAAATTACCGCCTAATGGTATTTGTTCATAGACTCATTTCCACTTGCCTGGGAATCGGCTATACTCCAAAAGGCGGGGGAACTGTTGCCGCTGTCGTCTGTTGTATAGGTTGGTATTTCGCCTGGGCGGGTGGAAATGAGCATTTTTTGGCCCACGGGGGCGGAGTGACTCAGGGGGGTGGAAGCGGGCAGCTTTTGGCTCAGGTGCTGGTGACGGTCCTGGTTACGGCGATAGGGATTTATAGCGCCGGGAAGATGGAGCCTTACTGGGGCAAGGACAGCTACCGGGTCGTGATCGACGAGGCAGCGGGTATGTGCCTGACCTTGCTGTTCGTGCCGGTACGTTGGCAATATGTAGCCGTGGGGCTGGTATTGTTTCGGTTTTTTGACATTGCCAAACCCTTGTATATCCGTAAGATGGAGAAGCTGGGGGGAGGATGGGGCGTTATGATGGACGATTTGCTGGCCGGGTTGTATGCCAACCTGCTGTTACAGGTTGTCGTATTAATAAAGCCTTGGTAGATTATGAGAACTTTTACAAGAGCGCAAATAGTTTCTTTGCTAGCCTCGGGTGTGGATTTAACGGTGGCTTTCATCTTATTGAGGTGGGCGGGTGTTGCGTCGGGGCAGGGAAACAGTGCGTTGGTAACTTTTTGTGGGGCGACCGGGACGCTTTGCGGCGGAGTCACCCATTTTATGATCAGCCGTACCTGGGTTTTTAGTGCGGGAGAGAAGAAGTGGATGGAACAGCTTAACCGGTATGCCCTGGTTTGGGTAGGCAACCTGGCGCTTAATGCGGGGGGCCTCTATCTACTCTCCCGTTATACAAACATGGACCATAGAATAGCTAAGGTTGTGACATCCGTTGTTGTAGCGGTGTGTTACAACTATATACTACAGAAAAGATACGTCTTTAAACACTAACAGGAAATGATACAGACAGGAAGTAGATTCAAAGCATGGACCTTATTATTTTTCGCATTGGCCCTCAGTTGGCGGGGCTTTGCGCAGGAGACGGTGGCGTTTCGGGGGGTGGTCCGGGATTCGGCTACCCAGGCGCCGCTCAACAATGCCAGCATTACCATCAAGGGTCTTCGTGGGGGCGCCCGCTCCAATAACGAGGGCCATTTCCGCATCAGCACTGCTCAGCGTGCGATCGACGTAACGATCACCAATGTTGGCTACAATCCGCTTACGGTTCATTTGGATTCTATTCCAGCGGGGGAAGTGGTTTTTACGCTTGTACATAAGTTCAAGGATTTGGAGTCTGCGCTTGTCAAGAACAAGCGTCAGCGGTATCGCAACAAGGGCAACCCGGCGGTAGAGCTGATCCGGCAGGTCATCGATCACAAGGACAGCAACCGGATCGAGTCTTATAAGTTCGCCACCTACAAGAAATACGAGAAGCTGGTCGTGTATGTGGACAAGCTGAACACGATCGAGGACAAGATCAACAAGAACAAATTACTGCGGCCTTATCACTTCCTGGTCGAGAATAGCGATACGACAAAGCTTCCGGGGCGGAGGCTTTCTCCGGTGTACCTGGAGGAGACCTATTCGGACAACTATTTCCGGAAGCAGCCGGAGAAGAGCAAGTCGGTCGTTACGGGGAAGAAGCAGGTGGATTATGGCGAGCTGATCGATATGCAGGGGATCAGCGCGTATCTGAACCGGCTGTACCAGGATTTCAACGTTTACGACAATAATATTTCCGTCTTTACCAATAACTTTTTGAGCCCGATCGCCGATGTGGCGCCGACGTTCTATATGTACTTCATCGAGGACACGACGGAGGTGGAGGGGACGAAGCTGATCCGGCTTTCCTTCCGTCCGCGCAATCCGGAAGACCTGCTATTTCGCGGGACGATGTGGATTACGCTGGATGGGCATTATGCGATCCAGAAGCTGCGGCTGCTGGTCAGCAAGAGCATCAACTTCAACTTTGTCCGGGAGATGTGGATCAACCAGGATTTCACCAAGAGGGAAGATGGACGCTATCTGCTTACGAGGAGCGATGTGCTGGGGGATTTTGGTCTCAATAAGAAGGGGACGGGGCTCTTTGGGGAACGGGTAGTCAATTATATCAACTTCAAGACGGATGTGCCTGTGGCGGACAGCCTGTTCAAAGGGCCGCCGACGGTGGAGCTGGATAGTGCGGTGGCGCGTCCCGACAGCTTCTGGGTCATCAACCGGGGCGAGGGATTGACGGGGGCGGAGTCGAAGACGTATGCGAATGTGGACAGCCTGAAGAATATGAAGTCGTTCAAGCGGCTGGTCGACTGGAGTACGCTGCTGATTGCGGGGTATAAGCAGGCGGGCTTTGCGGAGCTTGGGCCGGTGAGCACTTTTTACAGCTTCAACCCGGTGGAAGGTTTCCGGTTACGTTTTGGGGGACGGACTACGACGCATTTCAGCACGCGATATTATTCGGAGGCGTATGTGGCGTATGGTTTCAAGGACCAGAAGTGGAAGTACTTTTTGAGCGGGACGTATTCTCTGAATAACAAGTCGGTTTATGGATTCCCGCAGAACTTTGTCCGCGCCTCATATCAGAAGGATACAAAAATTCCCGGACAGGAATTGCAGTTCGTACAGGAGGATAACTTCCTGCTCTCGTTCAAACGCGGGAACAACGACAAATGGCTTTACAATAACATCTTCCGGCTGCAGTATACAAAGGAATTCCGCAATCACTTCTCCTACAATGTCAACTTCAAGTGGTGGGAGCAGATGCCGGCGGGGACGATCGCTTATTTGCAGCCCAAGCTTGGGGGCGGTGGCGTCGACTCGATCAAGAAGATAACGACGACAGAGGGTTCGATAGATTTGCGCTGGGCGCCGCACGAGCAGTTCTATATCGGGAAGCTGTACCGGGTGCCGATTTATAATAAATATCCGATTGTCGAGCTGCGGTATACGCAGGGCTTCAAGGGGCCTTTTGGCGGGGACTACAACTATAACAACCTGCAGTTCTTCTTCTTCAAGCGGTTTTATGAAGGGCCGCTGGGATATACGGATGTTACGACCGATATGGGATACCTGTGGGGTAAGCTGCCGTTTCCTTTGCTGGATATTCACCATGCGAACCAGACATATGCGCTGCAGCTGCAGTCCTTCAACCTGATGAACTTTTTGGAGTTTGTGAGCGATCACTATGCGAGCGCGTATATCGACCATTACTTCAATGGATTTTTCTTTAATAAGATTCCTTTGTTGAAGAAGCTGAAATGGAGGGAGGTAATCGAGGCTAAAATCGTATATGGCGGGGTGCGGGATGAGAACAACCCGTTGAAGTCGCCTGATGTGGTCAAGTTCCCGTTGACGAATGGAGTGACGGAGACGTTCTCGCTGAGCAAGACGCCGTATATCGAGGGAGGTTTTGGGATCGCCAATATCTTCAAGCTGATACGGGTGGACTACATTCAGCGTTTTACCTACCTGGACCACCCCGAGATTGCTAAGTGGGGGATTCGGGCACGGGCTAAGTTCGATTTTTAGTATCTTTGTAGATTCTCATAGGAGAAGTAACTGACCGATGAGCACAAGAAAGCAACTACAACTTGGTATCTATAAGGTTATCAACCCCTTCGTGCGCCTTTTAATCAGAGCGGGGTTGACGCCGAACATGGTCACTACGATCGGGCTCCTGCTCAATATCGGGGTGGCGATTATTTTTATCAGCGGGGCTG
This sequence comes from Bacteroidota bacterium, assembly GCA_018267545.1. GTDB lineage: Bacteria > Bacteroidota > Bacteroidia > Chitinophagales > Chitinophagaceae > Puia. Next base: position 11,305 of record JAFDYG010000240.1, read on the forward strand.
AGGAAGGCCGCAGGGGGGACCTGTCGTATGTGGGGTGGGCGGGTGCGCTCATCCTGTTTGCGGGGCTTTTCGACATGCTCGACGGGCAGGTGGCCCGGCTGGGGAATATGAGCTCGACCTTTGGGGCGCTTTATGACTCGGTGCTGGACAGGTATAGCGAGCTGGTGCTGTTTCTGGGTATTTGTTATTACCTGGTGGCGCACCACTACTTTTTGAGTTCCCTTTTTGCATTTATCGGACTTATCGGAAGCATGATGGTCAGCTATACCCGGGCGAGGGCCGAGGGGTTGGGGATCGAGTGTAAGGATGGGTTGATGCAGCGGCCGGAGCGGGTGATCATCATCGGGGTTTCGGCGCTGGCCTGTGGGATTGCGAGCAGGTGGATGGGGGGCTTGTATAAGATCTCCTGGCCGGGGACAAGCTTTCCGGTGTTTGAAACGATTTCGATTTTCACTATACCTTTGACGATTATGGCATTTTTGGCGAATGGGACGGCGATAGGCAGGCTGCGGGATGCGAAGAAGGCGCTGGAGGCGCGTGAGCGTGAGATGAAGAAGGGAGCCTCGTCGAAGGCGGGGAATGCGGCGATCATCGTGCTGTTGTTTGCGGCGTTTTCGGCTTTGCCGGGTTCGGCGCAGTCGTCTACTCCGGGGCATGGGGCCGGGGGGCCGGGGAAGGGAGTGGTCAATACGCCGAAGGTGGCGGACCCGGTGGATACGTTTCCGATTCCGCCGACGAATGCCAATTCATTGTTTTATCTGCAAAGAACGCCCAATCCCAATACGATTATCTGTGAGCTGAATGTCAAGAATGGGTCGGTGGATAAGGACGAGCCGGTGCATGTGTTGTGGATACGGTATACGGAGCAGAAGCAGCGGCAGGAGCTGAACTGGATCCAGGAGCATTTCGCTTATGGATTGAAGCAGCGGGACATGGGAGACGGCTCGTATGAGCTGCGGTTTGTTTCTTATAAGCGGCTGCCGATGTATTTGAAGAAGTCGCCGGTAGACAACAAGCATCACGTTTATGTTACGATTATGGGTCGTCAGGCGGTACTCAGCAGGGTTTATATCAAGATAAACCCCGGGGGGACGTTCTGGTCGCCGAATGTAGAATATTTAGAATTGAAAGGTGTAGACACGCAGGATGGAAAGGAACTTGTCCAAAGACTATCTCCCAAAGGATAAACGTATAATGGTAAATGGAACGCCGCTCTCTCGCCGCAATGTAGCGCTGGCTACTGCGTTTACGATTTTGTATCTCATACTGGCTCGGGTGTTGATCGGCTTCAAGACCGAGCAGCTGTTTCTGGCTGGATTTTTCAACGTATTATTTTA
>JAFDYG010000241.1 GCA_018267545.1 Bacteroidota bacterium
GGAACAAGCTGCTGCGCAATCTTTCCTATCAGAAAATGCAGTATTTCACCCGCCAGCACGAAGGCTCGACCCGGAAAGTCCTGCTCGAAGGACACGTAAAAACGCCGATGATGGAAGGATATACCGACAACTACATCAAGGTGACGACCCCCTACCGGCAGGAATGGGCCAACAAAATCATGGACTGGGCGCTCTAAAACTGCGGACCCCGCCGGGCAACTCTTGCCCCCTACCAGCCGTATGCTCCGCAGGCAACTGCGCCGCTCTTTCCCACGTATGATATAAAAAGGGGTTGATCCTATCCGCACCCGGCACAAGGATTGCTGGCGTGAACATAACTGAAGAAGATTTGTTAACTTACAGTAGGATCTATTTATGCGAAAATTCCAAGTGACGATACAATTTGAGATGAACGATGAATTTGCGGCCTTAGTTCCCCCTCACCGCACATACATCAACCGCCTGATCGAGCAGGGTATTATCGATCATTACGTAGTGACCATGGAGACACAGCGGGTATGGATTACTTTCTCTGCAGAAGACAAAAAGACCGTCGAGAAATACCTGGCAAAATCCCCACTCTTCAAGTACTGGACATACGAAATCGATGAGCTGTTCATGGTCGACGGCCTTCACTACCGCCTGCCGGTCGTACAATTGAATTGACAAAAATCAATTTAGCTAGCCCTTTAGCGCTCAATCCTGGCCCTCTCCTATTTTTTCTTCGACGCCTTTGCCGCCCAAGCCGGCTTTTCCTTTAACACTTTCTTATAGACCGGACACCCTTCCGAGTGCGCCCCCGGCAGATACCCCGTACTCATCAGAAATTCTCCTACGATCTCTCCGCCCGTAAACCGGAACGTCTTTTTGAATAGCTTCACCCATTCCTCTTTGCTCAACGGATGATGCGCGTCGATCCACTTCTTAAAAGAACCAAACTCCTTCTGCAATGCCTTGATCGTCTTGGCGTTTTCGATAGTCGCCTCCACCTTCAAGCGATTGCGGATGATCCCCGCGTCGGCCATCAGCCGCTCCTTCTGCTTCTCCCCGTAACGAGCCACCTTGTCGATATCGAAATTGTCAAATGCCTTGAAGAAATTGTCCTTCTTATTCAAAATCGTTGTCCAGGAGAGCCCGGCCTGGTTGATCTCCAGGATCAGCCTGGCGAATAGCTGGTTGTCATCCTCGATCGGGAAACCATATTCCTTATTATGATAATGCACATGCACATTATCTTTTTCCATATTCGTGACAACGGCGCAATAACCCGTAATTTTTTCCATAATCGGGCATAAATATACAATAGATTTGTCCCATGACAAGACACAACATCACCTTCTTCCTCCTGCTCATCCTGACACACGCCGTCCAGGCGCAAACCGTCGCCGGCCTTCCCGAAACTCCCCGCGCCGGCGGCTATGACCCCGTAGCCCTATTCGCTCCTGGCTTCTACAATGA
>JAFDYG010000242.1 GCA_018267545.1 Bacteroidota bacterium
GCCATCGGTTCGTGGATGAGGTATACTTCCTTGGCGCCGGCTTGTTCGGCACTGTCACGAACGGCTCTTTTTTCAACTTCGGTGATGCTGGAGGGGATACAGATCATCATTCTCCAGCTCGGGGGGAAGAGGGGCTTTTTGGGATAGATCATCTTGATCATTTCCCGTATCATCAACTCGGCCGCGTTGAAGTCGGCGATAACGCCGTCTTTCAGGGGGCGGACGGTGCGGATGCTCTCGTGGGTTTTTTCGTGCATCATCAGGGCTCGTTTGCCGACGGCCAGCACGTTCTTGGGATTATTTCTATCCAGGGCTACAATGCTCGGTTCGTTCACCACAATTTCGTCGTTATGTATGATCAGGGTATTGGCGGTACCCAAGTCCATGGCTATTTCTTGCGTAAGGAAATTGAATAATCCCATTTGATTTAAAAGGTCAGATTTTATGATCCGTTAATGTTGGGCCTTTGGCCGACGGAACTGCACTTCCGTTAAATTGTCAGCAAAATTGAAGGAAATAATTTGAATTAACAAGGTAGAACCCTTGATTTGCCGGATTATTTTCCACAAACCTTTAACTGCCAAATTTATTTTTTTATGCCTTCATACGACCTGGAAAAAGCTTGCCGGTACGAGGTCGCGTGATGGATAAAAAAATGGACGCACAGGCCGAGGAAAGAACGAAAAAATGTTCCTGTTCGTATCCGCCAGGAGCATTAAAAAACACTTATCAATTTTAGCGATAGAGAGCGGCTGCCCTGCGTCTATTGGCCTGTCGTCGCAAATCCAAGCCTGCGTTCGATTTCAGGGCTTAGTTCGGGTAAACGCCTGCGTTCGATCAGGAAGCTGGTGAGGGCTGCGATCTCGCGAAACAGGTGGTGCTTTTCGAGAGCAGAAGCCAGGTAGTCCCGGCCGGTGCTGCCTCCTGTGCCGATGCGGGTTCCGATGATACGGGCCACCATGCTCATGTGGCGGTAGCGCCAGGTGCTAAGCTGCTCGTCTATTTCCAGCAGCTGATGAAGCACCTGGAAGGGCAGCTGTAGAAGCGGGTAGCCGCGATAGAGCATGATAAAAAGTGCGGAGCGGCAGGCGAGGGGTGAGAGGCTGCGCTGGGGAGCGGCGGCTGCGGGCTGCGGCGGCTCTTTTCCAAAAAAGACCGTATCGAAGTATTCGAGGTTTGCCTTTTCCACA
>JAFDYG010000243.1 GCA_018267545.1 Bacteroidota bacterium
AAGACGGGTCGATGATGACGACCCGGACGGTGTCGCCGTATTTTTCGCCGAAGAGGGCCATAGCGCCAGACTTCATGGCTTCTTCCTTGGGCATTTGCCTGATGATGACGGGGATGTTCTCCCGGATCTTTTCGTTGACGAGGCGCTCGACGGCGGTGATCTCTTCTTCGGTCATCCTGGCGAAGTGGGAGAAGTCGAAGCGGAGCTGCTCGTCATTGACGAGAGAGCCTTTCTGCGCCACGTGGGTGCCCAGCACTTTGCGAAGGGCGGCGTGGAGCAGGTGGGTGGCGGAGTGATGTACTTCGGCGGCCTTCCGTCTGGGAGCGTCGACCTTGGCGACGACGGGAGCCTTCAGGTCGGAAGGGAGGCGGTCGGCAAAATGAATGATGAGGTCGTTTTCCTTCTTGGTGTCGATCACCGGGATGGATTCGGTGCCCACCAGGAGGGTACCGGTGTCGCCTACCTGCCCGCCGCTCTCGGCGTAGAAGGGAGTGGCTTCCAGCACGAGCTGCCAGGATTCTTTACCCTTTGCTTTTATCTTCCTGTATTTGGCGATGCTGGTTTTTGTCTCCAGCATTTCGTAGCCGACGAATTCGATCAGGGGGTTGTCGATAAGGATCACCCAGTCTTCGGTATCGAGCGAGGTAGCGGCGCGGGAGCGGTCCTTTTGCTGCTTCATCTCTTTGTCGAAGCCCTTCTCGTCGACGCTCATCCCGTTCTCGCGGGCGATCAGCAGGGTGAGGTCGATGGGGAAGCCGTAGGTATCGTAGAGCTCGAATGCGGCAGCGCCTTGAATGGTCCTGCCGGCCTGCGATTCTTTGGCTGCAGTGGTCGCGGTTTCGCCGGTATTCCTGATAATTTCGTCGATCCGCTTCAGGCCTTTCTCCAGTGTCCGGAGGAAGGCTTCTTCTTCTTCTTTCACCACCTTTGAGACAAAGTCCAGCTGGTGCTGGAGCTCGGGGAAGACCTCACGGAACTGCTTGCCCAGTACGGGCATCAGCTGGAACAGCAGGGGTTGTTTATAGTCCAGGTATGAGTAGTAATATCGAACGGCGCGACGGAGGATGCGACGGATTACATATCCGGCGCCGGTATTGGACGGCAGCTGACCATCGGCGATAGTAAAGGCGATGGCGCGGATATGGTCGGCGATGACACGAAAGGCGATGCTGGCGTGCGTATCGTCGTTGGCGTATTTCTTCCCGGTGATCTTCTCGACGGCTGCGATGGTGCCGGTGAAAAGGTCGGTATCGTAATTGGAGCTTTTTTCCTGGAGGACGCGGACCAGCCGCTCGAGGCCCATACCCGTATCTACGTGGCGGGCGGGAAGGGGGTCCAGGCTGCCGTCCTTCAGGCGGTTGAACTGCATAAAGACGTTGTTCCAGATTTCGATGACCTGGGGGTGGTCGTTATTGACCAGCCTGGCTCCTTCGAGGGCGGCGCGTTCGTTGTCCGGGCGGCAGTCGACGTGGATTTCGGTACAGGGGCCGCACGGACCGGTGTCACCCATCTCCCAGAAATTGTCCTTCTTATTTCCCATCAGGATCCTGTCGGGGGCGATCCATTTGGTCCACTCTTCATAGGCCTCGGTATCCTTTGGCAGCTTGTCCTTGTCATCACCTTCGAAAACGGTGACATATAGCCGGTCTTTGGGTATGCCGTAGATGACGGTGAGCAGCTCCCAGCTCCAGGCGATGGCTTCCTTCTTGAAATAGCCGGCTTCGGGATTGGCGGGGTCGCCAAAGCTCCAATTGCCGAGCATTTCAAACATAGTATGGTGATAGGTATCGACGCCTACTTCTTCCAGGTCGTTGTGCTTGCCGCTGACCCGAAGACATTTCTGCGTATCGGCCACCCGGGAAGAAGGGGCTTTCCCGTTCCCGAGGAAATAGTCCTTGAACTGGTTCATCCCGGCGTTGGTGAACAAAAGCGTCGGGTCGTTCTTTACCACGATGGGCGCTGAGGGTACGATAGTGTGTCCCTTCGATACGAAAAATTCCAGGAATTTCTTTCTTATTTCGGCACTGGTCATCATAAAACGGAACAATCTTTGGTTGATATTTGGCCCGCACCAATTATATTTGTGCGCCCAGATTCAATAAAGCTACGGCGATTTGGCGCGAAGCCGTTCAAAGGTACACCAAATCAGGCTGTTTTACCGTTCTATCCCTGTTGAATAGTCTGTTTCGTTCTCAATGAAGAAGATCAAGTACTACTATAACACGAACACACTCCGCTATGAGAAGCTGGAGACGCCGCTGCGGGTTACCCTGCTGCGGGTGTTGGGCTTCCTTTCGGCAGCCATCGTGACCGCGCTGATCTTGGTCTCTATTGCCTACAAATACTTCCCTTCGGCCAATGAAAAGCGGCTCATGCAGCGAAATGAAGCCCTGCAGGACAATTATTACACCCTTAACGACAAGGTCAAGAAGCTGCAGGAGCAGATGTCCGAGCTGGAAAAGAGGGACAATAACGTCTACCGGGCCATCTTCGAAGCCGCACCCATTCCGGACAGCGCCCGGGCCAAGGCCGCCATGCATGAGCAGGAGCTGAGGCTGGTGCAGGGCATGGACCAGGAGAACCTTTACGCTTCGGTCGCCACGACCCTCCAGCAGCTGGAAGCCCGGATCGCCAGCCAGACAAAGTCCTATGTTGCGATCGACGGCTTTATCAAGAACAAGGAACAGCTGCTAGCCAGCACTCCGGCCATTCAGCCCGTCAGTAACAAAGACCTCAATCGTATCGCTTCCGGTTTTGGTTACCGGATCGACCCCGTTTATAAAACCACCAAGTTTCACGCCGGGCTCGACTTCGCGGCCCCGCAGGGAACGCCGATCTATGCTACGGCCAACG
>JAFDYG010000244.1 GCA_018267545.1 Bacteroidota bacterium
AGGTGTAGCTGATCGGCACCACATATACATCGCTGCCTTCCCCGCAGGCGATTCGGCCTACCACCTCCTTCCTCAACAACTTCTCCGTTTCGTGAACGGTCAAATTTCCGATCATAGTTTTATTTTTTAATAGTGTGCAATGAAAATAGGCAGGCTCGTAGTCCGCAGCTCACCCGCTTCCGATGGCGCAAAAAACGAAGCCAGCAAACCCTTTCCATAAGAACCCATCACCACGAAATCATTCTTCTTCTTCAGAAGATAGTTGAAGAGCGCCTCCGTAGATTCCTCTTCCTCGATAATCCACTCCACATCCGTATAGTGATATTTCACCCAGTCCGTAATATGCGCCTGTTCCCTCGGCGGCAGTACTTCCCCGATGAATATCACCTTCGCCCGCTGCGCCCTTAGCTGAGGGAACAGATAGGTGAATTGCTTCATTGCAAACAACGAAGACTTGCTTCCGTCATAGCAAAAAATGACATTGCCGAACCCTTCGAAAGAAGCCGGAGCAATGACGACCGGACAGACAGGCTCCTGAAGGACCGCCCGGATGAATTCCGTCGGCGCACTTGCGTCATCCGAAAAAGAAGTCGCCCCGTTTACAACCAGCAGGTCGGCGAACCTGCTTTCGGATATGATCTCCTCAGCCGGCACCCCCTTATCCAGGTAGATCGAAGAATCCACATTCTCCTCGCTCGCAATCCGCTGAAAACGGGAGATATTCTCCTGTCGGACAAGGCTGCTTACTCCCTCATCCCTGCCGATGATAAAGGACGCACCATTTCCTTTGGCGCTTCCAAAAACAAGCGTCGTTTCCTCCTGCGGCTGCTCCAGGAAAACAGCCGTCAGCCTGGACTGTGTCAGACGCGCAAGATGACAGGCGAACGTCGTTGTCCCTTCCTCCATTTGCCGGCTGTCGATGGCAAGTAATATCTTTTCCATAATTGAAAGAATTTATATAAAGCTAATCCTTCACATCCCCCTTATAGATGACGCAAATTAGAAACACCGATGATTATCGTCATCCGCTACATTGAAACCGCACGCTACCTTGGAGACATTATGCCGTTTACTTTTAAGCACCCATATACCATCGCTCAGGAATACTCCCGTCCCGTTGCTTATTTCTGCATGGAATATGCGATTGCCCAGCCGCTCAAGACCTATGCCGGCGGCCTCGGCTTTCTCGCCGGGTCGCACCTGATGAGCGCCTACGACCTGAAACAAAATATGATAGCCATCGGCATCCTTTGGAAATACGGCTATTATGAACAGGTCCGCAAACAGGACCAGACGATGGACATCCTCTTCGAAGAAAAAATCTATGGCTTCCTCGAACCCACCGGAATTAAATTTACCATCACCGTAACCGGACACCCGGTCCGGGTCACCGCATGGTATCTTCCCCCGGAAATATTTCATACCGCTCCGCTATTCCTGCTGAGCACCGACCTCGAAGAGAACGACTATCTATCCAGGACCATCTGTCACAAACTCTATGACTTCAATCCCGAAACGAAAATTGCCGCCGGTATCCTATTGGGAGTCGGAGGCGCAAAGCTCCTCGAATGCCTGGGCTGGCAGCCCGAAACCTACCACCTCAATGAATCGCATGCCCTGCCCATCGCCTTTTATCTATATGCCCGCTGTAAAAACCTCGAAGCGCTGAAAAAAATGCTCGTCTTCACTAACCACACTCCCGAAGAAGGCGGCAACCCCCGCTCCGATCTTTCCCTCCTGGAAAAGATGGGCTTTTTTAGCGGAGTGCCCCTGACAGAGGTGCGCGCCATCGCTCAGATTGAAAACAACCAGCTCGACCACACCCGAGCCGCCCTGAGAATGGCGGGAATAGCTAACGGAGTCAGCAAAATGCACGG
>JAFDYG010000245.1 GCA_018267545.1 Bacteroidota bacterium
AATAATTGATGTCCTCGAAAGCGCTGACGCGATTGAACTGAATCGTGTTCATCTGCAGCGTATTTTGTTTGTAGGAATCATAAAAGTCCAGGAAATCCAGCAGACCGATGTTCCGTTTCTGATAGTTGCTGAGCACTTCGTGCAGCAGCCGTTGAAAATCCAGGTAGAACTTCGGGTCGATCGTCTGATAAAGCTTCTGCTGGGCAAAGGCCTTCTGCAGGGAGTTAGCTACGTTCTCTTCGACCGTGGCCTGCGTGCTGCGCTGTGTAACCTCTGCACCGGCGATCTGCGACTTGGCGGACTTTATGTTCCCCTGGTTACGATTGAAGAAAGGCAGGTCGATCGATGCGCCGACTCCATAGTAGTTGGTCAGGAAGCTGCCCGCCTCGTCATAACCCAGCGAAAGGGTAAGATCCGGTACGGCCAGCGACTTCTGGTAGTTGTAGTTCAGCTGGCTGATACGGGTATTGGCTCGCGCCATCTGCAGATCGGTCCGGTTCTTATACGCCGAATCCATCAGCGTGGTCAGCGGAAACTGACCCGGGTCCAGCCTGCTCAGCTGCGCCGAATCCGTTACCGGCTCGATAAAGAACATCGGCTTCACCTGCAGGACCAGCCGCAGCTCGCTCTCCGTATCGTTGATCTGGTTGATCAGGTCGCTGTATTCGCTTTGAAAGCTGTAAAGCTGCGCCTTGATACGAATCACTTCCTTTTCCGAAATATATCCCTTTCCCTGCTGCGCCGAGAAGGCCTGCACCACCTGGGAGAGGGCTTTTATCTCCTCGTCATAGATCCGGGCAGACTGCCGCAGGTAATAGATATGATAGAAGTCGGTCCGGAGTGTATACTTCAACGTCCGCAGCAGATCGAAGAACTGGTATTCGCTGAGCCGGACATTTTCCTGGGCCAGCCTGACTTGTTTGTTCCGCTTCCCCGCCAGCATAATCAGCTGTGAAAGACCTACCGTCGTCTCATCTTCATTACGGCCTGTAGGGAAGAATTTATTGAGCTCGCCGGAGAACAGCGTATGACTGATGCTGAAATTCGGGTTGGGCCAGAGACGAGCCTGTATGACCAATGCCTTGCTGGCGTCGATGTTG
>JAFDYG010000246.1 GCA_018267545.1 Bacteroidota bacterium
ACGTCTTCCTAAACCACCGGACCGAAGTCTCCATCGTCTCCACCCTGACCTTCCCCGCATCCCGCAAACGAGCGATCAAAGGCATCTGCAGTTCAAAACCCCGGCGCATCGCCTCCCACCCAAAAGAATTCTCCTGACCCGCCTGCGTATAATTGAAACCTACCGAAGGGTCCGAAACAAGCGAATGAAAAAACCAATTTACCCACGCAGAATCTCCGCCTCCGAATTTATACACGGGCTCCAGCGTAACCACCCCCTGTATCGAGCTCCCCAGGCCGTGATCATACTGCCGCACCGGGTCGCTGCCCAACATCCGGAAGATGGGAACCGGGATCTGATTTTCCGCATGCTGCGCAGGCATATACGAATTGACCCGGCTCGGATAATACGCCTGATTCCAATAACCACCCCAAAGCGTATACCCATCCGTGCCGTATTGATCCTTACAATTAGCCGAAGCAACAATCCCATATCTACGATACATATACTCCAAACTATACGCATCGATAAACCACGACGCGACCGATCTCGGATACCTTCCAAAAATTTTCCTGAAGTCCTCCATATAAACGTCGATCAGCTTCTTCCGCTCGTCCTGCGTATACCCTGTGGCAAATCCAATATTCGCCCTCCAGTCCCACGGATACCGCCCCCTCCACCTCAGTCCTGCCTTCTCTACCAACGGCTGCGGAATCTCCCACCAGGCTCCTACCTCGAACGTCCCCTTAGGCAGCTCTTTCAACAGCCGCTGATACCGTCCATCCATCAATGCATCATATTGTAAAAGAAACGTCCCCCCCAGTTTATATTTCTTCATAATCTCCACCTGCCTGACAACCGTCTGGTACAGGACATCCTGCGTAAACGCAGGGTCCCTCGGCTCCAGCAGCCGGATGAAGTTTACGATGTTGACGATCTTGGGAGAAGACTGAGCGTAAGAACTAAGACTGAAAATAACAAGCGCAAGAACAATAAGAATTCGCATATATAGCATTTTAACCACCTCTCTTCGAATATTCTTCCAACGTACTCCTCTCCTTTTTCGTCAGGCTTCCCATCCCCCTCTTGCTGATCTTATCGAGAATACGATCGACCTCTTGCTGCTGATCGAATCGATGAATATTATACTTGTGGTCGATAGTCATATCCTCATGCGTCTTGAAAAATAAATTATCCACCAGCAGAGTCTCCGGCCTGGTAACGATCAAATAAATGAAAAGCACCGAAGGCACCAGAATAATCAGAATAACCACGTAGTTTTCCAGGAAAGCCGACGGCCGCATCACGATCGCCAGCAGCATCCCTATCAACGCCCCGCCCAGATGCGCCTCATACCCCACATTGTTCTTCTTCGACCTGATCCCATAAATGGTGAATCCAACAAACAGTATCGCATAGATCCAGCTCGGCAGGCTGATAAAGAACAACCCGATGCTCATCCCCGGGAACAAAGCCACCGACGCAAACATAACCCCGCAGATCGCCCCCGATGCTCCCACCGCACTATAATCGCCGTGATGGCGGTGAATAAACAACGAAAGCAAATGCCCCCCGACCAGGCTCGCAAAGTATACAAGCAGGAACCCGTACCAGTCCAGTGCCGCCCCAACTACCCCGCTAAAAGCGTAAAGGCTCCACATATTAAAAATAAGATGCATCCAACCCACGTGAAGGAATCCCCCCGTGATTAGACGCTTATAATCCTTATACAAAAGGACCTTTTCCACTTCGAACTTATACCCGTCGAAAAACTGATCGTTCGTGAATCCCTTATACGAAATGATAAAATTCGCAACGATGAGAAGTAAGACTAAAATTCCTGTAATCGCCATGTGCAGCACTGATTATCGCCCGAAAAATAAACATAAATCCCGATAAATTGGTCGTAAGTTGCAAGGGAATTTAAACCTTATCGAACGCCATGGGTCAGAGGCTCACATACCTGTTTCTATTCTTCCTATGCCTCAATGCAACCCTATTATCCATTGCCTATCACTCCGATACGCCATTTAAATTGGCCCTATGGGCCTCCGCCATCCTCTGGCTGAACATCGCCCCCATCGTTCACTACCTCCTGGTCGGGCATAAAAGGGAGATTTTCCCCTACCTTCCCATCCTGGGCTTCTTCATTACCCTGACCTATTCCCTGCCGGTATTCTTCATAAGACCTACCAGCTACGAGATCGCCCCCCTGACCGAAAAGGCGCTGAACTATGCATTCTTCGGCTATTTTACTTTCTATTTCTTCTACTTTCTTTCCTATCCCCTCTTCCAGTTCAAAAAATGCTTCGACGTCATCGCCGTACCCGTCACAAGCCCAAGGGTCCATGTCCTCGCCCTTTTCTTCCTGGCCATTTTTGTCATCTCCTCCAAAATCTACACGATCGCCTCCCTCAAATACATCGGAGACGCGGGGATTTTTATCTACCTGGGGACCTATCTGTACCTGTTCGGCACAAAGGTCCGTGTACCCCGATGGGAAAAAGCGCTGTATTATTTTATCCTGGCCGAAGAGTTTGTGTCCGCCTTCCTCAGCGGGCAGTTCGCCGGCCTCGCCCTGATGTCCTTATTCCTGAGTATCGTCATTGTACTCGTAAAGATCGGCTTCCGAAAAGTTATTTTTCTCAGCGTCATCTTCCTGATCTTCTATTATTTCTTTGCACCGGTCAAATATAAATACAGGGACAAGGTCTGGTATTCACACAAGGAAGTCTCGCTGACGGAACGAATCAATCTCGTCATCGAGTTGATCGGCGATACCAGCAATTACAATAAGACCAAACTCCCGGAAAATTACAAAGACCGGATGAACGTGCTGTGGCGTCCCTCCTATGACGCCAGTGCGCTTTCCCTGGTCACTGCCAAAACGCCTTCAGAAATTCCCTTCACCAATGGAAGCACCTATATTTTCCTGCCCAAGCTCATCCCCAGAGTCTTCTGGCCAAACAAACCGACAGAAGACGCATCCCTGGACTTTGCCCACCGCTACCACCTGGTCAACCACCTGGTGACCATCTCCCCCTATCCCCTGCCCATCCTCGCCGAGATGTACATGAACTACGGTGAGATGGGCATCCTGATCGGCATGTTATGCCTATCCATTCTATACAATGTGCTGAATAGTTATTTCAACAACAACCGCATCCACAGCATCGGCAAGATTTATGGCATTTCCATCATCTTTCCCTATATCTACCACGAAGGCAACCTGACGATGACATTCGGAAACATTCCCCTGCTTACCTTGTGTATTTATATTATCTGCCGCGTTTTTCAAGTCCGAATCATCGAAATGAAAAGAAAATTGCCCTTTCATCTTAGATTTGACCCATGAAATACGGAATTATTACGACCGGCTCCCGTGGCGACGTCCAACCCTTCGTTGCGCTGGCGCTGTCCCTGATGGACGCAGGCCACGACGTAACCCTTGTCGCCCCCGAAAACTTCGCAGCCTTCGTACAAGGCTTCGGCATCCCCTATCTCCCCATCACCGGCGACAGCGAACGCATCATCAATACCCCCGCCGCCCTAAAGCTCCTCGAAGGAGGCAGCGTGTTCAAATTCTTCTACCACCTCCAAAAGATCACCGCCCGGACCGCCGACCAGTCCAACCAGGACATACTCGACGCCTGCAGCCGCCTCGACAACTTGATCGTAAGCGTCCTGCCCCTCCCCATCGTTTACTCGATCGCCGAGAAATACCACAAAAAATGCGCAGTCGTCTTCCTTAGCCTTCCGCCCCTGCCTACCCGCGAGTTCCCCTTCCAGGCGATCGCCACAAAAGGCCACCCCTGGCTAAACAAACTATCCTACCGCCTCCTCGACATCAGCTACCTCGTAATCGGCAGGCAGGTCAACCGTTTCAGAAAACAGATCGGCCTTCCCCCAAAAAACGTCCTGAAAGACGGTCTAAAATCCAACACACTAGCGATCACCACCATCAGCCCCCACCTGATAAAGCAACCCGCCGACTGGCCCCCAAGCGCCCACCTGACCGGCTTCTTCTACATACCCTCCACCCAAAGCGCCCCCAATCCAGCACTCGAAGACTGGCTAAAACAAGGCGACCGCCCCATCTACATCGGCTTCGGCAGTATCCCAGTCCCCAATCCGCCCCTACTCCTCCAAATCCTCGAAACCATCCTCCCCCACAAACGAATAATCCTTGCCACCGGCTGGACCGTCTTCCCCAACCTTCCCACCCACCCCAACCTATTCACGACAAAATATACCGACCACAGCTGGCTCCTGCCCCAATGCTCCACAGCCATCATCCACGGCGGCATTGGAACCATTGCCGCCATCCTGCGAGCCGGCATACCCTCCGTAGTCGTATCCATCCTCGCCGACCAACCCATCAACGGCAAGCTAATCGAACAGAAACACCTTGGCTTCCACATCCCCTTCAAAAAGCTCACCCCAACCCGCCTGCAAAAAGCCATCGACGCCACCCAAAACCCGCAAATCATAAACAACTGCAAAGCCGCAGCCGCCGCCATCCAAAAAGAAGACGGCCTCAAAAAGGCCGTCCATCTCATCGAAAACTATTTTGAAAAAAATTAATGCCCCCCGCTACACCCCCCACAGCTGCTCCCACAACTACTGCCGCCACTGCTTCCGCAGCTGCCGCCGCCGCTACAGCTGCTCCCCCCATCACCGCCGCGCCTGTCCCGCGCATTAAAAGAACCCAGCGCCCCGATAGACACATACGCCCCGAATAACTTCGTCAGCACCGGCCCCTCGGGATAATCGATTATAGCCGAAGTCCCGATCAGCGTATATCGACCGGCCACATAATCTGCCCCGTTCAACCCATCGACCCTTTCGGAAAACAGCTTTCTCACGATCACCGGGACCATCATCCCCCGAACGAGCAACACCGTTATAGTCACAAACACAAAGCTCATAAGAGCCATCTCCTTCATCAAATCTCCTATGGGACGATCATTGGCCAATCCCTGCGCCATCCGGGCGATAAAAACAAACACAAATAAAAGCTGGGGAATATAATACGGCAGGAACCGGCCGATCCTCCGCACACGGACCTCCAGCCTGTCCAGCGAAGGATGGGTAAATTTCCATCGATCATACCAGCCGACCATGATCTCCTCGTAAGAAACGACACTCCCATTAGCCGCCCGTTCAAAAGCGGCAATCAGCGGATTCGTCTCCCCGCTATCCGGTGAATAATGGTCCTTCCTGACCAGGAACCGGTCATCCCCTTGCAATTCGAGCAGCCCCCTTTCCTTCAGCTGAATGATCGCAGCCTGCAAAGCCCTCTGTTTCCCGAATAGCGGGTCCGCAATCTGGTAGATCGATACATCCGGCGGAAAATCAGCCTCCAGCGACTCCCTCAGCCTCCGCCGCGCCTCCACCCGCAATAAAATATGCACCGCCATCAGCGCCACCCCAAAGACCGGAAAAAAGACCAGAAAATGAGGCCCGCCCAACTCAAAGGGATTGATCGTATGATAAGCCGCCGCAATAAACAAAAAGGGCAGCAGCACAACCCCAATAGCAGCCCGCGAAAACACACTCCGCAAAAACGCCTTCACTCCGCCGCCCGCGTCCTCTGAAACAGCCACATCCCCCGCCGGAGTCGGCCAAACGTCCACCGGCGCCTCCATCCCAAACACCTCCTTATACGCCCGCAGCGTCTCCCCATACCAATCCCGATGCTTCTCATCTTCCGCTACACCGCCTGTCGAAGGATGATGATGAATCTCCTTCCCCAGCGTCCCCTGACACAGCTCAATCCAATACGAACGCGTATACGTCAGATGAAGATGCCACACCTCATCCACGACCTTCGAAGGGGCCGCCCCATTGTCCAGTATACAGCAGAGAAAAAGAAACTTTTTGTACTCCCCGATGGCCTTTTGCGTAAAGAGAGGAGACCATCGCTGCAAAGCCGCCAGCTTGGCCGAAAAAGGCCGTTCAGCAGCCGCATCGTCGATCGTAAAGGCCTGGATCTTGTCCCAGAGCTGAGATTGTTCAAAGGATAGCATGAGTTTACGGTCTATAGTTCCCGCACAATTTATAAAAAACCGCGCTACTCCCTAAGCCGGACCGAAAAAATATAAATCGTATTGCTCTGCCCCTGCGGCAGCTCCTCCCAGTATTTATCCCCAGCCTGCTTGCTGATATGCACCGACCGCATCACAGGAACACCACCATCCGCACTCATAAAAGTATACCCGATTACGGTAAATTTGTCATTATCCTGAAATACCTTTTTCTCAAAGTTCCGTACTTTCATGATCGAATCTACCCGTCCAATATCATCCCTGCACAAACCGACGAGATCGTTAACCGCAAGATTCTGACCATAAACAGCCCTGCAGCAAAAAAACAGCATTATCAAAAAAAGTCTTTTCATATGGCTAAATCTACAAACTCTTTCTCAAACCCCCACTGGACCACCATCCAAAATCTGATGACAGAACTAAACTTCCCCTCCACCGAAGAATCCACCAGCTACGGCACCCCCTCCTTCAAAGTAAAAACAAAATTCCTCTGCCGCCTCAAAGAAGACGGAGAAACCCTCGTCATCCACTCCGACGACCGCGACGAATGGCTGGCCGACGACCCGAACATCTTCTTCGTCACCGACCACTACCGCAACTACCCATACGTCCTCGTACACCTGAAAAAAATAGGAAAAAAGAAGCTGAAGCAGCTCCTGACCAAGTCATGGAAGGAAATCGCACCGGAACGCCTGCTAAAGCAATGGGAATAATCACTCCCCAAACTCCACCCTAAACACATGCATCCCCTCCTCATATCCATATGAAACCTTCCACCCATTCACCTGGCAGATCTGGTAAACAATCGCCAACCCCAGCCCAACCGTCTCTGTATTCGCACTCCCTTTCCGAAACCTCCGAAACAGCTCATCCCCCGGAACATCCATCGGTGCACCCGGATTCGCAACCCGCAGAACCCTCCCCTCGATACCGATAAAAACCCGCCCGCCCGGCGCAGTATACCGCAGCGCATTAGACAGCAAATTAGTAATCAAGATCTCGACTAAAAACGGAGCGGCGCTTAACCGCATCGGAACAAGCCGCACCTCCGGCTCGATCTGCCTGCCCACGAACAATTCCTCCAACGCATCCAGCTGCTGACCTAAAAGCTGATCCAGCCAAACCTCCGACCGCTCCGAATAAGCATTATTGTCCAGCTTCGCCAACAAAAGCAGGCTCTTGTTGAGCCGCTTCAACCGGTGCACTCCCGACCTGGCCTGCTCGACAGTCTCCGACAGCTCCTCGGGAATCGGCATCTGACTGATCTTGTCCAGCTTAGACTGAATAATGGCCAACGGCGTCTGTATCTCGTGGGCCGCATTTTCGGTAAATTGCTGTAATAACAAATACTCCTTCTGACTCCTGTCTACTACATCCTGCAGCGCCTTCTTCAATTCTCCAAATTCCTGTATATCCGATTCCTTCAATTGGATAGGAACACCAGACCCAACCGACCAGGACCGCATGCTAGCCAGATTATAAAAGAAGGGACCCCAAATTCGCCGGTTGAAAAAATAAGCCCCGAAAGCATTCAACAACGCCAGTATAACAACCGTAATCAGCACGTGTATAAAAATCGCATGAGAATAGTGATGCCACCCGATATAATCGGTAATCACCATCACCCGGAAATTCCCCGCCGGCGTCTTTCGAACCGATAATAAATAGTAGTAATCCTCCCGCTTGCGCTGAACTGCGTCGTATAGAACCGTATCCCTGAAAACCGAAACCGGTCCCGCCTCATCCCCCAACCTTTCTACCGCCACCATCGGCGCCCGCACCACATTCCCCTTACCCAGGTAATCGTAAATCTCGCTGGACTCATACTCCAGCTGCTCCTGCATCTCCTCCGTAATCTCACTCTTTAGATAATTGTACAACCATAAACCCGAAAGCATCAGCAGCACGATCGTGCTGACCAGGCTTACCCACATCGTCTTCTGAAGCAGCCTCATTGGTTGGACCATTTATACCCCGTACCATATACCGTCTTGATATAGTCGGTACCCGTATGCGCAATCAGCTTCTTCCTCAAATTCATCGTATGCACATAGATCGTATCCATGCTGTCGGACCCGCCAAACTCATCTCCCCACAAATGCTCGACAATGGCCCTTTTACTGACGACCCTGCCCGCATTGTCTATAAAGAACAATAGTAGCTCGAATTCCTTTTTCGTAAGCGTAATAGGCTTCTGCTGAAAAGAAACGGACCGCGCATCGACATCGATTTCCAGCCCGTCGAACCGGGTAACCTGCCTCACCGGCGTCACCCTCCTGCGAAGAATGGCATTGAGCCTGGCCGTCAGCTCTTCCATATAAAACGGCTTGGTAAGGTAATCATCCG
Organism: Bacteroidota bacterium; assembly: GCA_018267545.1. Taxonomy (GTDB): domain Bacteria; phylum Bacteroidota; class Bacteroidia; order Chitinophagales; family Chitinophagaceae; genus Puia. The sequence continues at coordinate 8,373 of JAFDYG010000246.1, forward strand.
CCCCCAGTCCAAACCCCTTCATCTTATCCGGGAGCGAGTCCTTTGCCGACAGGATTAGGACAGCCGTCGAAAGACTGCTGGTCCTCAATTTTCTCAACAGATCAATCCCCGTACCGCCCGGAAGCGTTATATCCAATACGATGATATCGTACTTCGATTCGGTGATTCGGCGATAGCCCTCCCGGTAATCGGCAGCTGTTTCACAATCGAACCCCCTCTCCGTAAGATAACCCGACATGTCCTCCCGGAGCAAACTTTCATCCTCGACGATTAGCAACTTCATAGAGCGACATTTAAAATACTTTAACCTGTAGCGTCACATACCCATTCCTCCTGTCCGCAGGCAATATGCCCGGACCAGGGTATCCATCCGCCCGACGTGTAAAGTAACGCTTATTGGCCAGATTGTTCACCCCCGAATAAACGGTCAGCCACCGCCAGTTATAGCTCAGGCTGAGATCCATGACGCTAAAGGAAGGAATCACCCCATCCACCGCCGTCGGCGTGCTCTCCGCATTGGTCGCATCGGAGTATTGTTTGGTTTGATGAGAAAGCTGCCAGGTGATATTGAACCGGGGATTGCCAAAAGAAACACCCGTCCGGAACAGGAACGGCGGCACATTCTCTACCTTCTTCCCATCGATCGCCGTATTCTTGGTCTGCACGTAGCGAGCGTCGATTACCGAAACGTTAGTATATACGGCCAGGCGATACTTCGACCGCCCCCTCGATATCGCCTTCAAAAGATCTCCCTCCAACAACAGCTCAAGCCCCAGATTCCTGCTGTTGGCGACATTCGTCCGCAGTCGGTACGTCATAAAGCTGGTGTCCGTAGTAAAGATCGAACCTATCCGATCATTATACTTCAGATAGAATACGCTCACATCCGCATAGAGCCAGCTCCGGTAATTCCCCCTGAATCCCAGGTCGATATTATAACCCGTCTCGTCCTTCAGCGCCGGGTCCACCCTCGAGTTCGTATTGACCACCCGGATGTCGTTGAAGTTCACGGACCGGTAGTTCTGCGAGATATTCGCATACAGTTCCGTCCCGCCACCAGTCTTCAACGAAGTACCAATCCCCAGCAGGAAGAAGGACCGCGGATTACTCTTGTTTTCTTCGATCTTGTCGTTGGCGATAAATATGTTTTTTTTATAGTAGTACCCATCGGCCTTCGTGTCGATATGCTCGAACCGCATACCCGGCGTAACACTCCACCTTGGCGTTATCCTAAAAATATTTTCCGCAAACCCTGCGATATTCACCCCCGGAAACCGATAGTTCGATTCATCCGGCTCCGGTCCATTAAATCTAAAACTAGCCCCCGACCCATCATCCGCCGAACCCTGCTTCCGGATAGTAAGCCCCCGATAGACACGCGTACCGACCAGCAGCGTATGTTTTTCAGAACCACCCAATCCATACTGATGAATCAGCCGAAGCTCAGACCCAAAATTGCTATACTTATCCGTCATAAGATCACGCGCACCCCCCGGGTCCGGCCGATTGATATAGCTCAAAATCCCCAACGCCTTCCGTCCCCCCTGCAACGTATAGTTCCTCCAGTTCAGCCGCGTATTGTCGTTAAAGGCATAATCGAACGTCAGATTGATCAAATTCCAATCTACCTGGAACCAGTTGCGCGCCCTCACCGATACCGAAGGGTCTTCATAGAACTGTTGATCGGTCAGCCCCCCCGGCTGCTGCGCCAGGTACTTCATCAACGTATACTCCCCCGTGACCTTCAGCTTCGGACTAACCGCATACGACAGATGAACATATGCATTGTGCTGATCGTAATGACTATTGGGACGCCAGTCATCTCCGCGCTTATACTGATAGAAGGTGTAATAGTTGAGCTTGCCGTTCGCAACCGTCCCACCCACGCTATTGAAGGTATTGAAGAAGCCATAGGAACCCACCGTCTGCCGGCTGGTTACTTCGTATGGTTTTGCCGCAGGCCCTTCTTTCATGACAAAATTGATAAGCCCCCCAAACTGCGGCCCATACTGCAGGCTCGCCGCCCCCCGTACAATCTCGATCTTCTCCATCGCCTCCGCAGAAGGCGTATAATAACTCTCCGGATACCCAAGCGCATCGGCGCTGATATCGTACCCATCCTGGCGGATATTGAAATTGGACGACCGGTTCGGACTAAGCCCCCGCCCCCCAATCCCCAGCTGCAGCCCGCCCCGGTCATATTCCCAGATATTCAACCCGGGAATCCGCGCATAGATTTGCCGCGTATTATTCGTCGCCAGATTCGCATTCAGATTTTTCAAATTGATAACCTCCGTCTTCTTGCCCGCATAGATAGCCGTTCCATCCACGTCCTTGAGCCGCCCCGATACCGTCGCACTCTTATACCCCGTTATCAACACCTCATCCAGGACCTCGTTCCGCTCCAGCCGCAGATCTAATTGCAGATCACCTCTCAAAACAACCTCCCGCCGCAACGAAGAAAAATTCGCCAGCGTCACCACAATCTCATACTTCCCCGTATCCAACCCGGCAAAACGAAAAAAGCCTCTATCGCTCGCCACCTTCTTCTTACTCCCCGGCTCTAGCACAACCGTCGCCCCCTCCCCCAATTCATCCCCCGCCCAAACGGTCCCACTAAGCGTCACCTGCGCAAAAGCTCCCAAACCAAAAAAACAAAACAAAATCGTAACTAATCTTTTCATTTTTCATCATTAAATGGAAGCACCCAATCGTAATGCCTCCAGGATAGTTTCTCCGCAGCCAAATTCACCGTCGAATCTATAAACAGCCTCGACCTCCTCCCATTCAACGCCACATACACCTCCCCATAAACCCTCGGCTCCGCCCAACCTCTCTCCTCGAACCTTCCAGCCAAATAATGCGCATATCGCAAAATCATATCCGGCTGCGTACTCATCATCTTCTCCTGAACCGGCGTCAAAAACTCTTTATTATCCACCACAAACGACTTCTCCCCACTTTCATCCTTCACCGTAAAATAAGCCGCCCCTGATTTCTCCATCAACATCACCCTCCACGAAAACCGATACCCCTGCTCATGCCAAAAAAGTCTTCCCGGATACAACAAATACCGCATCGGCACAAGCACCTGCACCAGCACATACAGTCCCACCAGCACCGGAACCACCCTCCGCCTCGGATAAGTCACCAAACCAACCCTTTTATAAAAAGGCAACAGCCGCTCATGAACCTCCCCCGGAAAAAAGATCAGACTGCTCAGCATCATCACATAAGGAAACAGCCCGATCCCGGGAAAAAATACCGCCGTAGCCACATGAAACACCAAAACAAACACATACGCCGCCGCCCTCGTCCTCCCCCAAAGCAGGAAGAAGACGATAAAAAGATCATAAGCCGTCCCGAACCAGGAAAAAACATACGCCACCCACTCTTTATACAACAGCTGACCCACCACCGGCAGATGGCTCTTCGCCGGCAGCCAGGTCTTCATCGGCTCCGCATGTATCAGCCAGTCGATATTCAGTTTCGCAAGCCCCGCAAACACATATACCGCCCCCACCTGGAACCGGATAATCCCGATCGTCCACAAAGGCGCCGTCGGGCTCCGCAATTCCGGCCGCCAAAGCACATCCAGCGAATAAGCCCTGTTCGCCGGCAGCCAGATCAACAAAAAAGCAACAAGACTGATGAAGTAATAATGATTCAGATAGGTAGTGACATCGATCAGCTCCACATACGTAAACCCCAGAAAGAATACGACCATCGCCATCCGGTACAAAAACCCTAGCGTGATCAGCAACGCCGCCAGCGCCAGCACGAGGAACAACACATGCATCCCCACCCCGCCCAACGGCCCTACCCACTCGAACCCCATGTAGGTAAAGTGATACCGCGGCTTTATATAGACCGACTCCACCCATCCCCGCCACTCGAACCGCAGCATGCTGACAAACATCAGCAGCCCAAAACAGATCCGAAAGAAGACGAGCGGGGCAATCGAAACCGGCCGGTCCAGTCCCAGCCGCTCCCAGATCCCCATCCTCCCCTCTTCCTGCCACCTAACCTCGTTCTCGAGCTGTTTAGTCTCCATCATTGTCCATATAAGTAATCTGTACCCCCGTCGCCGAAGACACATCGGTCTTGATCATCGTCAATAGTTTCTGCACCTGCCGGTACGCTTCCTCTACCTGGGAGGCATTCTTCGTAAAAGCATCCGACAAAGGCTCGGGTATCGCCTGCAAAGCCCCCAGCGCCACGTCGAACTGCGCCAGGACGTCTTTACTAAGCTGCTCCCGCTTCAAAAACACCAGGTAGTCCGCAATCCCATCCCCGCTCCCTCCGGCAAAATAATTCTTGAGACTCGTCAGGTTCGCAACCGCCAGCGAAAGAGAATTCCCCGAATAATACCCTTCACACTTGTCCGCAAAAACAATCCCATTGGACTGCTTTCCAAACGGCCAACCGATCCTCGGCCCCTTCATCGCATCCATCTCGAACGCAAATTGATTGACCATAAAGCCGATCGAGCTCCCCACATCCGTCTTCAGCGAAGCCACAAACGCCGCCCGATAGCTATTCTGCCACTGACCAAGCGTGCCGCTCACCAGCGTCTTCATCCGCGCAAGCACATCCCGCACATATTTCTCCCGGTTCGCATTCGGATACTTCCCAAGCGCTCCCGCGGAAAAAAACAAATAATCCAGCGCAGGAAACCCCTGTATGCTATCCGAAACCAATGGCAGCGTAAGATTGTAAACACCCGACTGTATCCCCGCCTCTATCTTCGACACCACACAGGGCCAGGTGTTGACAGTATTGTTCATCTGCAGCGCCGCCGCCGGCCCAAAATAAGCGGCCGAAGTCTTCTCGTAGCTTTGATACGCGCTCTTGAAAGGAGCCCTCACCGCCTCCAGCGTGACCGTAGACGGCGCCGCCAGAAACGCATTGACACTGGTCTCCAAGGTCCCCAGCTTCGCATTCAAATCGACATACGCAGGAATGATGATATTGTCGGCATAGTTGACCAGCATCCCCTTCTTGAAATCGTCACTGCTATTTTGCGAGCCGCCCCCGCCATCACCACCACTCTTCCCACAACCAAGAAAAACAGCAATACCCAAAAGCATAAAAAAGAACCTCGACCTTCCCATATAAAAATTTTAAAAGCTACCGGCCAGGAGACTTCTCCTAACCGGTAGCATCAGTGAAAAAAACCAACGACCTATTTCCTAAGGCTGCAGCTGACCATAAGCCGCGGTCAGAATGCTCTGCGCCTGTTTCAGCTTCGTGTTGGCAGCATCATCCGCCAGCGCATAAAAATCGCTCTTTGCAATACCGAGCAGAATCTGATAGTTTGCCTCCGTCAGCTTGCTCGTAGACGGCCGGTACTTCAGCCCAACGATAAACCCTGCTCCTTCCGAAAGCCCATGGAACTTCGCAGACAGATCGTTTTGAGTCTGCGCAGCGCCGAAATAATAATAGGCGCCCGCAGCCAGCGTCTTCTCTACAAATTCCTTGATCGTAGCAGCAGCGGCATCACGGACAGCATAGTCCTTGGCGCCAATAGCGGCACGCCCCTTACGGAAAGCCTCGAACACCGTACCCCCGGACTTGATGTACTTACCCCTTTCTCCAAAATATCCGCCAACCGCCAGCGGACGATCCGCAGTGGTATTCGTGTAAACCTTCCCCGAATCATAGTCCTTCGGAATCCCGATATAGCCAAAAGCCAGATCCCAGTTGTGCTGCATCGCCGTACCCTGGCCGGCCACAACGGTATTGTTGTCCGCCGACTTCGCAGCATCCAGCAGACTGCTGACGTTCGAAAGAACCAGCGACCCCATCAGACCCTTTGCAACAAGCTGATTGAACTCCACACCGGTATAGTTGAAGATGCGCGTGCCGATCTTCCCGGCAACACCCCTCGAACCCGTCGTGTTGTAAAACTTGCTGACCACAACCATCGAGTCGGCATACGATTTCAGCAAAGCCGCATCGGCCGCCTTACCCGCCAGGTTATACGTCAAATTGTTCAGCACATCGAAAGTATACGGTATCGTGTTCGCCGTCTCGGTAGTAAACGACTTGCCTGTATTGTTCCAGAGGTTGTTGACCGTATCCTGGCTGAGCTGCCGCACATTCGACTTGCCCAGTATACCCGTATACCCGACCCACATGCTGATCCTCGCACCCGATTCCTTATACTCGACATTGTCGAAGGAATAGGTAGTGGGAACCGCATATTCCGGTATCTTATCGTCTTTCTTACAGGAAACAGAAAAAGCAGTCACGCCCGCAAATAAACTAAACGTCAGTAGGTTAAATTTCATGGTTATAAATTGATGGCGCAAAGTTGCCCATCAACCGCCGGCAATATCTTACGAAATGCGGAAAGGCCGCTTACGATTCCAGGAAAATAAAGTCTCAACTAAATGATTAGCAGCACTTTCTAAAGACTTTCTAAATACATTTTAAAGCAATTCTAAAGGACAAAACACTCACTCTTCAAAAGATTAAAAAAAGTAATTATATTAGCGCTAATCCTATCGAATTGAAAAGAACTATACCCTTTTGCCTTTATCTTTTGATCAGCATTCCTTGTCTCTCTCAACAGGACAATATCCGTCTCATCGAAAACCGGCTCCCGGCTATCACCGATAGTGTCCAATACGTAGACGCGCTGAACCGCCTCGCCATGCTCCTATACGAGCAAAACGCCGACAGTACCGCCTTCTACGCCAACAAAGCTTCCGAAATAGCCAACCGTATCGACTACGCCCAGGGAAAAGCCGACGCCACCAATAACAAGGGCGTCACAGCCGACGTAAAAGGAGACGTCCAGACCGCCCTCCGCTTCTACAACGACGCCTATAACCAATATAACGCCCTTAGAGACTCCTCCAACATCGTCCAAACCCTGATGAACATGGCCATGGTGCACGCAGGCGAAGGCAAGAACGAAAAAGCTAAGGAAAACTTCCGACAGGCATTCAACTTAAGCGCTCATCTTTCCCATGATTCCATCGTTTCCATCCTGATCTATAATAACCTCCTGCAATACCCGGAGCAGTTTACGAAAGAAAATACCGACCGGCTGATCGAAAAGGCCGTCGAAATTGCAACCCGCTACCACGACACCCGTCTGTTACTAGCCATCGATCAGCTAAAGGCGAACCGCCTGATCAGCACCGGCCAGAGAGACTCGGGAATCGCACTGCTCCAGCATTCTTTAACCGAAGGAAAAGCCAGGGGGCTATTCTTTATGACCGTCGACATGATGATAGAGCTAGGCGACCTGTTCGCCACATCAGATTCCGCAAAAGCAGTCGATTATTATAAGCAGGCCCTTACCGTAACCGACGAGAAAAAGTTTCAAAGCTATGAAGCTGCCGTCGCCCAAAAGCTCTTCGACTTCTACGCGGCGAGAAGAGATACGTCTAAAGCCTATCTGTATAGTCAGAAGCTCCTCGACGCCTACGCCGAACAGGAAGAAAATAACAGACGCGAAGGCTTCGACTACATCGACTTCGCCCTCAAAGACCAGCAGCTCACCCTCGCCCAACAACGCTCCAACTATAACGCCCGCCTCCTGTGGCTGGCCTGCATGGCCTGCCTGATGGCCATCGCCATCATCGTCCTGCTCTGGCTCAGCTCCCGGCGAAACCAGCAAACACACCAGCTCCTGCAAAAACAATACGCCGAGCTGGAAGCCATCAGCGCCTCCCTCGAAAAACGGAACAGCCAGTACGCAAGACTCCTGAAAGCCGTCGCCCACGACCTCCGAAATCCCATCGGCGCCGTCGTATCGGCCAGCCAGATAATGCTCGAGACCCCGGACAGCAACATGCTCAAGCTCGTCCACCAGGCCGGCAGCCAATGTCTCCGGCTGATCGGAGAACTACTGGAAACAGACTTCGAATTCCGGCCCGAATCCCTCCACAAAGAATCGGTAGACCTGGGAGAATTGCTGCAAAGCGTCGCCGGGTTACTAAAGTTTAAAGCCGCGGATAAAGAACAATCGCTCCTCATCTGCCCCATCCCGCCCACCACCCTGTACATCGACCGCGAACAGATGAGACGCGTCATCGACAACCTGATCGTAAACGCCATAAAATTTAGCCCTTCCGGCTCGACCATTACCATCGCCGCAAAAGAACAAGGCGACCACCTCCTCCTATCGGTAAAAGACGAAGGAATAGGAATCCCCCCCAGACTCGCCCACCAGCTCTTCGATCCATTCACCCTGGCCAAAAGAAAGGGTACCGCCGGCGAACCGACCTTCGGCCTCGGCCTATCCATCTGCAAACAGATCGTAGAAGCACACGCCGGCTCCATCTGGTTCGAAAGCGCCGAAAACGCCGGAACAACCTTCTTCGTCCGACTTCCTGTCTCTAATTAAAAAATTCAGGTAAAAAAAATTATAACGAAAATCAGCCGGCCCATTGATTGAATTCATAAAAGAGAAGCGTCTAAAAAAATAATTTCAGCCGCTAAACTTATTTTTATGAAAATCAATTTCCCCTCAAGCCCGCTGCATTTTGCACGCACCTGCGCACTTTTCTTCATGACCCTTTTCATCCTGCAAAGCTGCGTAAAAGACAATCCCTACTTCCCAAATCCCGATCCTACCCCCTATAGAATCAAGAAGATTACCGTGAATGCAGCATTTGGCAACCCATGGGATACCCTGGCATACACCTTCAGTTACAACAAACTCGGATTACCCCTTACCGTAATGACTTCGCAAGTCACTACAGGCAATCCCAACTGCTATTTCAAATACGACAAGCTCAACCGGCTTATCTGGTTCCTTCGTCCATATGAAGCGTACGCATATGAAACATGGGACAAATACTTCTACAATGATCGAAACCAGATCGTCCTGGATTCTCAATACGTATTTGGCACCTACTATGATTCGATACCGGTCGGCATCCCCAAATACGGAGGCATGGTTCGCTGGTTCAAGTATGATAAACAAGGCCGCATCATCCAGCGCATCGACTCTACTTTCAGAACAATCACTCCATACGGCGAAGTAACCAACTTTACCTATGACGCATCCGGCAATCTCGTTACAGGAGCTACCTACGACAATAAAGTGAGCTACCTGCGCACAAATGCCGTCTGGATGTTCCTCAGCAATAACTTTAGCGTCAACAACGCCTTCCAGGCAGACGCTTATAATTCATTTGGATTGCCCGTGAAATTTAATGGACACTATCCCATCGGCCTGGTCATCCAGGCCGGCGGCCAGTTCGTCGTAGAGTATGAAAGACACTGATATTTGCAGAAATTCAATACTTTAGCGCAAGAAAGATAGCCAATGATCTTGCGCTTTTACCTGACCGCAATAATAGTATTCCTGATATCATCAGGGAGAGCGCAAGATATTACCCCAAAAGAAGCAGACTCCGTACAGGCAGAACTAAACAAACCTATCAAAGACAAAGACCGCATAACCGACCTGCTCCAGCTGGCCTCTTTCAACGTCCACCTCCGCCGGATCTCCGACACCATGCTAAAAGCATCCAACGACTACCTCCACGAAGCCGAGCAGCTAAACAAAAAGACCAGATACCCCTTCTTTACCGAACAAAGCCTGATCGTCCAGGCCGCGCTCTATAAAGCACAAGGAAACATACAAGCCGGCAAGGCAACTCTCGAAAAAGTAATAACCCTCTCCAAATCATCCAACAACCAGGCCCTGCTCGGCAAGGCCTACTATGAAATGTCCCTCTACTACACGAGCGACTTCTTTCACGAAACCATGCTGGAACGCATCAAATATCTCCAGCTGGCCATTACCGCCTTCGAGCAAACAAATCATTTCTTCGAGCTGGCCCGCTGCTACAGATTCCTCGCCGACCTCCACCAGCTGGTCAACGACAACCGCAGCGCATTCGCCGAAGTAAAGTCAGCCCTCAAATACTACGACCAGGCCGGCATAAAGGACAAGCAAGGCGCCGTCTCCCTCCTGGGCCGTCTCTATTACGAAGAAGGCGACTACCGGCAAGCCCTGCAAAACGAATTGCTGGCGCTAAAAATAGCGACCAATAGCAGCAGCGACAATGTCAACCTGATCTGTCAGATCAACAACAACATCGGCTATACCTACATCAAGCTGAAGGAACCCGAAAAAGCCCTGCAATTTTTCTCACAAGCCCTCGACATCGCCAAACAAGACAAAGACACCCCCACCGTCTACCTCCTATCCGCCAACGTCGTCGACGCCTACCTCGCCATGAACGCCCCCCAGAAAGCCGTCCGCTTCTTCCACGACATCACCCGCCAATATACCCAGCCCGCTTCGATGAAATACGAAGGCGGAGACTTCGGCATCAGCCACACCTATCTGAAGATCTATATGGCGCTCGGAGAATACGACAGGGCCCGCTTCTACTGCGACCGCCTCATCCAGCAAGCCTCCAATCCCAATATCAATCTATATACCCTCAGCCTCTATTATCAGCTCATCGCCAACTACTACATAAAAACCGCCAGCTACGAAAAAGCCCAGACTTATCTAAAAAAAGACCGGGACCTCGTCGACTCGCTAAAAAGCTTCTCCGGCATCGCCCAGAACTATAAGCTGCAATTCTCCCTCGACTCCGCCAGCGGCAAATACCAGGAGGCCATAACTGACCTCATAAAACAAAACGACGCCAAAGACTCCATCTTCGACGCCACCAAAAGCAAACAGATCGCCAACCTGGAAATAGAATTCGAAACCGAGAAGAAACAAAACCAGATCACCCTCCTCAACCAAAAGGCGATGCTCGAGGAATCCAGGGCCAAACAGGCTAATATCATAAGAAACGTTACGATCGGCGTAATCGCCCTCCTGTTAATCATCGCCATACTATTATATAGGCAGTCCAACCTCCGGAAGATGTACAACATCACCGCCAACCAAAAGAATGAGCTCCTGGAAAATCTGGTGAAAGAAAAGGCCTGGCTCGTAAAAGAAATCCACCACCGGGTAAAAAACAACCTCCAGATCGTGATCAGCCTGCTAAACGCCCAGGCCCAATACGCAGATAATTCCGCCTCGATGGACGCCCTCATGGAAAGCCGCGAGCGCATGCATACCATTGCGATCATCCACCAGATGCTCTACCAGCAGGAAGAGAAGACGACCATCCAGATGGAAGATTACGTCAACAACATGATCAGCTCGCTCCAGCAAAGCCTGACCAATGCCGACCGAATCTATTTCTACAGCGACGTCGACCCCATCGCCCTCGATATCTCCCAGGTAGTTCCCCTCGGCCTGATCATCAACGAAGCCGTTACCAATGCAGTAAAATACGCCTTCTGCGACAAGCACCCCGGTGCCATCTCCATCACCCTCAAATACGCCGAAACCGGACGTATCCTCCTTTCCATCGCCGACAACGGCCGCGGCCTTCCCGCCGGCTTCGACATCGGCAAAAGCCGCACCCTCGGCATCCAGCTGATCAAGATGTTCGCCGACCAGCTCGAAGGACAGCTATCCTTCATCAGCCAGTCCGGTCTCGAGCTCCGCCTCACCTTCCGAGAAGACAAACCCGAAAATTTTTTATAACTTGAGGCCTGTTGCCAAAGACTGCCTACATACTGCTCCTGCTCCTCGCCAGCCCCCATACCCAGGCCCAAAGCACCCTCGAAAAAGTCGCCGCCTTCACCGCCCGGCTACAACAATCCCCCAAAGACACCAACGCCGTCCGCCTCTACCTCGCCATCGACAGCCTCTACCTCTACAAAATGCCCGACAACGACCATATCCTCGACAGCGCCATCCTGCTCTCGACCCAGGCCCGCGACCTCAGCTCGCAAATCGGCTTCCCCGCCGGCTATGACGACGCCGTCTTCCTCCTGGGCAACGCCTACGCCGAAGAGCTAAAATTCCCCACCGCCGTCCAGATCATGGAAAATACTGCAGGCGCCCTAAAAGTCCGCCTGCAAGTGATGCTGGCGGAGCGATACCTCTTTAAACCCGGCGAGCTCAAGCCCAATCTTGACACGTCTTATCATTTCATCGCAATGGCGCGCCGCCTCAGCGACTCGTTAAATTCCAGGCCCCTGAGAGCCAAAACACTCTGCCTGCTCGCGAAATATCAGTTTACCACAGGAAATTTAACGGAGGGAAAACACAGCTTCTTCCAAATCATCGAAGAAAGCAAACGAGCCAACGATTCATTCGCAGAGGCATACTGGTGGCGTTCCTTGGGCTCCTACCTGCCCGACAACGACAGCACCTTTGCCGATGAAATATCCAGCTACAAAAAGGCGCTCGAGCTGTACCAAAAGCTCGGCGACAAGACCGAATCGCCCAGCATCCTGAGAAATATAGGTTACATCTACGAGCTCCACAACCAATGGGATTCTGCAGAAACATACTACCTGAAAGACCTTGAGTTTAAAAAGGCGAATAACGACCCCAACAAGGTTCCTTCCTATTCTCAGCTGGCGCACATTAGTTTTTTAAAAGGAAACTATCAAAAGAGCATCTCCTATATGCAGGCAGCGCTCACCAACATGGAAGAAAATAAAACACCTCCCCAGGGCGCCATGTATTATCAAATGGGAGAAGCGTATCACGCTCTGGCAGATGTGGACAAAAGTCTTTTTTGCTACCAGGCGGCGCTCAGAAATCTGATCACCGGAAGAGACCGCTACCTGTTCCCGATAATGTCCAGGACCGTCCAGTGCTATCTCGAAAAAGGTCAGACAGATACCGCGCTCGCATTCGCAAACCGCTTCATAAAACAATACCCGACTCTCAGGCTGGTAGACAAGGAAATCGTTGCCTCCGTCCTGGGCGACTGCTATTTCCAAATGGGCAAATACAAGCTCGCAGAACCTTACTATAACGAGATGATCCAGCTCGACGCCCAGGTCAAAGCCCAAATGCATAAGGAAATCTCCATCG
>JAFDYG010000247.1 GCA_018267545.1 Bacteroidota bacterium
CCTTTTCTTCTTCAGGGTATCGCTGAGCATTACCTGTTCCGCGTCGTATTCCTTATACATCTTGTCCAGCGCGGTTTGTTTCTCGTCGATCTCCTTTTGCCACAACGCGCTCTGCTGATCCAATTTCTTCTGTGCGTCCTTATAGTCCGGCATCTTATCGAGGATAAACTTGGTATCTACGATGGCATACCTGGCCTGTGCGTGTCCGGCAAAAAAGAGGCCCATCAGGAATAAGGCGGAGAGGAGTGTTTTTTTCAGCATGGTCAGCTTATTTAGGCACGAAATATAATACAATTAATCCGGTTCATACCCCAACATAAAGGTAAATCTGGTCGCGTCCCGCAGGGACCCATTCTGAATGCGGTCGAGTCCGATACCGTAGTCGAAGCCAAGCAGACCGAACATCGGCAGGAAGAAACGCATCCCTACACCGACGCTCCGGCGAAGGCGGAAGGGGTTGTAATCCGTGTAGTTGTACCAGCCGTTGGCAGCCTCGAAGAAGGTCAGGCCATAGATCGTGCTGCTGGGGTTGGTCGTAAACGGATACCGCAATTCCAGGGTATATTTATTAAAGATGGTAAAGAACTGGCTAGCCTGCTGCTGGTCGGGGTTGACCTTCGGGTCGGAGTTTTCATACACCGGATAACCTCTTTGCGAGATGATATCGTAACCCAGCAGACCGAAGTTGTTGGTCAGACCTGCGTCACCCACCTGGAAGCGTTCGAAGGGCGAGAAGCCGAGACCGGCATTGTAACGGCCCATGAAGCCATACTTGGCGGAGGCCTTCAGTACGAACTGGCGGCTCTTGTCGGCGCCCATGGCGTTCCCGATCGGCAGGTACCAGTCACTCGTGAATCTCCATTTATGGTATTCCGGCAGCTTATAGCTATCCGCCTGTGTCAGGCCGTGATTGATCGTGGAGTATGGCGGCGTAAGCTGTACGCTCAGCAAGAGGTTGGAACCGCTCCTGGGATAGATGGGCTGGTCAAGGCTATAGCGGCTCAACGCCAGCTTGAAGCTAAAGTTGGTGGAACGGCCATTCCGGAAGGCCGAGGTAAACAACGGATAGTTGTTCAGGTCATACTGGGTATAGTTGAGCGAATAGGTCAGCGTAAAGTAGTTATCCGGCCAGTTGAGCTGCTTACCCAGGGCGATGGTCGCACCGAAGTTCTTCAA